>NZ_MACM02000188.1:0-291 GCF_001675465.2 Pseudomonas sp. AU12215
ATGCGCTGTTGGCGGTGTAGGTCCAGGTGCCGTCGGTGCCGAGATTGAAGGTGCCGTGCAGGCCAGCGACGTTGTTCTGGGCCTGGAATGTGGCCGGGCTGTCGACGTCGGTGACATCGAGCTTGCCGCCGAGGGTCAGCGGGGCGTCGGTTTCATCGGCGCTGCCGCTGGTCTGGCCGGTGATCACCGCCGCGTCGTTGGTGCCGGTGACGGTGATGGTGATGGTCTGCGGGTCGCTCAGCGCGCCGTTGTTATCCTTCGCCTGGTAAGTGAAGGTCACGTCGCGGGTCT
>NZ_MACM02000189.1:0-91524 GCF_001675465.2 Pseudomonas sp. AU12215
GCGGCGCCGAGCAGGTCAGGCTGCACGCCGAACGCAACCTCGACACCTCCGTGGAGAACGACGAGACCCATAAGGTCAACCGGAACCGCACCAAACACATATCAGGAAGCGAAACCAATACGGTCGACACCGACCAGAACAATACCGTCTTGGGCATCACCAATAACCAGAATGGCGTGGTGAACAGCATGACAGGCCTAAGCGTTTCTCTGACTGGCCTGGCATTCAGCGCAACCGGATCGCAAAACGCTGTTGTCGGCTCGTCGATCGCTCTCTACGGCTCATCAATCAACACCGCAGGCTCGTGGGTCGTCAGCGCGCCTTCTGCAATCACCACCACCGGGTCATCAATCGCTACCACAGGGTCATCGATCAGTACGGCCGGAGCATCAATCGCGACTACTGGAGCGTCGATTAGCACCGTCGGAGTTTCCATCTCTCACGTCGGCTATTCGGTGACCTGTTGAACCTCATGAAAAAGCTGCCCACACCACACCTGGCAAACCTCTCGGGTCGCGCTCAACAGCACAACTGTTGCTCCTTCCCGAGTCGGCTCGAACACCTCAGCCCGCAGATCTTGAACGCTACCGACCACTCCACCGACGTCGCCAACAACTTCCACCCTGGCCACCGAGCACCAGAGCCGTCATCCGCCATGGCCTCTATCGAACTGATCCCATCGGGGGTATCGACATGAATCGTATCGTCACGCTTCAAGGCACATTCAGCGACAGCGATGTGCGTTTCCGCTCTCTGCGCGGCAAGGAGTCGCTGTCCGCGCTCTATGAGTTCGAACTGGAAGTCCTGAGCGCCAACTACAGCCTGGACATCAAGCAGACCCTAGGCAAGCCGTTGAGCCTCTCCATCGCCCTGGACAAAGGCACCCCACGTCAACTCGCCGGACAGGTCAGCCGCATGGAGCTGATCGGGCGCGAAAGCAACACCTCTCGCGACTACGTCTATCGCCTCAGCGTACGTCCCTGGCTGTGGTTCCTGACCTGTACCTCGGACTGCAAGATCTTCCAGAAGAAGAGCGTGGTGGAGATCCTCGACGAGGTCTTCAGCGACTACGACTATCCCGTGGAGAAGCGCCTGACCTCGACCTACCGTCAGTGGGAGTATTGCGTCCAGTATCAGGAGACCGACTTCAACTTCGTCAGCCGCCTGATGGAACAAGAAGGCATCTACTACTTCTTCGAACACAACGAAGCCGGTGAAACCCTGGTGCTGGCCGACGACATCAGCACCCTGACACCAATGCCCGGATATGCCGAGCTGGCGTACCTGCCGCCCGATCGTCTGGTTAACACCAGCGAAGTCGGCGTCACCCACTGGCAGGTCAGCGAGGAGGTACGCCCGGGCAGCTACATGGTCGGCGACTACGACTTTTCCAAGCCCAAGGCCGACATGCGCCAGCTGCAGATCAATCCGCAGCAGCACAGCAACGACCAGTTCGAGATGTACGACTGGATGGGCGGCTTCATCGACCAGGCGCATGCCGAAAGCTACTCGCGCATTCGCCTCGAAGAGGCCCAGGCTCTGCGCGAGCAGACCCGCGCGCAGAGCCAACTGCCCGCCATCATGCCCGGCTTCACCTTTACCCTGGATGGCCACCCGCGCAACAGCGAAAACCGCGACTACCTGGTGGTGAGTGCCGACTACGACTTCCATGAAGCGGGTTATGCCTYCGGCAGCGAGGAGGCGCGCTACGACACCCGTTTCATCGTTCAGCCCACCACGCAACCCTACCGGGCGCCACGCCTCACACCCCTGCCGCTTACCCATGGCCCGCAGACTGCCAGGGTGGTAGGCCCGGCCGGCGAAGAAATCTGGACCGACCAGTACGGCCGGGTAAAGGTGCAGTTCCACTGGGACCGCTATGGCCAGAGCAACGAGAACAGCTCGTGCTGGGTGCGGGTGTCCAGCAGTTGGGCCGGCTCGAACTTCGGTGGCTTGCAGATCCCCCGTATCGGCCAGGAAGTCGTGGTGAACTTCATCAACGGCATGCCCGATCGTCCGCTGATCGTCGGCTGCGTCTACAACGCCGACCAGATGCCGCCCTTCAACCTGCCCGCGGCCAGCACCCAGAGCGGCATCGTCACCCGTTCCCTGCAGCAGGGCACGACGGAGAACGCCAGCATGCTGCGTTTCGACGACAAGCGCGGCGCCGAGCAGGTCAGGCTGCACGCCGAACGCAACCTCGACACCTCCGTGGAGAACGACGAGACCCATAAGGTCAACAAGCACCGCACCAAGCACGTCCAAGGCAACGAAGCCAGCACCATCGGCGGCCACCAGCATCGCGAGGTGCACGGCAACATCAACACCCGCTCCCACCAGTGCATCAACATGGAAGCGCTGAAGAAGCTGTGCATGGAAGCCTGCGAAGAGATGAACCAGACCAGCCCCAGCCTAAACGAGCTGCTCGGCCAACTATTCAGCATGGTCGGCGCGCACATAAGCCTGACCGGCGCAAGCATCGCACTGACCGGCGCGGAGCTCGAGTGCACCGGGCTCCACGCCGGAGCAACGCTGATGAGGCTGCACGGCACCGGCTGCCATATCGGCAATCACGGCGCCAAGATCCAAAACATCGGCGCCGGCATCAACACCTATGGCGCACTGATCAGCATTGCCGGCTTCGCGCTCAACAACTACTCGACCCAGGTGAAAACCTGCAAATACAAGGTGACTTGCTAAGGGGCCCACGTCATGAAACTGATCAAGCCACTGCGCATGAGCCTGCTGCATCAGGTCTATCGCCGAGATCGCCGCTATCACATGGGTATCGCCGCGCTGGCCCTGGTGCCTCTGCGGGGCCAGGCCTGCCTGCTCACCGAGATGGAACTGTGGAAGCTGGCAGAGGAGCAACTACCAGGTGTCACGCTTGACGCAGCGATTCCCAAAGCATGCCCGGAGTTCCTCGTCAGCGGCAATGCCTACGGACATTACTGTGCGTCGGGAAAGGCGGTGTGCGAGGTGGCAGTCAGTGTCGGCGGGCTCGAAAAGCGCCTTCGCGTCACTGGCAATCGGTACTGGAGCGGTAATGCTCCCACGGCAGCACAACCCTTCGAGGAGCTGTCACTCGACTGGGCGCAGACATACGGAGGTGCAGAGTTTGCTGAGAATCCGTTGGGCAAGGGTATCGCGCGCGCGGACGAAACCCAGCCTCTGCCCAATCTGGAGCCACTCGATCAGTGTCTGCGCACGCCTGACGAGCCGGGCGTGCCAATCAACCTGGGTATGGTCGACAGCAACTGGCCTCAGCGTTACCGGCTGGCCGACGACTACGACCAGCGCTGGCTGGAGGAGGACTACCCAGGATTCTCGCGAAACATCGACTGGCACTACTTCAACGGCGCGCAACCGGACCAATGGTTCGAAGGGCTCAACGAGTTCCCGGGCGGAGCACACTATCGGCTTCAGAACCTGCATCCAGAACATGCCGACCTGAGTGGTCATCTGCCGGCGGTGCGGGCTCGATGCTTCCTGCGTCGCAACATGCTGGACAACCGGAATACCGAGGAAGTGCCATTACGCCTGACCACCGTCTGGTTCATTCCCCACTGCGAACGGGCGATCCTGATCTTCAATGGAAGCGTTCCCTGTAGCAGCTTCGACGGCAATGATATCGCCTGCCTGCTACTGGCCGCCGATGATCTCGAAGCGCCGCGCGACATGGAGTATTTCCACGGAGTACTCGAACGACGCCTGGAGCCACAGTACAGCGTCGAAAACGCCCTGAACGATGCAGAGCTCATCCCTGCCCCACTGATTGGCTCGGGCCTCGAGGCATTCGCCCCGCAAAACTTACCCAGCAATGCGCTGATGGAGCGCCTGAACCTACGTGCCGCAGCCGAGCGCGAAAAGCTCATCGCCCACTTGGCAACGCTCCCAAAGACCGCCGCTACGCCAGTCGTGCAGCTACCCGAGCCCGTCGTACTGACGGCTACCGCACCTCCTGCGCCGGAGAACATCTCGACTTTCATCAAGGCCCACGAACAAATCCGCAAGGACGCCGAAACCAGGCTACAGACGGCGATAGACGACCTTCGTGTTCGAGAGGCCAAAGCAAAGGCACTCAACCCTCCGCAAATCGACGAAAGTGCCAAGCCCAACCCACGAAAACCCAGACAAGTGGTGGAGAAGCTACGTCAAGAGTTGCGCGATGAGCGCGCCAGCCAACGCATTCCAGCCGAACAGCGTCAGCAGATGGAGGCCGTCCTCGACAGCGGAGGCGCACAGCTGCAGAGCACTCTCACCCTCGCAGGCCATTTGCTGGACGCCCAGCCACAGCTCGACGCATTGACGTCGCAGAACCTGCGCCAGCTGATTCAAGACTACCTGCGACAAGGGTTGCCGCTGGCGGCGCTGGAGCTGGCCGGCGCCAATCTCGCCGGTATGGATCTACGCGGAGCCGACCTCTCCGGTGCGGACCTGGACTCGGCCAACCTGACCGCTTGCAACCTGGCGGCAGCCAATCTGCAAGGTACCTTGTTGACGCGAGCCAACCTGACGCATGCCAACCTCGAGGAGTGCAAGCTCGCCGATGCCAACCTGGGCCTGGCACAAGCCCGCCAAGCCTCGTTGCGCGGCGCGGACCTTAGCCGCGTTTGCCTGGAGCAGAGCAATCTGAGCGATTGCGATCTGAGCAAGACGACGCTGCGCGATGTGCGCTTGAAGGACGCCAAGCTCATCAACCTCAATCTTACCCAGGCCAAGGTCGAGAATCTTTTCCTGGAGGGGGCTGAGCTTGAGCAACTGTGCCTGCACCAGGCACAGATAGACAACCTGGCGTTCTATGGTTGTACGCTGCGCGATGTCGATTTCAGCCAGGCCCATATTCGAGGGCTGACGCTCATCGAGACCGATGCCAGCCACGGCATCAGTTTTCAGGCGGCGCAGATCAGGAAGTCCAGTTTCATCGGTGCCAGCAACCTTTCATTTGCGGATTTTTCGGCCTGCGAGATGGAGGAAGTCTGCCTGCGCAATACAAGGCTGGAAGGCGCCGACTTCACCTTCAGCCATTTGCGCCAGACCGATCTCAGCGATACCGACTTGCGTAGCAGCCGGCTGGACCATGCCGATCTGGATGGCAACCTGTTGATTCGCAGCGACCTTCGCGGCGCCAGCATACGCAACGCCAGTCTGGTATCGAGCATCCTCCAGGGCGCCTTGCTGGCAGAGGCCGATCTGTCCAACAGCAACCTGTTCCGCGCCGATTTTGGCGAAGTATTGCTGGACAGCACTACCCGGCTCGAGGGCTGCTATCAGGAGCGGATCAAATGGTTGCCCCGCCGCCTCCCGGACTTCGCTGAGGGGCAAGCATGAGCATCGCCGAATTCCGCCGGCGCCTGGAACACGGCGAAGAGCTTAGAAATCTGGACTGCAGCGGTCTACGCGAGGAGAACGCATCCTGGGCGGGACAAATGTTCGACAACGTCGCGCTGGAGAGTGCCTGGCTACCCGGTGCCAATCTGGCCGACTGTGTATTCATCAACTGCCAGTTGAGCCACGCCGAGCTGAGCGGCAGCGACCTCTCCCGCGCACACTTCATCGAGTGCTCGCTGAGCGCCGCCAGCCTTCGACGCACCCGTCTGGACGGTACCAGTTTTCTTAACTGCAACCTCAGCGAATGCCGCTTCGACGCTACTCACACGACCGAAAGCCGCTTTGTCGGAGGCACGCTGGAGAAAGCCAGCTTCGTCGCGGCCCAGATAGAGCAGACACTGTTCGACGCGCCACTGGCGCAAGCTGACTTCTCTGCGACCCAGATGCAGAGCACAGTCTTCCACGAGTTGGACCTCAAGCAGTTCAGGCTGGCCGGAGCACGCCTGCACAAGGCGGTATTCCTTGCCTGCGATCTACAGGGACAGGTACTGCGGAATCTGGACATCGAAGGTTGCCAGTTCGTCGACTGCCAGATGCAGAACATCGACTTGCAGAATGCCCAGTTGCGCCAATGCAACTTCAGCAACGCCACTCTGCAAGGTGCTCGACTGGATAGTGTCCAAGCTCCCCTGGCAATTTTCCTGCGAGCCGACCTGAGCGGGGCCTCGTGCACGCAAGCGGAGCTTTCCAGCTCACTGTGGGTGGAAGCGCAGCTCACCCAGGTCAATTTCGAAGACAGCAAACTCAATCAGGCAATTTTCCAACGCGCCCGAATCCACTCGAGCAGTTTCCGCCGTTGTCAATTGCATTACGCCGACTTCACCTACGCCAACCTGCAGAGCACCGATTTTCGCGACGCGCACTTTCAGCACAGCCAGTTCCACGCCGCCCAACTCGAGGACGTGCACTGGGGTAATCAGGCCGGAGTGTTGTTCGAGGATCCAGAACTCACCGCAGCCGAACGCTGGTCAGCCGAGAGCAAGCAGCAGAGCCGGGCTTTCCGTCAGGCATTACAACAGGTCCTTCCGGAGCAAGGAGACACACCATGAATACCTCGCGAACTCTTCTGAAAAAGCCGCTACCGCCTACTTACGAGCCTACCGGCCGGATCATCGAAACTGCCGGTGAACGTGGTTTTCTGGTCGCCCGTGGTCAATTACGGCAGATCTGTACCCAGGCATTCGGTTGCCTCGTGCGGCCCAACGCTGGTGATCGGGTGCTGCTCGCCGATGTCGACGGCGACACCTTCATCCTCAGCGTGCTCGAACGCCCTGGCACCGAGCGCCCCACATTGCGCCTGCCCTACGGCCTGGATATCGAAAGCGGCGCAAAAGTGCGCATCACCGGCACAGCAGTCGAGCTGGCACCGGAAACCCTGCGCCTGCGCGCTAGAGAACTGGATTGCCAGGCCGCCACCCTGACCTACAGCTGCGGTGAAGCCCGTGGTTTCATCGGCATCGGAAAGCTGGTCGGACGGACCCTCGAACTGCTCGCCGACAAGTGGGTACAGATCAGCAAGCAGAGTTTCCGCATCAGCGAACAGCTGGAATGCGTTCGCGCTGGCGAGTTGGACTGCGAAGCGACACAGAGCCTGCGCCTGCATGGCAAAAACACGCTGATCAGCGCCGACCAGTTGAGCAAGCTGGACGCACGTCAGATCCACATCGGATGAGGAGATCGCCATGTTCGCTAACTCTCAAGTAGGCGGTACCGATGTCGCCAGCCCGGACGTCTGCCTCACGCCACCACTGCCAGCAGCCATCGCCTACACCAACTCCGCAGCGGGCAATAGAGCGATTCCCAATGTTCAGAACGTACTGCTCTGCGGCGGCCCGGCGCACAACATGGGCACCGTCGTCCCCCAGACCAGCGGCGATGGTCCCGGTGTCGTCGGTGGTGTCGGCTCCGGCACCGTGATGTCGTCATCGCGCCATGTCACCGGCGCCAATACCGTCATCCTGCAAGGCATGCCGGTCACCCGAATGACCAGCACCTCCAAACAGAACTCCGGCAATGCCAGCGGTTCGCGCACCGAGCCAAGCCAGAGCAAGGTTGTGGTGCTTTCCGCGTGATCCCGCGACCCAGCAACTGCCATTGAGCCCGGCGCAGACGAAGTAACCGAACGATGAAACTCACCGTCACCGAATACGCCGGCGAGCCTCTAGCTCAGAGCCTATCGGCGCAGTTCCATGCCCCAGGCGGGATTGTCGGTCGCAGCACCGGGTGCCACCTCGTGTTGAGCGATCCCGACCGGCGCATTTCGCGTTTGCAGGCGGTAGTCAGTCATCGCCACGACTGCTGGTATCTGCGCAACACCAGCCCAACGACAGTGATCGAGGTCAATCAGCAACGCCTTGAGCTCAACCAGGAGTGCCAATTGCTGGGTGGCGAGCACCTGCGGATCGGCCCCTACCTACTACGCAGCGAGGCCAACAACGACATGCCGTTCCCTGATCGCCCCCATGCCGTGGAACCCACAAGTCTTAACCATCTCTTATCACCGCCCTCATCCGACGCGGCCAGTGAAACCAAAGAGCCTGACAGGACGAATCCATTTGCCGATCTGCTCGACACTGTCTCGTTACCGCCATCTCCTCAGGTAGATGTGTCGCCTTTCGATCTACGGAATCCAAGTGCTGCGAGCCTGGAGCGGCCGTGGGCCGCGCCGTCGCTCTTCGGTCAGATGCCAGAGCACGACAACTCTCTGCTCAGCACCCAGGCGTCGGTCTTTCCTGGCGAGCCACCTTCCGTCGTGCCGGATCCTCTTCGCGATTCTTCGCTCGATCCGTTGGCGCTGTTCGAACAGCCAGCACACCCCGTCGACTTGCTGGAGAACCTTGGGCCGTCCGTCCTCGCCAATTACGCGCAGACACCGACCGTGACATTCGAATCCCCGCGCGAGGTGTTCAACCAGGGCACGACCATGGACAGGGCCGATATCGGTCGGATCTCTCTGCGACTGGGCCAGGTTCCCGAGCCTAAGCCTATTAAACCGGACACCTCCCCCCCGCTGACAGAGCTCATAGATGCTCCGGCCAGCTACCCGCCAAGCGACGCGATAATGCCGGGATTCACCGACCTGCTGGACAACCCCGGAGCACTCCCTCTCGCCGAGCCACTGGAGCCCATCCCTTCTGCGCCGGTAAACGAGCTGCAGGTAAAGGCAATCACCCGCAGTGACATCGGCGAACTGTTCCATCGGGCTCAGACGGGACAGCTCTACACCTCCGGACCCGGCCGAGCCAGAGCGGCGACAATGCCGCCGGCATCACGCAGACCCCTCGACGAGCCAACAACCAGGACGCGCAGCACTCCTGCAGATCCGTCCGGGAGACTGCGGTTGCCCACGCATAGCGAACCCGCCCAGGCAGATCCGCAGGACGACGCCGGCAAGACCGAGTTCAGCGTGGTTGGCAGTAGGTCCCTGGTCGCACCGCAGCTGGCCCCACTCCAGGAGCCAAAGACTTCTCCAGACGACTCGTCCCCCGAAATGGCGCCGGCCCGGCAGGACGAGATGCAGTTGGAAGGTGCGCGCGCCATCGCAAGCTTCATGAAAGCTGCTGGCATAGAACAGGCCAAACCCTCGGCCATGCCACTGGAAGAGCGCATGGCGCAGCTGGGTCGACTGCTCAAACTGTTTACCGACGGCACCGTACGCCTGATGTCCTCCCGCACGCTGATCAAGCACGAAGTCCACGCAGAGCTCACTCGGGTCATGGAGTCGGCGAACAACCCATTCAAGATTCTGCCCTCGGGGCAAGCCGTACTGATTCAGATGTTCGGCCAGCACCTGCCCGGTTTCCTTCCACCTGAACAGGCAATCGATGAAGCGCTGGCCAATCTGCAGCACCACCAGTTGGGCGTTCTGGCGGGGACCCGCACAGCCTTGTTCGAGTTGATCAGTGAACTCAATCCAGAACGCAGCGAAATAAACAACGGTCCGCGCGGCCTGCTCGACCGGCTGCTTCCCTCTCGCATGGAGGCTCGCCGCTGGCGGCATTACCACGAACACTACCAGGCAGTGCTGGCCCAGTTGGAAAACGAAGATTTCTACCGCCTGTTTGGTGAAACCTTCCGCCGCGCCTATGAGGATGAGATTGATCGTTGCTCAACGGCCAACAGCCGCCAAACGGAGATATCGGTGTGAACCTCAGCCGTAGAGTCCTTTGCCCTGCAGTTTCCGGAAAAAGGCGATCCTCAAAGGGCCCCAAACTGTTTAGTTGCTGCTTGCTGGCCGGTTTGTCCACTGTCATCTCCGGCTGCTCGCTGTGGAGGAGTGACCAGCCCAGCCCTCCGTCTGCAGAGATGCTTAAGGACTTCCACTACACACTTTCGCTCAAGGCCGACGAGGACATCAATCGCGATGGATCCGGCCGGGCAATGCCCGTGCTGCTCAACATCTTCGAGCTGCGCAGCCCGGGAAACTTCGAGATGACCGACTACTTCGATCTGCGTAACAACGCTCAGATGCGCCTGGGCCAGGACCTGCTGCGTAGCGATCAACTGATGGTCTGGCCGGGTACCAGTGACCAGCGCAAGTACTCCAGCTCCTCGCCACCTGCATTGCTTGGAGTGGTCGCCGGATACCAGCAACTGGAGGGGCGCACATGGCGCGTCCTGATCCCCATTTCCTCCGCTGTGCCGGCCAAATCCGTCGAGAGCGACGACACGGCCACGGACAAGGCGCAATCGCCGGACCACGACATCAGTATTGACGTGGTGATCAGCCAGGACGGACTGCACGTCCTGACGCCCACCCAGCAGGAATGACTAAGGACAGACGCATGAGCAGATCCGATTCGTTATCCAGCGCTCAGGCTCATACCCTGGGCCCACTGTGGACCGAGGGCATGTACTTGCGCCCACAACACTTCCAGCAGTGGGAACGCTACATGGAGCACTATCTGGAGCGCCGTTGCCGCGGTCTCGGAGGAGCGTTCTGGGGCTTCCTCGAGCTGGAGCTGGATTCGCAGATGCTCGAGCTGGGCAAGGTGGCGCTCCATCGCGCCCGCGGGGTGATGCCCGACGGTACACCGTTCACCTTCAGCACCCCCGGCGACTGCCCGCAAGCGTTGGACTTCCCTCCTACCGCAAAGGGGGCCGAGGTAGTGCTCGGGTTGCCACTGCGACGCCCCGGCAGCGAAGAGGTGCTGTTCGAGGACATCGAAGGTTCGCCCGCTCGCTACTGCGCAGCGGAAGCCGAGATGGCTGACTCCAATGCGATTGCCCTGGGGCCGGCACAACTGCAACTGGCCCGCCCAAGATTTCGCCTGGCGCTGCGGGAGGATCTGAGCGACGCCTACCAGGCCATTGGCGTGGTGCGCGTAGCCGAGCGAGGTGCTGACCAGCGTCTGCGGCTGGATGAGAACTACATTCCACCGCTGCTGGATTGCATGGCACACAACACACTCAGCGGATTCGTCAAGGAAGTTCACAGCCTGCTTCAACAGCGCTCCCATGCTCTTGGCCAACGCCTCTCGCAGCCTGGGCGAGGCGGCGTGGGCGAAGTTGCCGACTTCATGCTGCTGGAGCTGGCGAACCGCTCCCTGGCCAGCACCTGGATGGCCCAACAGGAACTGCAACGTCACCCCGGCGAGCTATTCCACGACTGGCTGAAGCTGGCCTTCGACCTGGCCACGTTCACCGCTGCCAACCGCCAGCCGCCGCTATGGCCTCGCTATGTCCACGACGATCTTCAGCAGAGTTTCGAGCCGTTGATGAAGAACCTGCGCCAGGCCCTATCCACCGTACTGGAGCAAAGTGCCATCTCCATCGCCCTGCAGGATCGCGGACACGGTGTGCGGGTGGGTGCTATTCCCAGCCCGGACCTGCTGCGCGAGGCAGGCTTCATCCTCGCCGTACACGCCGAGCTGCCTGGTGAAGTGGTCCGCACGCGCTTCCCGGCGCAGGTCAAGCTCGGCACCGTGGATCGCATCCGCGACCTAGTGCAACTGCAATTGCCCGGCATCGGTGTTCACGCCCTGCCGTTGGTGCCCCGCCAGATTCCCTACAACGCCGGCTATCTCTACTTCGAGATCGAGAAGCGAGGCGAGATGTGGCAGCAGTTGCAGCGAACCGGCGTATTGGCCCTGCACCTCGCGGGGGAATTCCCCGGTCTTGAAATAGAACTCTGGGCCGTGCGCGGCTGATATCCAGGAGTAGTCCCATGCATTGCAATAGCACGGACAAGAGAGGCAGCGCATGGAGCTGAGCCTCTCGCGAAACCCATTCGGCAATCCAAACGAGCCCCGCATTACTGCCAGCCCCGAGCCACAGCATGGCAGCCAGGCCGCGCTGCAAGCCGAACTCAACCAGGGCACGGCAGGTAATGTCCTGCTCGCCGCCGCCAATCCGCTGCTCAACCTGGCGCCGCAGATCCGCACCCTGACGCAACACAAGGACCCCGATGCACTGCATCGGCATCTGGTAGAGGAAATTCGCCGTTTCGAACGCCAGGCGCAATTACTCAGGATTCCCAACGAGACGATCATCGCCGCGCGTTATTGCCTGTGCACGGTGCTCGACGAAGCGGCTGCGCTGACTCCCTGGGGAGGAGGTACCTGGGCCACCCGTAGCCTGCTGGTGACTTTCCACAATGAAGCCTGGGGCGGTGAAAAATTCTTCGTGCTGCTGTCGCGACTGGCAGCTTCGCCGCAACAGCACAGCAACCTGCTGGAGCTGCAGTACTACTGCCTGAGCCTGGGTTTTGAAGGCCAGTACCGCATCATGGAGAACGGCCGGAGTGCGCTCGAGCTACTCAAGCAACGGCTGCTGGCAATACTCAGCGGCAAAGGAGGAGCAGGCGACCTGCTATCGCCCCACTGGCGCAGTGAGGTGGAGAACACTGGCAGCCTTCGCCAATCTATTCCGTTCTGGGTCTACGCCTCGCTAGGCGTGTTACTTCTCGCACTGTTCTTCAGCGGCCTGCTGCTGGCACTACAGGGCCCGGTCGATCGCCTGGCGCTAGCCATCGGCGGAGTGCGTCTGGCGAAGCTGGACTTCAATATGCCCAGTGTCACTCCGCTGGCCGACTTTCTCGCTCCGGAAATTTCCCAGCACCTTTTGTCGGTGCGCGAGGAGAACGACCGCAGCGTCATCGTGATCCGAGGCAACGGCGTCTTTGCCTCGGGCGCCAGTCAGGTAAAACCCTCCTATCTGTCGGTGATCAAGCGCATCGGCATGGCCCTGCAGAGCCGCAAAGGGCGCGTGGAGGTGCTCGGTTACACCGACAACCAGCCGATCCGCATCAACCTCGGTCTCCGCTCCAACCTCGAACTTTCCGCCACTCGCGCCTCGGCTGTACGCGATCTGCTGAGCGAAGACCTCGGGGCGAACCGCGTCGGCTTCAAAGGCATGGGTGAAGACCATCCCCTCACCAGCAACGACACCGCCGAAGGCCGAGCGCTCAATCGTCGAGTCGAAATTGTTCTGTACAAGCCGGGAACATCCCAGGAGAGAACCCGATGAGCCGGTGGTTCCGTTGGTTGTGGAGCCCACTGACGTGGGCCCTGCTGGGGCTGATCGCCCTGTCCTTGCTGATCTGGCTGGTAGGTCCGGAAGTGGCTATCGGCCGTCATCGACCACTGTACAGCGAGACTTCGCGGATCGCCCTGATCAGCCTGCTGTTCGCGTTGTACCTCCTGCTCTTCGGATGGCGACGTCTCCGTACGGCGTACACCAATAGCCAACTGCTCGAACATCTGCGCAGACGCAACAAGAACGGCAGCCTCGCTGATGCACAGCTGGCGGAGCGCTTCGACGCCGCCATCGAAACCCTCAAGCAGGCACGCTTTGACAAGGGTGGCTTGAGCGGTTCGCTGCAGCGCCTGTCGCGTCAGTATCTCTACCAGTTGCCTTGGTACATTTTCGTCGGTGCACCCGGCTCCGGTAAAACCACCGCACTGCTCAACTCCGACCTTGAGTTTCCGCTTGCCGGCAGCCTCGGCAAGGCTGCCGTCGAAGGCGTCGGAGGCACCCGTCAATGCGACTGGTGGTTCACCAATGAAGCGGTGCTGATCGATACCGCCGGCCGCTACAGCACCCAGGACAGCGACCAGGCCGTCGACAGCGCCGAGTGGAACAGCTTCCTCGGCTTGCTGAAGAAGTACCGGCCACGGCAACCCATCAATGGTGTCATCCTCACCTTGTCGGTCGCCGACCTGCTCGACAGCAGTGCCCAGGAACAGGCGCGCCACGCCCGCGAGCTGCGCAAGCGCTTGCAGGAGTTGAACCGGCAACTGGGGATTACCTTCCCTGTCTACGTGCTGGTCACCAAGCTTGACCTGTTGGCAGGCTTCAACCAGTACTTCGCATCGCTCAGCCGCCAGGAGCGCAGCCAGGTCTGGGGCTTCACCCTGCCCTTGGCGGAGCAAAGCGGCAGAAACCCGGACCTCGCCGGCCAGCTGACCCGGGAGTACGGCCTGCTGTACCACCAGTTGCGCCTCGCCACACCGGCGCGACTGGCAGAAAGCCGTATCCTCGAAGACAACGCCAGGGCCTATTTGCTTCCGCAGGAGTTTGCTGTCCTCGAAGAACCCCTACGGCGCTTCCTGCTGGAAGTGTTCAACACCTCGAAGTTCGAATTCCCGGTCTTGCTGCGCGGCCTGTATTTCAGCAGCGGTACCCAGGAAGGCACGGTGTTCGACCGGGTGATGGGCGCGATCAAGCGCAATCTCGGTCTGCCGGACATCCCGCAAACCTCGCAAAGCACTGAAGGGGGGGGGCGTGGGTTCTTCCTCAAGGATCTGATGCAGAGCGTGATCTTTCGCGAGACCAGCCTGGCTGGCCGCAACCTGGTCTGGGATCGCCGTCGCCGCTGGCTCCGGAGTGGGGCTGGCTTAGCGTTGGTCCTGTTGCTGGCCCTGGGTGGTTGGGCGCTCTGGAACGCCTATGAGCTGAACCGCAACTACCTCGTCGAAGTCAGCGAAAAACTGCCGCAACTGCAGCTGAACGGCCAGACCATCCAGAGCGAGGCAGGAGATATTCTGCAGGTACTCCCCTGGCTCGACAGCCTGGACGTACTGCCAAGCAGCGCGCGCTTCGATGTTCTCGACCCGCCTTGGCGCTATCGCCTGGGGCTATACCAGGGGCGAACCGTTCAGCAGAGCGCCAATCTGCTCTACCAGCACGGCCTGCGCGATATGCTGTTGCCGCAGGTCGCCAACTATATCCAGCAGCGCCTGCGGCGTGACGCTCTGAACAACAACTACACCTATGAAGCGCTGAAGGCTTACCTGATGCTCTACGAGCCAACGCATTACGACGGTGCGTTCCTGCGCGACTGGCTGTACATCAACCTCAAACATGAATTGCCCGACGGCTTCACCGAAGCCGAAGGCGAGCGCCTTGAACATCACCTGCAAAGCCTGCTGGAGCACGGCCCAGTGCGCTCGCCCTACCCGATCGACGACGACCTGGTCGCGCGCACCCGACTGGAGCTGGCGCGCCTGCCCCTGGTGCAGCGCGCCTACCAGCGCGTGCGCTATCAGTTGCTGCTGGACGAACCCGCCAACGCCTTCACCATTGCCTCGGCAGCAGGACCAGAGGCGGTCCAGTCGTTGCGCCGCAAAAGCGGCTTGCCATTGACTGACGGCATTCCCACGCTGTTCACCTATGTCGGTTATCACCAGTTGTTCATGCCGAATGCCCTGACGCTGCTGGTACAGTTGCAGAGCGATGATGCCTGGGTGCTGAACCTGCCGCTGCAGGCGAACGAACTACTGCCTGGCAACCAGGCAGGCCTGTTCCGCCAGGTCCAGGTGCTCTACCTCAATGAGTACGTGCAGGTTTGGGACAGCTACCTGAACGATCTCACTCTGGTACCGCTCGGCTCGCTGATTCAGGCAGCACAAGTCTCGCGTGCACTGTCAGCAGCAGACTCACCGCTGGAGCGTTTCATCCGCGCGGCAGCGCAGGAAACCACCTTGCTGCGGCCGCTGGACAAGCACACCAAAACCCTCGTCGCGCGAGCTGACAGCAGCCTTGCCAGTACCCGCTCGCGCCTGCAACGACTGGTTGGCACACTCGACCCGGACGACAAGCCAAAGGCCCAGGCCAAACCGGAAGCCCCCGAGCACATCGTCGACGACCACTTCCTGCCTCTGCGCCTGATGACCCAGCAAACGGCGCCAGGACAAGTCGGACCGCTGCAGAACCTGCAGCAGTTACTCAATGAACTGTACGTCTACTTGACCGCGACCGAGTCAGCCTTGCGAACCGGCAATCCACCGCCAGCCTCCGACATCCTCAGCAAGCTGCAGGCTGACGCCGGACGTTCGCCGCTCAACATTGGCGAGATGCTCGGCTCCTTGTCCGAGGTCACCCAGAAGCAAACCAAAGCAGTCGAGCGCAACAAGCTGCAACGCGACATGGGTGGGTCGATAGGAGTGTTCTGTCGGCGCGCAGTGCAAGGGCGCTATCCCTTCCGAGCCAACGCAGCACAGGAGGTAGCGGTCGGCGACTTCTCCCGCCTGTTCGCTCCCAATGGTCTGTTCGACAGTTTCTTCCAGAGCAACCTCGCCAGCAAAGTGAACATGGCCACTTCGCCGTGGAGCTTCAACCCAGGGTTCTCCGGGCAGGCTGGCGACCTGCGCGCCTTCGAGCGCGCGAGCATGCTGCGCTCGGTATTTTTTGCCAGCGGCAACAATCTGTCGATCGACCTGCGCGTGCGCGTTCTAAGCATGGACCCGGAAATATCACGGCTGAGTTTCGATGCTGGCGGAAGGACCCTGGAATACATGCACGGCCCACAACTCCCGCTAAGCGTGAGTTGGCCAACCCCACAAGGAAACGACCACGTACAGCTCAGCATCGATACTCGCGATGGCCATAGCGCGAACCTGACCAGACAAGGTCTGTGGGCACTGCACCGGCTATTCGATGTGGCCCGCATAACCCCCGGCAGTTCGCCCGACGTATTCGTCGCACACTACACCCTCGACGGCCACGATCTGGCCCTGGAAGTACGCACCAGCAGTATTGACAATCCGTTCAAGCTTGCCGCCTTGCGTGACTTCCGTTGCCCGGGCCTGAGCGCCACTCTATGAACGATCTACGGCAGCCCCCTGGCTGGTATGGCAAGCTGCCCGGCACGGGAGACTTCGCTTCCCGTCGCCTGAGCCCGGAAGTGGTCCGCTGGTGGGCCAACTGGTTGCAACGCAGCCTGCAATCTCAGAACGAGCGCTACGCTGGCTGGCAACAACGCTACGTACGAGCACCGCTGTGGAACTTCATAGTCCCAGGCTCGACGGAGCTCCCCGGATTGCAGTTGGGCTGCATTGCCCCGAGTTGCGACCGGGTCGGGCGCTACTACCCGCTGTGTCTGCTGCTGCCAATAGACACCACGGGCATTATCGAGCCCGAGGTGCTGCGCAGCGCAACCCAGGAGCTGACCTATCTGGGCTACCGCATCCTCGAGGGCATTCGTCGAAGCTTCTCGCCGGAAGCCCTTGACCAGGTCCTGGCCGAGGCCTGCCCTCTCGATCCCCTGCCTTATCCTCCCTTCTGGCCCGAACTCGCCCTTTACGCGAACAGCGCCGAGACGAGCAGCTACTGGTGGACCAACCCTGCTTCCGGCGGCCCGATGCGTCGCCATGTCCACCATGGGCCGCTAAACAACCTGCTGTTCAATCACCTGTTCGACGGCCGTTACGGCGAAAGCTGATCCATGCATGCCTCAGGCTCGCGACTCCACGGGCAGGCCCTGCCAGTCGGCTATCGGCTGGACGGCTTCGACATCCTCGGGACTATCGGTCACGGTGGCTTCGGCAACGTCTATGCCGCTGTCGAACTCGCCTCGCGCCGGACGGTAGCGATCAAGGAATACCTGCCCCGCCAGCACGTAGTACGCGGCAGCCATGGGCAGCTCTGCCCGCAAACGGCGGCAGCCGGGGAGTGCTTCCGGATAGGTTTGCAGCTTTTCCTGGACGATGCGCGCGTTCTCGCTGACCTGCGGCACCCAGCACTGTTACCTGTCGAACGCGTGTGGCAACAAAACGGCACCGCCTACTTCAGCATGCCCTGCTACGCCGGAGTGACCCTGCAACAACTTGCCGAAGACCCCAAGCGTCAGCTGGACGCTACGTGGCTAGAACCTACCCTGGGTCGCCTACTGGGAGCCCTGGAGTCGCTCCACCGCCGGGGCTACCAGCACCGGGACATTTCCCCGGACAACATCATCCTCGATACCAAGGGTCTGCCAGTGCTGCTCGACTTTAGCGGCGCTCGGCAGCACAGGGAAAGGACCACCGGCCCTGGCGCACTACCGACCAAGCCTGGCTACTCCCCACTCGAGCAGTATGTCGGGGAGGGCCATGACCACGGAGCCTGGAGCGATCTGTATGCCCTGGGTGCAGTCATGTATTGCCTGATCGCCCGCAGGACACCTCCGTCGTCACTGGCGCGCAGTGTGCAGGACACATTGGTCCCTCTCAGTTCAATGGGGCTGGCGGCGTACTCGGCTCGCACTCTTGCCGCGATAGATCGGGTGCTGTCCCTGCACCGGCAGGATCGTCCGCAATCGGTGGCCGAGTTCGCCGCCGATCTGGCCTTGAAACGGCGGGGCGATATTTACCTGCCTGGCACTGCCAGCCAGCGCTCCGCAGGGTCCGTAGGCTCTTCCCCGTTGCAACTCGACATCGGACATGAGCGACACCTCTGGACGCTTCCAGCCGCCACATTGCTGGCGGCGCTTGCCCTCTTCTGCTGCCTGGGGCTGGCCCTCGACGCCACGAAGCCACACCGCTCGCTTGTCATTAAAAATCGCCTGGCCGATCAGGCGAAAGCACTTCCTGTTCTGCAGGCTGCACAAGAACTGAAATGACTACGCGACGAAATCGCCCTGGAGTTGTTCCAGCAATACCTGGATCCGCGCCAGGCGCACGGTGGGATCGTTCATCTCCAGCAGCACCTGCTTCTGGTCTCGCTCGAAGGGCAGCAGATAGGCGAGCTGGCAGGCCAGTTCCTGCTGGCCATTGACCTCGCCACCCATCTCCAGCGCCGACACCATGGGGTGCATGGACAGCGCTTCGAGCAGCGCGGCGAGATCGTCGTGTTCCTTGGTCAGCGGCTGGTTCGGCTGCTCGTCCAGCCACTCCACCTCAGCCACCGTCAGCTGGTCCGTCTGCACGTTGGCGGAGAGCACGCGGAAGCGCCGGCCCCCCTCAACACGGATGCCCAGCAAGCCGTTGGACTGCTGCTTCCAGTCCTTGATATGCGCTTCGCAGCCGACCAGGCTGTAGCGCTCCGGTGCATCGCCGACTTCCTCGCCCTCGACGATGGCCACCACGCCGAATCCGCCGTTCTGCTTCATGCAGCGGCCGATCATGTCCAGGTAGCGCGCCTCGAAGATCTGCAGGTCGAGGCGGCAGCCGGGGAACAGCACGGTATTGAGGGGGAAGAGCGGAAAACTCATGGGTACTCCCATTTTCGATCAGAGCCTGTTTACGATCGTGCGAGCTAGAGCCGTAGTAGGCGGCAAGCGCCTGAAGAGCGGAGTTTACTGCTGTAAATGAGCATCTGAGGGCGTTTGCCAACGCCCTACAGCCGACGCGCAGCAGATCGTCAACAGGCTCTCAGGCGATCAGCGCTACCGCCAACGGTAGCAGCACAGCGGTGGCCACGCCCATCAGGCTCATCGCCAGGGCGGCGAAGGCGCCGCATTCCTCGCCCTCCTGCAAGGCGCGGGAGGTGCCCACGGCATGGGCGGTCATGCCCAGCGCCATGCCTTGCGCAGCCGGATGGTGGACGCCGAAGCGGCGCAGCAGTTCCGGGCCGAGGATGGCGCCGAGCACGCCGGTAATCAGCACGAACACCGCCGCCAGCGCCGCCACGCCGCCGATCTGGCTGGCCACCAGCATGGCGATGGGCGAAGTCACCGACTTGGGCGCCAGGCTCATCAGCAATTCGTGGTCGACGCCGAACAGCCAGCCCAGGCCGATACCCAGCGCGGTGGCGAACAGGCCGCCGACCAGCAGGGTAATCAGCGTCGGCCAGAACAGTTGGCGGATGCGCTTGAGGTTGAGGAACAGCGGCACGGCGAGGGCGACGGTCGCGGGGCCGAGGAGGATGGTCAGCACCTTGGCACTGTTGCTGTACTCGCTGTAGTCGATGCCGCACGCCAGCAGCACCGCGATAACGATCAGCATCGACACCAGCACCGGCTGCAGGAATACCCAGCGTGTACGCTCATAGGCGGCCAGCGCCAACTGATAAGCGCCCAGGGTGACGCCAACGCAGAACAGCGGATGGTGGATAACGGAGTCCACCGCGCCTTGCCAGTCGAACATCAGGCGTTCTCCTTCTGCTTGCGCTGGCGGTCGATGAGCTTCTGCATCAGCCAGCCGGCGAACACGAAGGACACCAGCAGCGACAACGCCAGTGCGCCGGCGATCGCCCAGAAGTCCGCGGCGATCTGCTTCGCGTAGGCCATAACACCGACCGCCGCCGGCACCAGCAACAGCGGCAGGTAGCGCAGCAGCGAGGCAGCCGCCTCGTTGACCGGCTTGCTCACCTCGCCGTTCCACACCAGGAAGGCGAACAGCAGCACCAGCCCAATGATCGGGCCGGGGATCATGTGCAGGATGAGAGCATTCAGGCCCGTGCCGAGCAGTTGGAACAGCACCAGCCAGGTCAGGCCGCGTAGCAACATCAGAAAGATCTCCAGCGCAATATGCCGACATTATGCCCGCCCAGCGCCCGCTATGGCGCGGCATTCGCCCAAAGCATGAATGCTTGACCGCTCCTGGGCGCCATGCTGATCTACAGGCGGATTTCACGTAGGCCGTACTAGAAGAACAACGCATTCCCCGGAGGAAACATGGCATTCGTACCCGTAAGCGCACTGAAGGACTACATCGGCAAGGACCTGGGCCATTCGCAGTGGATCACCATCGATCAACAGCGCATCAACCAGTTCGCCGAGTGCACCGAGGACCACCAGTTCATCCACGTCGACCCGGAAAAGGCGAAGAAGACGCCCTTCGGCGGCACCATCGCCCACGGCTTCCTGTCGCTGTCGCTGATCCCGAAACTCTGCGAGGGCCTGCTGGTCCTGCCGGAAAACCCGAAGATGGTGGTCAACTACGGCCTGGACAGCGTGCGTTTCATCCAGCCGGTACCGGTGGATTCGCGCGTGCGCCTGCAGGTGACCATCACCGACATCACCGAGAAGAACCCCGGCCAGTGGTTGATCAAGGCGCGCTGCACCCTGGAGATCGAAGGCCTGCCCAAGCCGGCCTACATCGCCGAATCCCTGAGCCTGTGCTTCGTCTGACGGCCCGCTCGCAGCGATGAGAAAAAAGCCCGCGACCGCGGGCTTTTTTGCGTCACACTGCCAGTGCGCCCCTCCGCCGATGCGAGCCTCCCGATGCCACGCCACCTCCTTCCCCTGAGCCTCGTCCTGTTCCTCGCTGCCTGCGGCGAGGGCGAACCACTGACGCCACCGGACGCCCGCCTGCCCGACGGCGCGCGCTACCGCGGCGAGCTGGTGAACGGTCAACTGCAGGGGCCGGGGCGGCTCGATTACAGCAACGGCGCCTGGTACGAGGGCGGCTTCGACAAGGGCCTGCAGAGCGGCCAGGGCAAATGGAACGACGGCAACGGTACAAGCTACGAAGGTGAGTTCCGCAACGGAATATTCGAAGGGCGCGGCCGCCTGCAATATGCCGACGGCAGCGTCTACGAAGGCCAGTTCAAGCGCGGCGAGTTCGACGGCGAAGGCCGCCTTGCGCAGGGCGGCACTACCTATAGCGGCGGTTTCCGCAAGGGTCGCTACGAAGGCCTGGGCAGCCTCGAACAGCCCGACGGCACCCGCCACCAGGGCACCTTCGCCAAGGGCGAGGCCAACGGCGAAGGCGCCCGTCGGGATAGCCTGGGCAACCAGTACAGCGGCACTTTCAGGAACGGCGTGCTGGAGGGCAAGGGCATCTTCCGCGACGACGCGGGCGACCAGTACAGCGGCGAGTTCCGCAACGACCAGTTCGAGGGGACCGGGCGCTTCCAGAATGCCGACGGCGATGTCTGGTTCGGCCGCTTCAAGGCTGGCGCGCTGAGCGGGCCGGGCGAGTTCATCGGCACCGACGGCAGCCGCTACCAGGGCGAGTTCCGCTTCTGGCGCTTCGACGGCAAGGGCACGCTGACGCGCTCCGATGGCCAGGTCTACAGCGGCGGCTTCGCCCGCGGCGAATACTCGGGCGAAGGCACCCTCACCCGCAGCGACGGCAGTCTGCAGAAAGGCGTCTGGAATGCCGGGCAACTGCGCCAGGATGCCACCGGTAAGCGGCTGCCCAATCCACTGGAAGTCGGCTTGCTGGAACAGGGCGCGTTGCTGGAGAAGGAACTGGCCGCCATCCCGCCATCCACTCCGGCGATCGAGCTCTATGGCGTCAGCCTCGGCGGCGACGGCAAGCAGAGCGTGTTCCTGCGCGAGGCCGACTACGTCGCCAACCTGCTCGGCGAACGCTTCGGCGCGCGCGGCGTGGTGCGCCTGGTGAACCATCGCGACCACCTCGCCGACCGCCCCATGGCCACCCGAGAAACCCTGGCCCGCACGCTGCGCACCATCGCCGAACGCAGCGGCCCGGAAGACCTGGTGTTCATCTACCTGACCAGCCATGGCTCCCATGACCACCAGTTGGTGCTGGACATGCCGGAGCTCAAGCTCGACGACCTGCCGGCCAGCGAACTGGCCAGCCTGCTCGCCCCGCTCAAGGACCGCGACAAGGTGCTGGTGATTTCCGCCTGCTACAGCGGTGGCTTCATCCCCGCGCTCAAGGACGACAAGACCCTGATCATGACCGCCGCACGCAGCGACCGGGTGTCCTTCGGCTGCTCCGAGGAGGCCGACTTCACCTACTTCGGCGACGCGCTCTTTGCCAAGGCCCTCCGGCAGACCGACGACCTCAAGCAAGCCTTCACGCTGGCCAGCGCTACCGTGGCCAAGCGCGAGAAGGAGGAAGAGTTCGAACCATCGGAGCCGCAACTCTGGGCGCCGAAGGCGGTCATTACTCGCTGGCAGGCCCTGCGCGCGCAGCAGTCGCACGGAGAGCTGGCGCTCGGCAATACCGATGCGCAGGCAAAACGACAGGGTGGCAACTAAGCTGGAAAGTGTGTCAGAGGGGAAACACAGATGTACTCGAAACCGACGAATATCCTGCTAGCGGGCGCCACCGGCCTGACCGGTGAACATCTGCTCGACCGCATGCTCAACGAGCCCACGGTCAAGCGCGTCATCGCTCCGGCCCGAAGGAAGCTGGCGGAGCACCCACGCCTGGAAAACCCCATCGGCCCGCTGGCCGAGCTCATCCCGCACCTGGTCCAGCCGGTGGACACGGTGTTCTGCTGCCTGGGCACCACGCTCAAGGAAGCCGGCTCCGAGGAGGCCTTCCGCAGTGTCGACTTCGACCTGCCGCTGGCCCTGGGCGAGCGTGGCCTGGCACTCGGCGCGCGGCACTATATCGTGGTCAGCGCACTGGGCGCGGACAGCAAGTCGTCGATCTTCTACAGCCGGGTCAAGGGCGAGTTGGAGGATGCCCTGCGCCAGCAAGGCTGGCCGCAGCTGACCATCGCACGGCCATCGCTGCTACTGGGTCAGCGTGAGGAAATCCGCCTCGCCGAACTGCTCGCCGCGCCCTTCTCGCGCATCCTGCCGGGCAAGCTGCACGGCATCGAAGCCATCGCCCTGGCCCGCGCGCTCTGGCGCCTGGCGCTGGAAACCGGCAAGGGTAGCCGCGTCGTCGAATCGGACGAGTTGCGCAAGCTGGGCAAGTGACCTTCCTGGCCGGTAGGGCAATGGTCTTCTTCTGGAAAAACGATGCCCAGGCCTTCCCCTCACCCCAACCCTCTCCCAATGGGAGAGGGAGCAGTCCTCCGCGACAAGTAACGGCCACAGTTCTCCTGATGTTTCAGGGAGCGATGCGCTGCCCGGACAGCACCGATCAGTCCCCTCTCCCTTTTGGAGAGGGTTAGGGTGAGGGCCGGCCACCGCACCAAACCCCGTTCGCGAGCAAGCTCGCTCCTACAGGATCGGGCTCAGTTCCCGCCCCATACCTGCAGGCCAACCCCCAGTTCCGCGGCGATCGACAGAGGCAGCAGCAAGGTGTCGAGCAGCGCGCTGCCGGGCAGGTCGAGGCCGGGATAGGCCGGCGCGTCGGTGCCGAAATGATCCTTCGGGCAGCAGCCGCCATTCAGCGAATACCAGTCCAGCCGGGTGCCGGCGTAGATCAGCGGATCGCCGGGGCGGCTGTCGTTGAGGGTCTTCACGGTGGCGCAACCGCCCAGTTGCAGCAGCAGCAGGGCGGCGAGGAGCTTATTCGTCACTGACAAGATGGTGTTCGCCCCAGCGCGGCAGCATGTCCTGGGGGATGCCCAGTTGATTGAGGATGCGCGCGACGACGAAGTCGATCAGGTCGTCCACCGTCTGCGGCTGGTGATAGAAGCCCGGAGCGGCCGGCAGGATCACCGCGCCCATATTGGACAGCTTGAGCATGTTCTCCAGGTGGATGCTGGAGAACGGTGCCTCGCGCGGCACCAGGATCAGCTGGCGACGCTCCTTCAGTGCCACGTCGGCGGCGCGTTCGATCAGGTTGTTGCAGGCGCCGGTGGCGATGGCCGAGAGCGTCCCCGTCGAGCAGGGTACCACCACCATCGCGCTGGGCGCGCCGGAGCCGGAAGCCACTGGAGCCATCCAGTCTTCCTTGCCGTACACGCGGATCTGCCCAGGGGCGGCGCCGGTGTACTCGCTGAGAAAGGCCTGTATCGCCTGCGGCTTGCTCGGCAGGGTCACGTCGGTCTCGGTGGCCACCACCAGTTGCGCGGCCTTGGAGATGAGGAAGTGCACCTCGCGGTCTTCCTGCACCAGGCAGTCGAGCAGGCGCAGGCCGTACTGGGCACCGGAGGCGCCGGTCATGGCAAGAGTGACGCGTTCGGCTCCCCCCATGCTCAGCCCTCCAGCGCCTGGGCCAGCTTGCCGTGCAGGCCGCCGAAGCCGCCGTTGCTCATGACCACCACCTGGGTGCCCGGCGTGGCGATGGCCTTCACGCCCTCGATGATGGCCTCCAGCGAATCGCACACTTGCGTGGGCACGGTGGAGCCGGCCACGGTGGCGGCCAGGTCCCAGCCGAGGTTCGGCGGGGCGTACCAGAACACGTTGTCGGCCTGCACCACGGACTCCGGCAGGCCGTCGCGGTGGGCGCCGAGCTTCATGGAGTTGGAGCGCGGCTCGACCACGGCAATGACCTTGGCATCACCGACGCGCTTGCGCAGGCCATCGAGGGTGGTGGCGATGGCGGTCGGGTGGTGGGCGAAGTCGTCGTAGATAGTCACGCCGTTGACCTCGGCGACCTTCTCCATGCGCCGCTTGACGCTCTTGAAGGCCGACAGCGCAGCACAGCCCAGCTCCGGCACCACACCGACATGACGGGCCGCCGCGAGGCAGGCCAGCGCGTTGGCGACGTTATGCTGGCCAGTCAGTTCCCAGTCCACGGTGCCCTGGGGTTTGCCGTCGAACAGGACTTCGAAGTGCGAGCCGTCTTCGCTGAGCAGGCGCGCCTGCCACTGGCCGCCTTCGCCGGTGGTCTGCACCGGCGTCCAGCAACCCATGTCGATCACCCGCTTGAGCGCGGTTTCGGAGGTGGGATGGATCACCAGTCCTTCACCGGGAATGGTCCGCAACAGGTGGTGGAACTGCCGCTCGATGGCGGCGAGGTCGGGGAAGATGTCCGCGTGGTCGAATTCCAGGTTGTTCAGGATCGCCGTGCGCGGGTGGTAGTGGACGAACTTCGAGCGCTTGTCGAAGAAGGCGCTGTCGTACTCGTCGGCCTCGACCACGAAGAACGGCGTGCCGCCCAGGCGCGCGGAGACGCCGAAGTTCTGCGGCACACCGCCGATCAGGAAGCCCGGGCTCATGCCCGCATGTTCCAGCACCCAGGCCAGCATGCTGCTGGTGGTGGTCTTGCCGTGAGTGCCGGCGGCGGCCAGGACCCAGCGGCCCTGCAGCACGTGGTCGGCCAGCCACTGCGGGCCGGAGACGTAGGGCAGGCCCTTGTTCAGCACGTATTCCACGGCGGGGTTGCCGCGCGACAGCGCGTTGCCGACCACCACCAGGTCCGGAGCCGGCTCCAGGTGCGCGGGGTCGTAGCCCTGCATCAGCTCGATGCCCTGGGCTTGCAGCTGGGTGCTCATGGGCGGGTAGACGTTGGCGTCGGAACCGGTCACGCGGTGGCCCAGCTCCTTGGCCAGGACGGCCAGCGAGCCCATGAAGGTGCCGCAGATGCCGAGGATGTGGATATGCATGCAGACTCCTGCAATCAAGCCTTTCCAGGCGCTTCGAATGGGCGGCAGAGTAGCACAGCGCGCCCCCGCGCGGCCCGCCGCCGGGGCATCAGACGACGAGGTGGGGAGGCGGTTCCCGGTGAGCAGCGAAAGCCGTCACAGGCGAGGACCGCAGGATGGGTGGAGCGAAGCGATACCCATGCTGTTTCGGCCGCGCTGCCTTGATGGGTATCGCTGCGCTTCACGCCATCCTACGAAAGAGTTCTCCGGTTCAGGCCGTGGCGATTGAGCTTGCGGTACAGCGTGTTACGGCTGATGCCCAACTGCTGCGCGGCGCGGCTGACGTGCCAGCGCTGCGCTTCCAGCACTGCCAGCAGTGCGTCGCGCTCGGCGGCGCCGAGGGTGTCGCCGCCCTCCTCGCTCACCGGTACCACAACAGGAACGGGAGCCGAAGTACGTCGCAGGTCCGGCGGCAAGTCGGTCATATGGATGCGTCCGCCCTCGCACAGCGCACAGAGCGTGCGCAGCACGTTGCGCAGCTGGCGCACGTTGCCCGGCCAGGGGAAATCGAGCAGGTGCCGGCGCACGTCGTCGTCCAGTCGCACCGAGCGGCCCTTGCTCTCCTCGGCCAGCAGGTGATCGAGCAACGCACCACGGTCTTCGCGCTCGCGCAGCGGCGGCAATGCGACGACCAAACCATTGAGGCGATAGTAGAGGTCTTCACGGAACTGCCCGGCGGCCACCAGCGCTTCCAGGTCACGGTGGCTGGCGCTGATCAGGCGGATGTCGACGTCCAGCGGCTCGCCGCCGATGGGCACTACCTGGCGCTCCTCCAGCACGCGCAGCAGGCGCGTCTGCAACGCCAGCGGCATGTCACCGATCTCGTCGAGGAACAGCGTGCCGCCGTCGGCCTGCTGCAACTTGCCGCGCATGCCTTCCTTGCGCGCGCCGGTGAAGCTGCCGCCGCGGTAGCCGAACAGCTCGCTCTCGATCAGGGTCTCGGGGATCGCCGCGCAGTTCAGCGCGACGAAAGCCTTGCCGGCACGTTCGCCACCCAGGTGCACGGCGCGGGCGAAAGCTTCCTTGCCGGTGCCGGTCTCGCCCTGCAGTAACAGCGGCACGTCGTGGGCGTAGACCTTCAGCGCCCGGCGGAAATCATGGGCCAGTTGCGGATCGTCGATGCACAGCCCTTTCGCCAGCGGCGCACGCGGCAGCACCGGCGCGGCGGCGATGGGGCGCCGGCCGCGCAGCAGCGCATAGAGAGTGCGCCCGGCGTGGGTGCGCAACGGCCAACTGGCATTGGGCTGCGGGTCGGCGCGGCTGAACAGGTCGTCCAGCCGACAATCGAAGAAGTGTTCCAGCGAGCGGCCGATCAGGCTGTCCCGGCGGCTGCCGAGCAGGTTGATCGCGCTCTGGTTCGCCGCGCGGATTCGCCCGTCAGCGCCGAAAGCCAGCAGGCCTTCGCTGAACAGGCCGAGGCCGTCCGGCTGCAGGTGGAAGCGCAGCAGCCACTGGTCCTCGAAATGCCGCAGGAAGTAGCAGCTCTCGATGGCCTTGGCCGACAGGTTGACCAGCGCCATGGTGTGGAACTGGCTCTGCCGCGACACGTCGCGGCGCGCGGAGGACACGTCGAGCACCGCCAGCAGCTCGCCCTGCGGGTCGAACACCGGGCTGGCCGAGCAGGTCAGCCCGGTGTGGCGGCTGCGGAAATGTTCGTCCTGGTGAATGGTCAGCGCCTGACGCTCTACCAGGCAGGTCCCGATACCGTTGGTGCCCTCGCGCGCTTCGCTCCAGTCGGCGCCGAGCCACAGCCCGGCCTGCTCGAACGTGCGGCGCTCGGCGGCTTCGCTCACGCAATTGAGAATGACGCCACGGGAATCGGTGAGCAGCACCGCATGGCCGGCGCCGGAGAGCTGCTGGTGCAGGCTGTTCATCTCGCCGCTGGCGATTTCCAGCACCTGGCGATGGTGCTCGCGGACTTCGAGCATGCGCGCATGTTCCAGCACCGTCGGCGCCATGGGTTGCGCCGGGTCGAGGTGGTACTGCTCCAGGCAGCGCATCCAGGAGCGGGCGATCGATGGGTCCGCACCGGGCGCTCCGGCGCGGGCCTTGCCCTCGGCCACGGTCATGACCTGGCGGGCGTGGCGGCTCAAATCGTTGGCGCGCATTCTTGTTGTTCTCCGCTTGGGGGACGGGGAGGCAGCCCCGGATTCCAGCGACTGTTTGTCAGACAATTCGGCGGAACGCAGAACAGCATCCCCCACGCGTCAAACCAATGCAACGCCTGTCCGACCGTCAGGTCACGACTGTCACGAATACGGGACAAAGTGTCACCCTGCCGTGTGCCAGGGGCGTTACAGGGCGATTTCCGGCGCCCGGCTCGATTCGCCGCAACCCAAGCGGCGCGGGGCTTTCACTGGCATGGCCCGGCCCTTGCTCTACGCTTGATCAACGTCCTCCCCAACAAGCACAAGACCCAGGAGATCCGACCATGCGTTATGCCCATCCCGGTAGCGAAGGCGCCATCGTTTCGTTCAAGGCGCGCTACGGCAACTACATCGGCGGCGAATTCGTCCCGCCGGTGAAGGGTCAGTACTTCACCAACACCTCGCCGGTGAATGGCCAGCCCATCGCCGAATTCCCCCGCTCCACCGCCGAGGATATCGACAAGGCGCTGGACGCCGCCCATGCCGCCGCCGACGCCTGGGGCCGCACCTCGGTGCAGGACCGCTCGCTGGTGTTGCTGAAGATCGCCGACCGCATCGAACAGAACCTGGAACTGCTGGCTGTCACCGAGACCTGGGACAACGGCAAGCCGGTGCGCGAAACCCTGAACGCCGACATCCCGCTGGCCGCCGACCACTTCCGCTACTWCGCCGGCTGCATCCGCGCGCAGGAAGGCRGCGCCGCCGAGATCAACGASARCACCGTCGCSTACCACATCCAYGAACCGCTGGGCGTGGTCGGGCAGATCATCCCGTGGAACTTCCCGCTGCTGATGGCCGCGTGGAAGCTCGCCCCGGCGCTGGCCGCCGGCAACTGCATCGTGCTCAAGCCGGCCGAGCAGACCCCGCTGGGCATCTGCGTGCTGATGGAGCTGATCGGCGACCTGCTGCCCAAGGGCGTGCTCAACGTCGTCCAGGGCTTCGGCAAGGAGGCTGGTGAAGCGCTGGCCACCAGCAAGCGCATCGCCAAGATCGCCTTCACCGGCTCGACCCCGGTGGGCTCGCACATCCTCAAGTGCGCCGCCGAGAACATCATTCCGTCCACCGTGGAGTTGGGCGGCAAGAGCCCCAACATCTACTTCGAAGACATCATGCAGGCCGAGCCGACCTTCATCGAGAAGGCTGCCGAGGGCCTGGTGCTGGCCTTCTTCAACCAGGGCGAGGTGTGCACCTGCCCGTCCCGCGCACTGGTGCAGGAATCCATCTACCCGCAGTTCATGGACGTGGTGATGAAGAAAGTGAAGGCGATCAAGCGCGGCGACCCGCTGGACACCGACACCATGGTCGGCGCCCAGGCCTCGCAGCAGCAGTACGAGAAGATTCTCTCCTACCTCGACATCGCCCAGCAGGAAGGCGCACAGATCCTGGTCGGCGGCTCGGTCGAGAAGCTCGATGGCAACCTGTCCACCGGCTATTACATCCAGCCGACGCTGCTCAAGGGCAGCAACAAGATGCGCGTGTTCCAGGAAGAAATCTTCGGGCCGGTGGTGGGCGTCACCACCTTCAAGGACGAAGCCGAAGCACTGGCCATCGCCAACGACACCGAGTACGGCCTCGGCGCCGGCGTCTGGACCCGCGACATCAACCGCGCCTACCGCATGGGTCGTGGCATCAAGGCTGGCCGCGTATGGACCAACTGCTACCACCTGTACCCGGCGCACGCCGCCTTCGGTGGCTACAAGAAATCCGGCGTGGGCCGCGAGACCCACAAGATGATGCTCGACCACTACCAGCAGACCAAGAACCTGCTGGTCAGCTACGACATCAACCCGCTGGGCTTCTTCTGATTGCGCGCTGCTGATTGACCCCGCCCGGCTCGCCGGGCGGTCTCCCCCGAATCGATCTTTGCGCGGCTTTCGAGCCGCGCTTTTTTATTCCTGAGGGAAATCTGTGGCTGATCATCGCAGACGGTGCCCGCTCCAGAGCAGGATGCTGAACCTGCAAGAACAACGATCTCCTTCTGGTTAGTCCGAGTGAACACCTCCCCCTCACCCCAACCCTCTCCCTCAGGGAGAGGGGGCAGCTCGAGTCGACTGACGCTATGGTTTCATCCTGCTCCGAACGGTCCCCTCTCCCCCTGGGAGAGGGTTAGGGTGAGGGTAATCCCGAGCGCAGATTTCACCTCTAGAGCGGGGAATATCAGCCCACATCACTCCGCCACTGCCGAGGACTCACGCCGAACCAGCGGCGAAAGGCGCGGGAGAAGGCACTGGTCTCGGAATAACCCAGCAACGGAGCCAACTCGGAAATCGGTCGCTGCGGCTGACGAAGGTAATGCAGTGCCAATTCGCGGCGGGTGTTTTCCACCAGTTGGCTGAAGCTCAGCCCAGCCTCGCGCAGGCGGCGCTGCAGGCCGGCGCTGGTGAGTTCCAGTTGCTCGGCGATCAGTTCCAGCGAAGGCTCGCCATCGGCCAGCGCCAGGCGAATCTGCGTGCTGGCGTCCTCGACCAGGTTGGGCGCGCCACTTTGTTCGCCCAGACGACGAATCACGTCCTGCACCAGGAACAACAAGTTGGCATCGCGCTCGGGCATCTGCTGGCCGTAAAGATCGCGCTTGGGAATCAGCATCGAGTTGCAGCCGCGCTGGAACAGCACCGGCGCGTCGAACACCCGGCCATGTTCCTGCCAACCCTCCGGCCGCGCGTGCTCAAAGCTCACCGCACGGGGCGCCCACTCGGGGCCGAGCGCATGGCGCATCAGATTCAGCGCCATGCCCAGGGTCAGCTCGGCGTCCTGGCGGCGGTCGAGGATCGCGCCGTGGCGGACCTGGTAGTCGAAGCGGTAGCACTCACCGCAATCCACCAGGCGGATCAGGGTGTCGTGCTGGTGATAGGGAAAGGCGGCGGCGAAGTTCTTCAGCGCGTCTTCCAGCGTCTCGGAACACAGCCCGACGTAGCCCAGCAGGCCCAGTTCGCGCGGGCGGAACTGCTCGCCGTAGCGCAGCCCGAAGTTGTCACAGCCCGACTGTCGCGCGGCTTCTTCCAGCACCTGGCAATAGTTGGTCAGCGCCAGGCTCAGGGTGGGATGCAGCAGGCGTTCCGGGTCAATGCCGGCGCGGCCGAAGACACGGTCGATATCACCGCCCTGGTCGCCGATGAAACGACCCAGGCCGCTGGCGGCAGCAGACAGCACGCCGATATTGCTGGCCAGGGGCAGGCTAAGGCCGGACGGAGAAAACAGAGGCTGGCTCATGTCGGTTACCGATCTTGTTTTGAGACGCGCAAGGCACATGTCTCCCGGAAAGTAGGGAACGAATAAACAAAGCAATTCCCGTGCCTCGCCATGCATTACCGATCAGCCGGACACGGCGCCACGCCTGGCCTGCAGCTGCCACCGCAGAGGGCAGATGCGAGGAATTGGGCACCAGAAACGGGCACCGGGCGCCGTGTGGGGCAATGGGTAACAGCCAGTTGACCCTGCGCGGCGAAAGCCGATTCCAGCGGTCAAGTCTTGCGCGGCAGTGCGCCACTACCATCGAGGCTCAGGTATCCGTCCACGCCCCTGCGGCCCGCCATCTGCGGCCTACCCCTTGCGGAGAGAGGAACAACAACAATGAGCGCATCACAACTCAAACCAACGCTGGGCACCCTGCACCTCTGGGGGCTCGCCGTGGGCCTGGTGATCTCCGGCGAGTACTTCGGCTGGAGCTACGGCTGGGCCGCCGCCGGCACCCTGGGCTTCCTCGTCACCACGCTGATGGTCGCGGTGATGTACACCTGCTTCATCTTCAGCTACACCGAGCTGACCACCGCCATCCCCCACGCTGGCGGGCCGTTCGCCTACAGCCTGCGGGCGTTCGGCAAGACCGGCGGAATGATCGCCGGCATCGCCACCCTGATCGAATTCGTCTTCGCCCCGCCGGCCATCGCCATGGCCATCGGCGCCTACCTCAACGTGCAGTTCCCCGGCCTCGATCCGAAGTGGGCCGCGACCGGCGCCTACGTGATCTTCATGACCCTGAACATCCTCGGCGTGAGCATCGCCGCCACCTTCGAACTGGTGGTGACAGTGCTGGCAGTGGCCGAGCTGCTGGTGTTCATGGGCGTGGTGGCGCCGGGCTTCAGCTTCAGCAACTTCGTGCTCAACGGCTGGGCCGGCTCGGACGTGTTCGGCGCCCCGGCCATGGCCGGCATCTTCGCCGCCATCCCGTTCGCCATCTGGTTCTTCCTCGCCATCGAGGGCGCGGCCATGGCTGCCGAAGAGGCGAAAGACCCGAAACGCACCATCCCGCGCGCCTACATCGCCGGCATCCTGACCCTGGTGACGCTGGCCATCGGCGTGATGATCTTCGCCGGCGGCGTGGGCGACTGGCGCGCCCTATCGAACATCAACGACCCGCTGCCGCAGGCGATGAAGGCTGTGGTCGGCAACAACTCCACCTGGATGCACATGCTGGTGTGGATCGGCCTGTTCGGCCTGGTGGCGAGCTTCCACGGCATCATCCTCGGTTACTCGCGGCAGTTCTTCGCCCTGGCTCGCGCGGGCTTCCTGCCACGTAGTCTGGCCAAACTCTCGCGCTTCCAGACCCCGCACCGCGCCATCCTCGCTGGCGGTGTCGTGGGTATCGCAGCGATCTTCAGCGACAGCCTGATCAGCCTGCAGGGCATGACCCTGACCGCGGCGATGATCACCATGAGYGTGTTCGGCGCCATCGTCATGTACATCATGAGCATGYTCAGCCTGTTCAAGCTGCGCCGCAGCGAGCCGGACCTGGAGCGCAGCTTCCGCGCGCCGGGCTACCCGGTGGTCCCGGCCATCGCCCTGGTGCTGGCGCTGGTCTGCCTGGCCGCGATGCTATGGTTCAATAGCGTCATCGCCTCAGTGTTCCTGGTGCTGATGATCGGCGGCTGCTCCTGCTGCAGCATCGTCATCAGCCTCAACCGCGGCACCGAAGCATCCTTCGCCAGCCAGGGCTGAGAGAGGTCAGCATGTCCGGATTCGCCCACAGCATCGGTGGCCAGACCTGGCGCTTCGACAGCCTGCGCGAGGTGATGGCCAAGGCCAGCCCGGCGCGCTCCGGCGACCGCCTCGCCGGGGTCGCCGCCGGCAGCGACGCCGAGCGCGTGGCCGCGCAGATGGCGCTGGCCGATATCCCGCTCAAGTACTTCCTCGACGAGGCGCTGATCCCCTACGAGAGCGACGAGGTCACCCGGCTGATCATCGACAGCCATGATCGCGAAGCCTTCGCCCCGGTCAGCCACCTCACGGTCGGCGGCCTGCGCGACTGGCTGCTCGGCGATGCCGCCGACGAAACCAGCCTGCGCGCCCTGGCGCCGGGGCTGACGCCGGAAATGGCAGCCGCGGTATCGAAGATCATGCGCGTGCAGGATCTGGTACTGGTGGCGCAGAAAATCCGCGTGGTCACCCGTTTCCGCAACACCATGGGGCTGCGCGGGCGCATGTCGACGCGGCTGCAACCCAATCACCCCACGGATGACCCGGCGGGCATCGCCGCCAGCGTGCTCGACGGCCTGCTCTACGGCAACGGCGATGCCATGCTCGGCATCAACCCGGCCACCGACAGCCTGCAGTCGATCTGCACGCTGCTGGAGATGCTCGACGCGATCATCCAGCGCTACGAGATTCCCACCCAGTCCTGCGTGCTCACCCACGTCACCAGTTCCATCGAGGCGATCAACCGTGGCGCGCCGCTGGACCTGGTGTTCCAGTCCATCGCCGGTACCGAAGCGGCCAACGCCAGCTTCGGCGTGAGCCTGTCGATCCTCCAGGAAGGCTACGAGGCCGGGCTGTCGCAGAAGCGCGGCACCCTGGGCGACAACCTGATGTACTTCGAGACCGGCCAGGGCAGCGCGCTGTCGGCCAACGCCCACCACGGCGTCGACCAGCAGACCTGCGAGACCCGCGCCTACGCGGTGGCGCGGCACTTCAAGCCGTTCCTGGTGAACACCGTGGTCGGCTTCATCGGCCCGGAGTACCTGTACAACGGCAAGCAGATCATCCGCGCGGGCCTGGAAGACCACTTCTGCGCCAAGCTGCTCGGCGTGCCCATGGGCTGCGACATCTGCTACACCAACCACGCCGAGGCCGACCAGGACGACATGGATATGCTCCTGACCCTGCTGGGCGTGGCCGGGATCAACTTCATCATGGGCATCCCCGGTTCCGACGATGTGATGCTCAACTACCAGACCACCTCCTTCCACGACGCGCTCTACGCGCGCCAGACGCTGGGCCTGCGGCCGGCGCCGGAGTTCGAGGCGTGGCTTGCGCGCATGGAAATCCTCCGCCAGCAGGACGGCCGCGTGCACATGGCCAGCCAGCTTCCCGGCGCCTTCCGCCATGCGCTCGCGCAACTGTCCTGAGGACATCGCTTGAGGAGTCTTCGATGAGCGACAGCTTCACCCCCAACCCCTGGCAGGAGTTGCGCCGCCTGACTTCCGCGCGCATCGCCCTGGGCCGCGCCGGCACCAGCCTGCCGACCAGTGCGCAGCTGGATTTCCAGTTCGCCCATGCCCAGGCGCGCGACGCCGTGCACCTGCCGTTCGACCGCGACGGGCTCGCCGCGCAACTGTCTGAACGCGGTCGCGAGACGTTGCTGCTGCACAGCGCCGCCGCCGACCGCGACACCTATCTGCAACGCCCCGATCTCGGCCGCCGCCTGAACGAAGATTCGGCAGCGATCCTGCGCCGCCATGCCGAGCGCCATCCACAAGGCTACGACCTCGCCGTGGTGATCGCCGACGGGCTTTCCTCGCTGGCCGTGCAGCGCCACAGCCTACCCTTCCTCGAACGCATGGAAGAACAGGCGCGCAATGAAGGCTGGAGCCTGTCGCCGGTCGCCCTGGTACAACAGGGCCGGGTCGCCGTCGCCGATGAAGTGGCCGAGTTGCTGCGGGCGAAGATGGTGGTGATCCTGATCGGCGAGCGCCCCGGCCTGTCTTCACCGGACAGCCTCGGCCTGTACTTCACCTGGGCGCCGAAGGTCGGCCTGAACGACGCCTACCGCAACTGCATCTCCAACGTGCGCCTGGAGGGTTTGAGCTACGGCCTGGCCACGCACCGCCTGCTCTACCTGATGCGCGAGGCGTGCCGCCGGCAGCTGTCGGGAGTGAACCTGAAGGACGAGGCGCAGCTACCTGCGCTGGAAGGAGACGACGGGCCGTCACGGGGTAATTTCCTGCTCGGTGGCTGAGCAGGAAGGCCCTGCCGTGAACGCGACCACATGCCGCGCAGGTGATCGCCGTCTTTAAGAATCGTCTTAAATCGCCCCTCCCGCTCATCGCGATAAAAACCTCGCCATCAAGGACCGTGCACTGGCACGGAAGGCTGCGCCGCCCGGCGCACCCCAGTCGATGGCGAGAACATGGATTCACCCCGTAGCGCTACCTTCACCCGGCTTGCGAGCCAACGCGGCATCACCCTGGTCGAGACCCTGGTGACCATCGCGATCCTGGCGATCCTGCTGGGTATCGCAGTGCCCTCCTTCGACCTGCTGATCAACCGCAACCGCGCCCAGAGCGGCGGCAAGCAACTGATCGGCCTGCTGCAATATGCCCGCGCGCAGGCGCAGATCAGCCACCAGGAAATCAGTGTCACACCGCAGGCATCCGGTGACTGGGCTTCGATGCTGGTGGTGTCCCAGCGGCGTGGCGGCGACCTGGCTGGCAGCCAGGCCATCGAACTGCGCCGCACCCAGCTGGACGACTCGGCCAAGGTGCAGGTCCAGACCAGCACCAGCGCCGCAAGGGTAGTCTTCGACGGCAACGGTATCGCCGAATCCGGCCTCGACTACCCGCTGGTCTTCACCCTCGTGTCCGGCAGCTACAGCAGCCAGGTCTGCCTGCAACGCAGCGGAGCGGCATGGGTATGCGAATGAGGCCGATGCCCAGCGAGCGGGGCTTCTACCTGATCGAGGTCATGGTCGCGGTGATGCTCACCAGCGTTGGGCTGCTGGGCATGCTGGCCCTGCAGGCGCGCAGCATCAGCTACGCCCACGACAGCCAGCAGCGGCAGAACGCGATCCTTCTGGCCGCCGATCTCGCCCGCAGCATGCAGGCCAACCGCGAGGGGCTGGTCCGTGAGGGCAAGCTCAGGGACGATGCGGCATTCCTGGTGGCCAAGGGCAGCGCGTTCCCCAGCCTGGGCAGCGGTGCGTCCTGCGTCACCAGCGGGCTCGGCGCGAGCGACAGGATCCGTCGCGAGCTGGCCTGCTGGACGGCGCAGGTGCAGCGCCGACTCGTCACCGACGACGAACTGCTCAAGGACTCCACCTTCATCTGCGCCACCCGCGACGGTAAATCCTGCGCCAGCGGTTCGAAACAGCCCCTGCTGCTGATCCAGCTGGCCTGGCACAGCCGCAACTGCCGCAACGGCAGCCCGACCGTTGCCGAGGACGCCGACTCCGCCTGCCTGAGTGCGGACGCTGACGGTGGCGTCGAGCGCTATCGACTGAGTTTCCAGCCATGAACGCCAGCACACAGAAAGGCCTGTCACTGATCGAGCTCATGGTCGCGCTGGCGCTCGGCACCCTGGTGCTGTTCACCGTGCTGCAGATCTACCTGTCGGGCAGCGACCACGCTGCCTTCAACAATGCCCAGCAACAGAACCAAAGCCGCGCGCGCTTCCTCCTCGACCTGCTGCAGAACGAGGCCGGGCATGCCGGTTACGTCGCCTGGCAACGCCATGCCGTGGCCCAGGACGCCACGCAATTCGACTTCATCCTCGACCGCGACGGCCCCTTCCCTTCGCTGACCGACAGCCGTACCGGCTGCAGCTTTGGCGCTGGCAAGGTCAGTTCCGTCGACGCCAACGGCAAGGGCCTGTGTCTGCGCTACCAGCGTTCGCAGCGGGTCGACGCACAGTTCCAGCAGGACTGCAGTGGCGGCGCCCTTTACAGCGATACCGACAGCGGCACGCCGCTGGTACTGGTAAGCCACCTGTACTTCTCGAACGGCGAGCTGCGCTGCAAGACCAACAACAGCGCTTCCGCCGGCGAGGCGGTGCTCGCCACGGGCATCCACGACCTGCGTTTCCTCGCCGCCTCGGTCAACCAGGTCCGCGTCGGCCTGGTGCTGACTTCGACCCGCCCGCTGCTGCCGGAGAACTGCACCTATCCCGACCCGCTCGGCGACCAGCAGAAGGACACCGGTACGCGCGGGCTGTGCGGCGCCTTCGCGCAGACGCTCTACCTGAGGAACCAGCCATGACCCGGCAACGCGGCCAGACCCTGCTGATCGCCCTGATCCTGCTGCTCGGCCTGAGCATCCTGACCCTGGGCAATCTGCGCAACGGCCTGCTACTGGACAACAGCCTCGCCGACGCCCGCGACTATCAGGCGGCGCTGGGCGGCGCCACCTCGGCCATCAACGAGGCGCTGTACCGCAGTCGACATAGCCCGAGCATGGCGGTGGGCACCGTCGACGACTGCATCGATACCGCGCAGGACCAGCAGCAGGTGCTGCTCTGCGACCGTCTCTGGCTGAACCCTTCCGACCCGGCCAGCAGCGCCCTCATCACGAAAGCGCGCACCTACCGCGGCAACGACCTCGCCAGTCCGGGCGAGCTGGATGAACTCAGCCGCGCGCCACGCTGGTATGTGGCCGCCCAGTGCGAAAGCCGCTCCTCCAGCGCCATGGCCGACTGCCTGGCCGGCAGCGGCACCCTGCTGCTGCAGGTGAACGCCCTTGCCACCGGCATCACCGACCAGGCCCAGGTACGCCTGCAGGAGTACGCCCGTGTGCAACGCTGAAACCCTCCTGCGTGGCGCACTGCTGGGAGCCGCTGTGCTCGCCGGCGGCAACGCTGCGGCCGCCACGCCGAGCCAGGCACCGCTGTTCCTGGTCGAGGGCGTCTCGCCGAACCTGATCGTCACCCTCGACGACTCCGGCAGCATGACCAGCGCCTACACGCCCGACGGCATGAGTTCCTACACCATCGCCAACCGCTCCGCGTCGTACAACCCGATGTACTACAACCCGGCGATCACCTACGAAGCGCCGTGGAAGGTCACCTTCAGCGGTGGGCGCCTCATCAGCGAGCGCTACACCACCCAGTTCGACAAGGCGTACTACGACGGCTTCCTCACCCTCCAGACCGGGACGTTGGACCTGAACAGGTACACCGGCAACGGCTACGGGCAGAACTCGATCCAGGCTGTCAACACCACCGACAGCTACAAGCAATACGCCCACTACTACCAGTTCGACGCCGCCTGTCCGCATGCCCGCAACGTTGCCACCAATGCGCTCAGCGCCGTACAGAACTGCGCAACCGGCTACTCGTACACCAATGCAAACGCCTGCACCAAGAGCTGCTTCGCGCCTCGCTGGGTCACGACGGCAGAGGAAAAACAGAACTACGCCAACTGGTTTTCCTTCTACCGTACTCGCCAGCTCGCGACGCGCACCGCCGCCAACCTGGCATTGTTCGAGCTGCCCGATCATATCCGCGTGACCTGGCAGGGGCTGAACAGCTGCTACAACACCAACTTCAACCTGTCCTCCACAACCTGCGGCAACCAGACCCTGGCGGCCTTCGCCGACCAGCACAAGGCTGACTTCTTCACCTTCACCAGCCGCCTGGTCGCCAGTGGCGGTACCCCGCTGGGCGCCGCGCAGAACCGGGTCAACAGCTACCTCTCCAGCACGTCCGCGTACAACCCCTATGCTCGCGCGCCGGGCGCCACGCGCGACGTGAAGACCGAGTACGCCTGCCGCCCCACCTACCACCTGCTGATGACCGATGGCTTCGGTGACGGCTCCGGTGGCAACAATGCCGACGGCACCACGCGCACCCTGCCCGACGGAAAGGCCTTCGCCGCCAGCGCGCCTTTCTACGACAAGTGGTCCAATACCCTGGCCGACAACATCTTCCTCGGTTGGGCGACCGATGCGCGCGCCGACCTGGAGAACAAGGTCCCGCCGCGCTACCGCGACGGCAACGACTACTGGAATCCGAAGAACGATCCGGCCACCTGGCAGCACGTCACCACCTACACCGTGGGATTGGGCCTCGGCCCGACACTGAAGTACCTGCAGTGGGGAGGTGACACCTACTCGGGTTCCTACCCGCAACTGCTCGATGGCAGCAAGAGCTGGCCCAACCCCAGCGGCAGCACGGTGCTGGACGGCATGACGGTAACCGCCAACGAAGGCAAGGTGGCGGCGCTCTGGCATGGTGCGCTGAACGCCCGTGGCGAGTTCTTCAGCGCCGACTCCACCAGCGAACTGGTACAGGCCTTCCAGGCCATCGTCAGCAGCATTTCCACCAACCAGCTGGCGGTCGCCGCGGCAGGCGCCAGCTCGACCTCGCTGAGCACCGACACCTACCTCTACCGCGCCAGCTACCAGCCCAACGACTGGAGCGGCGACATCCTGCAATACCGCCTCGATGCCGACGGCAACGCCCAGGCCAATACCGCGCTGTCCTTCCGCAACCAGCTCGACCAGCGCTCGCCTGGGAGCCGCAACCTCTACTTCAACTCACGCCCCGACCGTCCAAGTGGGAGCCTCCAGGCCTTCGCCTGGGACAATCTCGCGACCTCACAGCAGGACCTGCTCGACAAGGCGCCCGGCACCCAGACTCGCGACCATCTCGGCCAGCGTCGCCTTGCCTGGCTGCGTGGCGACCGCAGTGACGAAGACGCCACGTTCCGTGCGCGCAACCATCTGCTCGGCGACATCATCTACTCCTCGCCGGTCGTAGTCGGCGCCCCCTCCAGCGTCACCTACTACCTGGAGAAAGCCGCCCGCACCACGGGCTACGAAACCTTCCGTCAGGACCACGCGGACCGCGAACGGCGCATTTACGTCGGTGCCAACGACGGCATGCTGCATGCCTTCGACGAAACGGGCCGGGAACGCTGGGCCTTCATCCCTGCCGCCGTGGTCGACAAGCTCAACTACCTGCCGGCGAAAAACTACGCGGGGCGCTCGGAGGAGGAGAACACCAACAACCTGCACCGCTTCTTCGTCGACGGCACTGCCGTCACCCAGGATGTCTATTTCGACGGTGCCTGGCGCACTGTCCTGGTGATGGCGCCGGGACGCGGCGGGCGCGGGCTGTTCGCCCTGGACATCACCGATCCGGACTCGCCCGCGCTGCTCTGGGAGCACACCGCCCGCGCAACCAGCCGCGACGGCAAGACCATCGACTTCGGCTACCTGCTGGAGCGCCCGGTCATCACCTCCTTCGATGGCGAGCCCTACATCCTCACTGGCAATGGCTACGACGCGGGCAAGGGCTATTCGCTGTCGATCCGCCTGGCCGACGGCCGGATCGACGCCGCCAGCCACGCCACCGGCGGCGACGGTGACGTCGCCAGCACGGTCGCCTGGACCCAGGCCGCCAGCCCCGGGGAACTCGCCCAGCGCTATTACGGCAGCCTTCAGGGCAACCTGTATCGCCAAGGCGGCATCGATGCCAAGGCAAGCCTGCTGGCCAGCCTCGCCAGCGCACGGGGCCAGGCCGTGAGCGCGGCACCGGAAGTCACCCAGCATCCGCGCGGCGGGCAACTGGTGCTGGCCGGCACGGGCAAGTACTTCGAAGGCAGCGACAAGGAAGGCCCGGCCACCGCGCAATCGCTCTATGGGTTCTGGGACCAGACCGACTACCTCGCCCACGTCGATGGCGCCGGCGATCCCGCCACCCTGACCAGACTGGGCGACCTGCAGAAGCAGACGCTCACCGAGGAAACCGTCAGCCACAGCGGCGGCAGCACCCTGGTCCGGCAACTGAGCAGCGCCAGCGTGAGCTGGGACAGCAGCGGCAAGCGTGGCGTCGGCATCCGAGGCTGGTACTTCGATCTGGCCGACAGCTAGATGATCCTCGACCAGCCCTTCATGCTCGGCGACGTTCTTTTCGTCACCGTCAGCAAGCCCAACGCCGACCCCTGCAGTGCCGGGATCACCTACTGGCTGCTCGCCGTCAACCCGAAGACCGGCGGGGCGCTGAACTTCAACGTCTTCGACCTGGCAGGCGACGGCTCCTTCAGTGAACGCGCCAGCGGCATCCAGATCGAAGGCCCGGTGACACGCATCGGCGGCAACCTCTATACCCCCGACGGCAGCCGCCTGCCCGTGCAGCTCTTCGACCCGGTCAACCAGGGCCGCTTCAACTGGCAGATCCTGAATTTCAACCTGCCCACGGGGTACCCCTGATGTCCATCCGTATGCCCGCGAGCCAGGTGCAAGGCTTCACGCTGATCGAGCTGATGGTAGTGGTCTGCATCCTCGCGCTGCTGGCCGGCATCGCCATCCCCAGCTATCGCCAGTATGTCCTGCGCGCCAATCGCAGCGAGGCCCAGACACTGCTGCGCGACGCTGCTGCGCAGCAGGAGCGCTACCTGGCGCAATACAGCAAGTACACCGATGCCGCGACCCGGCTGGCATTCGGTTACCCGCTGGTCGATGGCAAACGCCTGTCGCCGCACCAGCTTTATGAACTGCAGGCCGAGTTCATCGGCGGCAACACCCGCAGCTACCGCCTGACCGCCCTGCGCCGGGGCGCCCAGGCCGGCGACAGCGAATGCGGCGACTTCACCCTCGACCACCAGGGCCAGCGCGGCACCAGCGCCGGCAGCGTGGATAGCTGCTGGCGCTGATCAAACGCTCGCTTGGATTGCGCTTTCCACAAATTCTGGTGCAGCATCGGACCAATGGCTATTCGCTGGCATAGCCCCTGCATTGCCATACCAGCCCACCCACCTCCCGCCGAGGCCCGCTTATGCGCATCGTGCAAGCCACGCTCGACCACCTCGATCTGCTCGCTCCGTTGTTCGTCAAATATCGCGAGTTCTACGGGATGCTCCCCTACCCCGAGTCCTCGCGGAAATTCCTCGAGAAGCGCCTGCGCCGCAAGGAATCGGTGATCTACCTGGCCCTGCCGGACGACGACGACAACAAGCTGCTGGGCTTCTGCCAGCTCTACCCGAGCTTCTCCTCGCTCTCGCTCAAGCGCGTGTGGATCCTCAACGACATCTACGTCGCCGAAGAAGCCCGCCGCCAACTGGTCGCCGACCACCTGCTGCAGACCGCCCGACAGATGGCCCGCGAGACCCAGGCCGTGCGCATGCGCGTGTCCACCAGCGTCAACAACGAAGTGGCGCAGAAAGTCTACGAGTCCATCGGCTTCCGCGAGGACAGCGAGTTCAAGAACTACATCCTGCCGATCAGCGACGACCTCAACTGAGGCACGCAACGGCCCGCTGGCGGCGGCGGGCCGGGCACACTAAAGTGCCATCATCGGAATTGCCGCGGCCTCCGCATGAAGGGATCCCATGCGTATTTCCCTGCTCGTCCTGCGCACCGCCTGCTTCTGCCTGGGCCTTGCGGGCGCCATCGCCCAGGCCCAGACGTTGCGTGTCGCCACCCTGGAATGGGCGCCCTACGTCGGTAGCGACCTGCCGGGCAACGGGCTGGCCAGCCGCATCCTCAACGAAGCCCTGGCGCTCAATGGCGACAAGGCCGAACTGGTGTTCCTGCCCTGGCAGCGGGCGCTCAACGAAACCCGCGAGGGCCGCTTCGACGCGCTGATGCCGGCGTACCTGTCGCCCGACCGCCGCCAGGATTTCTACACCTCGATGCCGCTGCTGGACTCCCAGCTCGGCTTCTTCCGCCGTCGCGACCGCGCCCTGCCGATCAACCCCCGCGACCTCGACACCCTGCGCCCCTACCGCATCGGCGTGGTGCGCGGCTACGTCAACCAGGAGCGCTTCGACAGCGCCGACTTCCTCAACAAGGACGTGGTCAGCAGCGACTGGCAGAACCTGGAAAAACTCCTGCGCGGGCGCATCGACCTGGCCGTGGTGGACCGCTACACCGGCTACCAGTTGCTCAGCCAGAACGCCCCGGCGCTGCGCGAGCAGCTGGAGTTCGTCGACCCGCCGCTGGAGGTCAAGCCGCTCTACGTGCTGGTGCCGAAGAAGCGCGCCGAAGGCGAAGCCCTCGCCGCCAGCCTCGACCGCGGCCTGCGCACCCTGCGCCGCAGCGGGCGCCTGCAGCAGCTGATTGCCGAGGCACGCCTGGAAACCGCGATGAACACCCGTGAAGTCGCCGCACACCCGCTGGCCGAACAACTGCCAGCCGCCGGCGAGCAGCACGGTGCGGCATCGGCACCCAAGGTGGCGCCCGCCCTGTTGAGCTGGCAGGCGAGCCTGCTCTGACGCAGCGTCCAGCGCTTCTGCGGTATTTGTCACAAGGCGTTGCCGGGCTTGCAGCGACAGGATTTTCACGCAGAAGCTGTAATATCCTCCCGCGGCTCTCCGTCGCAGGATTCGACGGAGAGCGCCCCCGGCAGTCAGGTCGCGCCTTATAATGGTCGGCCCGGCCGTTCACCTCGTTGTCAAACAGGCTTCTCATGGAATTCAACCCGATCGACCTGATTCTCCACCTCGACAGCTACCTGTCGCTGGCGGTAGCCAACTATGGCACCTGGATCTACGCCATCCTCTTCCTGGTGATCTTCTGCGAGACCGGCCTGGTGGTGACGCCCTTCCTGCCGGGCGACTCGCTGCTCTTCATCGCCGGTGCCATCTGCGCCGCCGGCGGCATGGACCCCTGGCTGCTCGGCGGCCTGCTGCTGCTCGCGGCGATCAGCGGCGACAGTACCAACTACGTGATCGGCCGAACCCTGGGCAAGCGCCTGTTCAGCAACCCGAACTCGAAGGTCTTCCGCCGCGACTACCTGGACCAGACCCACGCCTTCTACGAGCGCCACGGCGGCAAGACCGTGACCCTGGCGCGCTTCCTGCCCATCGTGCGCACCTTCGCGCCCTTCGTCGCCGGCATGGCCTACATGCCCTACGCGCGCTTCCTGTTCTTCAGCGTGGCCGGCAGCATCGCCTGGGTCGGCGGCCTGGTGACCCTGGGCTACTTCTTCGGCAACGTGCCCTTCATCAAGCAGAACCTCTCGGTGATGATCATCGCCATCATCGCCTTCTCCCTAGTACCCATGCTGATCGGCTTCATCCGCCACAAGATGCGCCCATCGGCCAAGGCCCAACCAGGCGAGCACTGATCCGCCCATGTGGTCGTTCAGCGCCTGGCGCCGCCGGCGCTTCCTCGCCCGCTATCCGCTCGACGCCCAGCTCTGGGAGCAGGTGCGGCGGCAGCTGCCGATCCTCGACGGCCTGAGCGAAGAGGAACTGCGCCGGCTCGGCGAGCGGGCGCTGCTGTTCCTGCGCGACAAGCGCCTCTCGCCGCTGCCCGGCATCGAACTGGACGACTACCGCCGCCTGCTGCTCGCCACCCAGGCCGAGCTGCCGCTGCTGCACCTGCCGGACCTGAACTGGTACAGCGGCTTCCATGAGCTGGTGCTCTACCCCGACGACTTCGTCAGCCCGCAGAAACACCGCGACCCCGCTGGCGTCATGCACGAATTCGACGACGAGCGCGCCGGCGAAACCTCCCTGCAAGGCCCGGTGATCCTTGCCTGGCCCGGCGTGGAGAGCGGCGGTGGCTGGGACGCCTACAACCTGGTGATCCACGAGCTGGCGCACAAGCTCGATATGCTCAACGGCGACGCCAACGGCCTGCCGCCACTGCACCGCGACATGCGCGTCACCGACTGGGCTGCCGCCATGCAGGCCGCCTACGACGACATGAACCGCCAGCTCGACCGCGATCCGCAGGCGCACACCGCCATCGACCCTTACGCGGCCGAGAATCCTGCCGAGTTCTTCGCCGTCACCAGCGAGTACTTCTTTACCGCTCCGGACCTCCTTCAGGCGGCCTATCCCAAAGTCTATGAGCAGCTTTCGCTGTTCTACCGGCAAGATCCGCTCTCGCGCCTGCACCGGCTGCAAGCCGAGCACCCCGAATATCAGGAAACTCGGGCGCACTAGGCGATGTCTGTGGCTTGGACACGGCAATCTGCCTATAATCCGCCGCACTTTTTCGGCCCGACCACTATCTGGAGTCGTCCATGAGCTACAGCAGCATCCCGGCTGGCAAAGACCTGCCGAACGACATTTACGTCGCCATCGAGATCCCGGCCAACCACGCGCCGATCAAGTACGAGATCGACAAGGACACCGACTGCCTGTTCGTCGACCGTTTCATGGCCACCCCGATGTTCTACCCGGCCAACTACGGCTTCATCCCGAACACCCTGGCCGACGACGGTGACCCCCTGGACGTGCTGGTCGTGACCCCGTATCCGGTCGCTCCGGGCTCCGTGATCCGCGCCCGTCCGGTTGGCGTGCTGAACATGAGCGACGAAGCCGGCGGCGACGCCAAGCTGATCGCCGTACCGCACGACAAGCTGACCGTCCTGTACAAGGACGTGAAGGAATACACCGACCTGCCGGCCCTGCTGCTGGAGCAGATCAAGCACTTCTTCGAGAACTACAAGGATCTCGAGAAGGGCAAGTGGGTGAAGGTCGAAGGCTGGGGCGACGCCGCCCAGGCCCACGACTACATCACCAAGGCCGTCGCCGCCTTCCAGGCCAAGTGATGGTCGCGGGGTAGCCCCCGCCGCGAAGAAGCCCCGCCACTGCGGGGCTTTTTTGTGACCGGGATTAGGCTTTTCGTCCCGACTTTGCTACCATGCGCGCCCCGCACGCAGTCCCCTGCGTTGCCACAGAATCAAGGCGGCCCGCCCTACCAGAAGTAAGGTTGGACCACCCCCTGAAAGCCGGCCACAAGCCGGCTTTTTTAATGCCTGCGAAAAAGCCTCAGCCCATGTCAGACCGCTCGCCAGCCAATGCGCCGCTGTCACCAGGCAGGCATAAGATCAAGCTATCCCCTCGCCGGTTGCACCGCCATGACACGCCTCTCGCCACTTCACGTTGCCTTGCTCATGGCAGCGCCACTGCTGACATGCAACCCGGCCTGGGCGCAGGCGCAAGACTGGAAACTGGCGAGGAACGAAGATGGTGTGCAGGTTTACCTTCGCGACGTGCCCGGCTCCCGCTACAAGAGTTTTCGCGGGGTGACCCTGGTGAAATCCGACGTCGCCACCCTCGGCCACCTGCAGGAGAACCTGCGCGTCTCCTGCGCCTGGCTCTACGCCTGCGCGCAGATGCGCCTGCTCAAGTACACTGACGAGGCGATCTGGGTCTACCTCGACACCAAGCTCCCGTGGCCCGCCGCCCCGCGCGACCTGGTGCTGAAGGTGAGCACCGAGGAAACCGCGGACGGCGGCATGATTCGCCACCTGCAGGCTGCGCCGGACTATCTTCCTCCGGTGAAGGACCGCATACGCGTACCCAATGTTTCCGGCACCTGGCAGATGGTCCCCAAGGGCCCGAAGCTCACCGAAGTCACCTACGAAATGCGCGGCGAACCCGGCGGCAGCGTGCCGTCCTGGCTGGCGAATCAGTTCGTGGTCGATGCTCCATTCGAGTCGCTGCGCATGCTCAGGGTGGTGGCGGAGCATCAGGGCGTCCGCGACGGCGGCTATTAGAAACCGGTCCGAAAGCGCCGCCGGCAACGGTTGTGCAGTCGCCGGCGGCCTGACCGAAGATTTGCCCGCAAAGCCCGTCTCTGCTAGTGTCGCGAGGTTTCCGAATACCCCCGCCGAGATGTCCGCATGGCCCGCAAGAAAGCTTCCCTCGACTTCGAACAGTCCCTCGCCGAGCTGCAAACGCTGGTGGAGCGCCTGGAAAGCGGCGAGTTGTCGCTGGAGGACTCGCTGGGGGCCTTCGAGCAGGGCATCCGCCTGACGCGCGACTGCCAGGCGGCGCTGACCCAGGCGGAGCAGAAGGTGCAGATCCTGCTGGAACGCGATGGCGAACTGAGCGAAGCGCCCTTCGATCCGGAAGGCGAAGACGCATGATCGCCGGGTACCAGGCGCGCTGTACGGCGCGTGTCGACGCTGCGCTGGAAAAACTCTTCGTCGCCCCCCGTGAAGAACTCACCCGCATCTACGCCGCCATGCGCTACAGCGTGGTCAACGGTGGCAAGCGCGTGCGCCCGCTGTTGGCCTACGCGGCCTGCGAAGCACTGGGCGGCGACGCCGAGCGGGCGGACGGCGCTGCTTGCGCAGTGGAGCTGATCCACGCCTATTCCCTGGTGCACGACGATCTGCCGGCGATGGACGACGACGACCTGCGTCGCGGCCAGCCGACCACCCACATTGCCTACGACGAGGCCTGCGCGATTCTCGCCGGTGACGGCCTGCAGGCACTGGCATTCGAGGTGATCGGTAACGCACAGCTCAATCCGCAGGATGCCCAGACCCGCTTGGACATGCTGACGATCCTCGCCCGCGCCGCCGGTTCGGCCGGGATGGTTGGCGGGCAGGCGATCGACCTGGAGTCCGTGGGCCGCAAGATCGACCAGGCCGCACTGGAAACCATGCACCGGCACAAGACCGGCGCGCTGATCGAGGCCAGCGTGCAGCTCGGCGCCCTCGCCAGCGGCCGCGCCAACACCGATGCGCTGCAAGCCCTGCGCCGCTACGCCGAGGCGGTGGGCCTGGCGTTCCAGGTGCAGGACGACATCCTCGACGTGGAAAGCGACACCGCCACCCTCGGCAAGACCCAGGGCAAGGACCAGGCCCACCACAAGCCGACCTACCCCGCGCTGCTCGGCCTCGACGAAGCGAAGGCCTACGCCCTCGCCCTGCGCGACCAGGCGCTGGCGGCGCTGGAAGGCTTTGGCGATAGCGCCGAACCGCTGCGCGCCCTCGCCCGCTATATCGTCGAACGCCGTAACTGATTCCCCGGCACGCGCATTGCGTGTGCAAATCCCGTGATTCATCCATTGCGATGACCGCTCGCCGATGCTTCACTGCATTACAGGGATTTCGTATACCATATCCGACAACAGCCACCTGACCGGACTGCATCGTGCCGCTACGCAACGCCCCCAACCTGGGTATCGTCCCCTCCGCCTCGGAGACCATCGCCAAGCACCTGCGCGAGGCGATCATTTCCGGCCAGATGGCAGAGCACGAGCCGATCCGCCAGGACGATATCGCGCAGATCTTCAACGTCAGCAAGATTCCCGTGCGCGAGGCGCTCAAGCGCCTGGAGGCCGAGGGGCTGGTGGAGTTCCAGCGCAACAAGGGGGCGCTGGTGACGAAGATATCCGAACCGGAACTGGCGCAGATGTTCGAGGTACGGGTCGTTCTCGAAGCCCAGGCGATCCGCCTGGCGGTGCCGAACATGACCGCCGAGACCTTCGAGCGCGCCGAGCGCATCTGTGCCGAGTTCGTCGGCGAGGACGATGTCGGCCGCTGGGCGGAACTGAACTGGGAGCTGCATGCCTGTCTCTATGAACCGGCGCAGCGGCCCTACCTGGTTGGCCTGATCCGCTCCATCCATGACAAGCTCGAACGCTACCTGCGCATGCAGATGAGCCTGTCCTCCGGCAAGGATCGCGCGGATCACGAGCACCACGACATCCTCGACGCCTGCCGCGCCGGCGATGGCGAGCTGGCCGCGCGCCTGCTGGAAGAACACATCAACGGTGTCTGCCGCACGCTCTACGAGCACCTGCCGAATCGGCCGACACCGAGCTGATCGAAAAGACCCGCTGTGCCGATTTCATCATCGGCCCGGCGGAAAACCCTCAAGCTCCCATCCCCGCTCCGCGCCACCCTAGGGTCAACCACAAGACCACCTCAGGGGGCAGCATGAAACGCATCCAGGTTCTCGATTCCCACACCGGCGGCGAACCCACGCGCCTGGTGCTCGACGGCTTTCCCGATCTGGGCAAGGGCAGCATGGCCGAACGCCGTGCGCTGCTGGCCAGGGAGCACGACAGCTGGCGCGCCGCGACCGTGCTGGAGCCGCGCGGCAGCGATGTGCTGGTCGGCGCACTGCTCTGCGAGCCGGTGGACCCGAGCGCCTGCGCCGGGGTGATCTTCTTCAACAACACCGGTTACCTGGGCATGTGCGGCCACGGCACCATCGGCCTGGTCGTCTCGCTGGCGCACCTGGGGCGTATCGGCCCCGGCACGCACAAGATCGAGACGCCGGTGGGCACCGTCGAAGCAACCCTGCACGACGACCGCTCGGTGAGCGTGCGCAACGTCCCTTCCTATCGCTACCGCAAGCAGGTGCCGGTGCAAGTGCCCGGCCATGGCCTAGTGCACGGCGACATCGCCTGGGGCGGCAACTGGTTCTTCCTGATCGCCGATCACGGCCTGCGCGTCGCCGGCGACAACCTGGACGAACTGACTGCCTACACCGTCGCCGTGCAGAAGGCGCTGGAAGACCAGGGCATCCGCGGCGAAGACGGTGGCCTGATCGATCACATCGAGCTGTTCGCCGACGATCCCGATGCGGACAGCCGCAACTACGTGCTCTGCCCCGGCAAGGCCTACGACCGCTCGCCCTGCGGCACCGGCACCAGCGCCAAGCTGGCGTGCCTGGCCGCTGACGGCAAGCTCGCCGCCGGCGACGCCTGGCGCCAGGCCAGCGTGATCGGCAGCCAGTTCGAGGGCCGCTTCGAGTGGGTCGGTGAGCCTGCCGAGGGGCGCATCATCCCGACCATCCGCGGGCGCGCCAACATCAGCGCGGAAGCCACCCTGCTGCTGGAAGAAGACGACCCGTTCGCCTGGGGCATCCGTTCGTGAGCGATGCGGACATCATCGTCATCGGCGCCGGCATCGTCGGCGCCGCCTGCGCCCACGCCCTCGCCCGCCGCGGCCTGGACGTGCTGGTGCTGGATGCGCGCCTGCCCGGCGCCACCGCCGTCGGCATGGGCCACCTGCTGGTGCTCGACGACAATGCCGCCGAACTGGCGCTGAGCAACTACTCGCTGCAGCGCTGGCGCGAGTGGGGCCACGACATGCCCGCCGAATGCGCGTACCGCAGCAACGGCACGATGTGGCTGGCGGCCAATGACGAAGAGATGGCCGAAGCCGAACGCAAGTTCGCCGTGCTGCGCGAGCACGGCATCGCCGCAAGACTGCTGAACAGCGCGGAGCTGCAGCAGGAAGAACCCGAGCTGCGCAGCGACCTGCACGGCGGGCTGGAGATCACCGGTGACGGCATTCTCTACGCGCCGCGCGCCGCCGCGTGGCTGCTGGAGTCGGCGCTGAAACCGATCCGCCAGCGCCAGGCCAAGGTGGTGGAAATCGACGAACCCCGCGTGCGCCTGGACGACGGCCAGTGGCTGAGCGCCAAGGCCATCGTCCTGGCCAATGGCATCCAGGCCACGCAGCTCTGCGCCGACCTGCCCATCGAGCCGAAAAAAGGTCATCTGCTGATCACCGACCGCTACCCCGGCAAGGTGCGCCGCACGCTGGTGGAGCTGGGCTACGTGACCAGCGCGCACAACGCCAGTGGCCCATCGGTGGCCTGCAACATCCAGCCGCGCCCGACCGGCCAGTTGTTCATCGGCGCCTCGCGGCAGTTCGGCACCACCGACCCGCAGGTGGAAGGCTGGATGCTGGCGAAGATGCTGCGCCGCGCTGTGGACTACATGCCCGGCCTGGCCAACCTCAACGTGATCCGCAGCTGGGCCGGCTTCCGCGCCGCCAGCCCGGACGGCATGCCGCTGGTGGGCGAACATCCGCAGCGCCCCGGCCTGTGGCTCGCTGTCGGCCACGAAGGCCTGGGCGTAACCACAGCGCCGGGCACCGCCGACCTGCTCGCCGCGCAGCTGTGCGGCGAACCGTTGCCGCTGCCGGCCGAACCCTATTCCCCGCGCCGCTTCCTCGGAGCCACCACCCATGCCTGACCTGACTCTTGACGGCCGCCCACTGCGTGTCGTCGCCGGCACCACGGTGGCCGCCGCGCTTGCCCTGGGCGGCGACGGCACCACACGCACCTCGGTCAGCGGCCAGCGCCGTGCGCCGCTATGCGGCATGGGCATCTGCCAGGAGTGCCGGGTCATCATCGACGGCCAGCGCCGCCTGGCCTGCCAGACCCTGTGCCGCGAGGGCATGCAGGTGGAGACGCGCCCATGAGCGAGTCCGTCGATATCCTCATCATCGGTGCCGGGCCGGCGGGCCTGTCCGCCGCTCTCGCCGCCGCCCCCAGCGGCGCGAGCACCGTCATCCTCGACGACAACCCGCTGCCTGGCGGGCAGATCTGGCGCGACGGGCCCAATGCGCACCTGCCGCGCGCCGCTCTGCAGCTGCGCGAAAAAGTCGCCGCCTGCGCCAACATCAGGATTCACAGCGCCACCCGCGTGGTGGCCCTGGCCGGCGAACGCGGCCTGCTGCTGGAAGACTTCCAACGTGGCTGGCGGCTGGATTACCGCAAGCTGATCCTCTGCACCGGTGCCCGCGAACTGCTGCTGCCCTTCCCCGGCTGGACGCTGCCCGGCGTCACCGGTGCAGGCGGACTGCAGGCACTGGTGAAAGGCGGCGCACCGGTGGACGGCCAGCGCGTAGTGATCGCCGGCAGCGGCCCGCTGCTGCTCGCCAGCGCCGCGACCGCCCGCGCCAACGGCGCGAAGATCCAGCGCATCGCCGAACAGGCCTCTTGGTCTGCGTTGACCAGCTTCGCCCTGAAGCTGCCACGCTGGCCGAACAAGCTGTTGCAGTCCGTCGGCCTGTACGACCCGGCCTACCGTGCCGACAGCCATATCGTCGCCGCACTGGGGACAGATCACCTGGAAGGCGTGCGAATCAGCCAGGGTGGCAAGCTGAAGGAAATCGAATGCGACCGACTAGGCTGCGGCTTCGGTCTAATCCCCAACGTGCAGCTCGGCCAGGCACTGGGCTGCGCGGTGGACGACGGGGCAATCCGCGTCGACGCCTGGCAGGCGAGCAGCCGCGATGGCATCTACGCCGCGGGCGAATGCACCGGCTTCGGCGGCTCGGAGAAGGCCCTGGTGGAGGGCAGCATCGCCGGCCACGCCGCCGTGGGTGAACACGACCGCGCCCGTGGGCTCTGGCCGCAGCGCCAGCGCTGGCAGGGCTTCGCCGACGCACTGAAAAAGGACTTTGCCCTCGACCCGCGCCTGAACCAGCTCGCCCAACCGGACACCCTGGTCTGCCGCTGCGAAGACGTGCCCTACTCGGCACTGGCGGGCAAACCGGACTGGACCGCCGCCAAGCTCGCCAGCCGCTGCGGCATGGGCGCCTGCCAAGGCCGTGTGTGCGGTGCGGCAGCCAAACAGCTGTTCGGCTGGCAACCGCCGGCGCCGCGTCCTCCCTTCAGCCCGACGCGGGTGGAAACCTTGCTGCAGCTCGCCGAAGACTGAGCTCCAACCGGATCACTCGTAGGGCGGATAAAGCGGCACGCTTTATCCGCCACGCCCACCTGCGTACGTGGCGGCCGGCGGATAACGCCCGAGGCGTTATTCGCCCTACGAGTTGACAGCGTCCCGCCATCTCGCCACCTTGCAGCGTACCTTCCGCCATGTTCCGACAGCCGACTCGCCTCCCGATGCACGACCTGATTCCCCAGGGCGCCCGCGACCTGGATAGCCTGCTGCAGACCCTTGCGCAGATTTCCCTGCTGCTCGATGCCATGCCCGGCGTGGTGTTCTTCATCAAGGACACCGCGGCGCGCTACGTGCTGGTCAACCAGACCCTGGCGCGGCGCTGCGGTGTGAAGGATGCCCGCGAGCTGCTCGGGCGCACCGCCGAGGAGGTCTTCCCGTCGCGCTTCGGCCCGATCTACACCGAGCAGGATCGCCGCGTACTGGAAACCGGCGGCCAGCTCAGCGATCAGCTGGAGCTGCACCTCTACCCCGGCCGGCTGCCAGGCTGGTGCCTGACCCACAAGCTGGCGCTGCGCGATGCGCAAGGCGCCGTGATCGGCATGGCGGGAATTTCCAGCGACCTGCAGGCGGCGCAATCCACGCATCCCGCTTACCAGCGCCTGGCGGCAGTGGACGCCTATATCCGCGAACACTTCGACAAGCCGATCAACCTTGCCGAGCTGACCGAGCTGGCCGGCCTCTCCGTCGCCCAGCTGGAGCGCCACTGCAAGCGCATCTTCCAGCTCACGCCACGGCAGATGATCCACAAGGCGCGCCTGGGTGCCGCCACGCGCCTGCTCGGCGAGGACCTGCCGATCACCGAGATCGCCCTGCGTTGCGGCTACACAGACCACAGCGCCTTCAGCCGGCAGTTCCGCGCACTGACCGGGCTGTCGCCGACGCAATATCGCGAGTCGCAGGTCGCTCCCAACTGACGAAACCTGCAGTGCCCCATGCGCGCGATCGCTGGCATGGGCTGAGGGGCTCCTCCTCTACAAGTGCCCCCTCACCCTAACCCTCTCCCGCAAGCGGGAGAGGGGACCGTCCTGAGCAGCATGAGACCCCAGCGTCAGCCGGCACGATCGCCCCCTCTCCCTCAGGAGCGGGGCGCGTAGCCAGGGCTGGGGAGAGGGGAAAGCAGGCACGAACTTTCCCGTAGAAGACAGTTGCTCCCACAAGGGACATCAACGCGCACAGCTTCCCGAGTGCTCCCATACGGGGCAGCGAAACACGCTCCTGCTTCATTTGGTAACAGCGCTCGGAACGCACCTACAGCCAATTCGAAGCACCCTGTAGCCCTGATCCCACCAATAGCAGGCCTCGCGACCGATCGGTCATGCCCGGGCCATTTCTGGCACATGCCTTGCTCTAAGAAATATCGTATACGAAATCCATAATACAAAATCGCTGCACAACACTGACTCAGAGAGGCCCCCATGAAATTCTCCCGAATTGCGCTAGCCCTCACCGCTGTGTTTCTCGTCGGCCAGGCCCAGGCTGACAAGCTCGACGACATCATTGAATCCGGCAAGCTGCGCTGCGCCGTCACCCTGGACTTCCCGCCGATGGGTTCGCGCGATGCGCAGAACAACCCGGTCGGCTTCGACGTGGACTACTGCAACGACCTGGCGAAAGTCCTCGGTGTTACCGCCGAAGTCGTCGAGACGCCCTTCCCGGATCGTATCCCCGCGCTGGTATCCGGCCGCGCCGACGTGATCGTCGCTTCCACCTCCGACACCCTGGAGCGCGCCAAGACGGTCGCCATGACCATCCCCTACTTCGCCTTCCAGATGGTGGTGCTGACCCGCGAGGACACCGGCATCACCCAGTACGAGGACATCAAGGACCGCCCGGTGGGCAACACCAGCGGTACCTATGAAGCCATCGCTCTGGAGAAGGACGTGAAGAAATGGGGCGGCAAGGGCTCCTTCCGCGCCTACCAGAGCCAGAACGACACCATCCTCGCCGTCGCTCAGGGTCACATCGACGCCACCGTGGTGACCAACACCGTCGCCGCCTCCACCCTGAAATCCGGCAAGTACAAGGGCCTGAAGGTCGTCGGCAACGCGCCCTACGTGATCGACTACGTGTCGCTGGCCGCCGCGCGCAACGAGTACGGCCTGATCCACTACCTCAACCTCTTCGTCAACCAGCAGGTCCGCACCGGCCGTTACGCCGAGCTGTACGAGAAGTGGGTCGGCGGCACCCCGGTCGACCTCACCGTTCCCCACGTGTACTACTGACGGCGGGCGCAACATGTCTTCGATTCAGGCTTCAAGGGTGCGGGACTTACGCCTAACAGGGCGGGTCCTGATGGGGGGTAGCGCCGAAGGGGCGCTACTCCATGCCGACACCGGGCTGAGCTTCTGGGGAGGCGTCGAGCCTTTCACGGGCGAGGTCATCGACCGCCACCATCCGCTCTCCGGCAGCTTCCTGCCCGGGCGGGTGCTGGCGATTCCCAGCGGACGCGGCTCCTGTACCGGCAGCAGCGTGATGCTGGAAATACTGCTCAACGGCCATGCGCCGGCAGCCCTGCTGCTGGCCGAGCCGGACGAGATCCTCACCCTCGGCGTGCTGGTGGCGCAGGCGTTGTTCGGCCGCTCCATACCGGTGCTGTGCCTGGGCCACGAGGCTTTCGAGCAGTTGTCCACGGGCGGCTGGGCCCGTATCGAAGACGGACAGGTAACACTCACCGCCGAGCGCCCTGCCGATAGCTGGCAGGGCGTGATGGCCAGCGATGCCGGCCCCTTGCCGGAAGGCCTGGCGCTCACCGCCGGCGACCATGAACTGCTCGACGGCCAGCACGGCAAGGCCGCCCAGGCCGCCATGCAGATCGTCCTGCGCATGGCCGCGCTGCAAGGCGCGAAGGACCTGCTGGACATCGCCCAGGCGCACATCGACGGCTGCATCTATACCGGCCCCGCCAGCCTGCGCTTCGCCCGCCAACTGGCGGACTGGGGCGGCAAGGTGAAGGTGCCGACCACCCTGAATTCCATCTCCGTGGACCACCGCCGCTGGCGCGAGCTGGGCGTCGACAAGGCCTTCGGCGAGCCCGCCGCCGCGCTGGGCGATGCCTACATGGAGATGGGCGCGCAGATGAGCTACACCTGCGCGCCCTACCTGCTGGACAGCAAGCCGAGCCTCGGCGAACAGGTCGTGTGGGCCGAGTCCAACGCCGTGGTATACGCCAACAGCGTGCTCGGCGCGCGGACCCTGAAATACCCGGATTACCTCGATATCTGCATCGCCCTCACCGGCCGCGCGCCCAACGTCGGCAGCCACCGCGACGAGGGTCGGCTGGCGACCCTGCGGATCGACGTCGAGCTGCCGGCCGACCACGACGAATCGATCTTCCCGCTGCTCGGCTATCACATCGGCGAGCTGTGCGGCACGCGCATCCCGGTGGTCGACGGCCTGCAGCCGCTGGCGCCGGACAGCGATGCGCTGAAAGCCTTCGGCGCAGCCTTCGCCACCACCTCCGCCGCACCGATGTTCCACATCGCCGGCGTTACGCCGGAAGCGCCGGACGTCACCACCGCACTGGGCGGCAAAGCCCCGCTGCAACACCTGCGCGTCACGCCGGCGGATCTGATCGCCTCCTGGCGCGAGCTGGACCACGCGGCAGAACCCAGCGTGCAACTGGTGTCGCTGGGCAACCCGCACTTCTCCGCCAGCGAGTGTGCCGAGCTGGCCAGGCTGGTCGCCGGGCGCCGCAAGCATCCGGGCGTCGCGCTGGTCGTCGCCCTCGGCCGCGACGTGCAGGAAAAGGCCCGCGCCGCCGGCGACGTGAAGGTGCTGGAAGACTTCGGCGCGCAACTGCTCAACGACACCTGCTGGTGCATGATCGGCGAGCCGGTGATTCCGCCGTCCTGCACCACGCTGATCACCAATTCGGCGAAATACGCCCACTACGGTCCGGGCCTGGCCGGGCGCCAGGTGCATTTCGGCAGCCTTGCCGCCTGCGTCGAGGCAGCCTGCAGCGGGCGCGGTGACGGTGGCGTCCCGAGCTGGCTGAGCGAGGGGGTGCGCTGATGTTCAACTACAGCTTCCACTGGCGCTCCGCCTTCAAGGCCCTGCCGGACATGCTCGGCGGCGCCTGGGTAACCCTGGAAACCGCCGCGCTGTCGATGATCCTCGGCGTGCTCATCGCGCTGCTGCTCACCGTCATGCGGCAGATGAAGAATCCGTGGCTGAAAGGCTTCGCCGACACCTGGGTATCGATCGCGCGCAACACCCCGTCGCTGTTCCAGATCTACATCCTGTACTTCGGCCTGGGCTCCTTCGGCCTGCACGTCAGCTCCTGGGTGGCGCTGCTGGCGGGGATCACCTTCAACAACGCCGGCTACCTCGCGGAGAACTTCCGCGGCGGCCTCAAGGCCGTGCCGGACACCCAGATGCGCGCCGCGCGCTCGCTGGGCATGAGCGCCTTCCAGGCGTACCGGATGATCATCGTTCCGCAGCTGCTGCGCATCGTCTATTACCCGCTGACGAACCAGATGGTCTGGGCGGTGCTGATGACCTCGCTGGGCGTGGTCGTGGGCCTGAACAACGACCTCACCGGCGTGACCCAGGACTTCAACGTGCGCACCTTCCGCACCTTCGAGTACTTCGCCCTGGCCGCGGTGCTCTATTACCTCATCGCCAAGGTCATCGTGGTGGTCGCCCGCCTGCTGAGCTGGCGACTGTTCCGCTACTAGGAGAAGCACGCATGTTTTCCACGAGCTTCACCGTCAATGACCTGATGTTCCTGCTGCAAGGGGCCTGGGTCACCGTCAAGCTGACCGTCGGCGCCATGTTCATCGGCACCCTCGCTGGCGTCGTGCTGGGCTGGCTGCGCGCCACCCTGCCGCGCGCCACGATGCCGGTCGGCTGGTTCCTCGACATCTTCCGCAGCGTGCCGCTGCTGATCCAGTTCGTGCTGTTCAACTCGCTGAAAAGCATCGTCGGCCTGAACTGGAGCGCCTTCACCGTCGGCTGCCTGGTGCTGGGCGTGTACGCGGCGGCGTTCTGCACCGAGATCATCCGCAGCGGCATCCTCGCCGTCGGCCCGAACATCCGCCGCGCCAGCCGCTCGCTGGGCCTCAGCTACTGGCAGGACCTGCGCTACATCGTGCTGCCGCTGGCCGCGCGGGTGGCCTTCCCCGGCTGGCTGAACCTGGTGCTGGGGGTGATGAAGGACACCGCGCTGGTCATGTGGATCGGCATCGTCGAACTGCTCCGCGCCTCACAGACCATCGTGACGCGCATCCAGGAACCCCTGCTGGTGCTGTGCATCGCCGGGGTCATCTATTACCTCATGAGTTGGGTCGTGGCGCGCCTCGGCGCCCGGCTGGAACAAAGGTGGCAGGAAAATGATTGAAATCGACAACGTGCACAAAGCCTACGGCGATCTGGAAGTGGTCAGGGGCGTCAGCCTGACCGTGAAGAAGGGCGAGGTGGTCTCGATCATCGGCGGCTCGGGTTCGGGCAAGTCCACCCTGCTGATGTGCATCAACGGCCTGGAGCCGATCCAGCGCGGCAAGATCCGCGTCGACGGCATCGAGGTCCACGCCAAGACCACCGACCTGAACAAGCTGCGGCAGAAGATCGGCATCGTCTTCCAGCAGTGGAACGCCTTCCCGCACCTCACCGTGCTGGAAAACGTCATGCTCGCCCCGCGCAAGGTGCTCGGCCTGTCCAAGGAAGAGGCCGAGGCGATGGCGGTGAAGCAGCTCAAGCACGTGGGCCTGGGCGACAAGCTCAAGGTGTTCCCGCAGAAGCTCTCGGGCGGGCAGCAGCAGCGCATGGCAATCGCCCGCGCGCTGGCCATGTCGCCGGACTACATGCTGTTCGACGAAGCCACCTCGGCACTCGACCCGCAACTGGTGGGCGAGGTGCTCGACACCATGCGCCTGCTCGCCGAAGAGGGCATGACCATGGTGCTGGTGACCCACGAGATTCGCTTCGCCCGCGATGTGTCCGACCGCGTGGCGTTCTTCCGCGAGGGGCTGGTACATGAGATCGGCACGCCGGAGCAGGTGATCGGCAATCCGCAGCGGGCGGAGACGGCGGAGTTCCTCCGCTCGGTGAACTGACAAGAGCCCCTCACCCTGACCCTGGCTGCGCGCCCCGCTCCTCAAGCGGGAGAGGGGACTGATCGGTGCAGGATGAAACCACAGCATCAGCCGGCACGGCCTGCCCCCTCTCCCTCTGGGAGAGGGCTGGGGTGAGGGAGGCCGGGCTCCACAACGTAGGGAGAAAGACAATGCGTTCGAGCAAGATCATCCACGTCGTCAGCTGCCACGCCGAAGGCGAGGTCGGCGACGTCATCGTCGGTGGCGTCGCCCCGCCGCCGGGCGACACCGTGTGGGCACAGTCGCGCTTCATCGCCAGCGACAACACCCTGCGCAACTTCGTCCTCAACGAACCGCGCGGCGGCGTGTTCCGTCACGTGAACCTGCTGGTCCCGCCGAAGGACCCGCGGGCGCAGATGGCCTGGATCATCATGGAGCCGGCGGACGTGCCGCCCATGTCCGGCTCCAACTCGCTGTGCGTCAGCACCGTGCTGCTGGACAGCGGCATCCTGCCGATGCAGGAACCGCAGACGCGCCTGACCCTGGAAGCGCCGGGCGGCCTGATCGAAGCCGTGGCCGACTGCAAGGACGGCAAGGTGCAGCGCGTGGAAGTGCGCAACCTGCCCTCCTTCGCCGACCAGCTCGATGCCTGGATCGAAGTGGAAGGCCTCGGTTCGCTGCAGGTGGATACCGCCTACGGCGGCGACAGCTTCGTACTGGCCGACGCGCACGCGCTGGGCTTCACCCTGCACGCCTCGGAGGCCGCCGACCTGGTTGCCACCGGCCTGAAGATCACCCAGGCGGCAAACCAGCAACTGGGCTTCAAGCACCCGGAAAACCACGACTGGGCGCACATCTCCTTCTGCCAGCTGACCGCGCCGGTGGAGCGCATCGACGGCGTGCTGCACGGCCGTAACGCCGTGGTCATCCGCCCCGGCAAGATCGACCGCTCACCCTGCGGCACCGGCTGCTCGGCACGCATGGCGGTGCTGCATGCCAAGGGCCAGTTGAAGGATGGCGAGCGCTTCGTCGGCCATTCGATCATCGATTCCAAGTTCCACTGCCGCATCGACGGCCTCACCAGCGTCGGCGGCAAACCGGCGATCCACCCGTGCATTTCCGGCCGCGCCTGGATCACCGGCACCCACCAGCACCTGCTCGACCCGAGCGATCCCTGGCCCGAAGGCTATCGGCTCTCGGATACCTGGCCGAACGGCTACTGATTTCCCCCTAACCGATTCCACCCCTGATTCGCCGCGTAGCGGCACCCGACGACGAAATGCTGCGGGATTTCCTTCAGACGTTTCGTATACGAAATACGACAATTGGAGAGCAACATGAGCAAGAAGGTCAATTGGAGTGGCGTGTTCCCCGCGGTGACCACTCAGTTCAACGATGATTTCTCGGTCAACCTGGAAGCCACCCACAAGGTGATCTCCAACCTGGTGCGCGACGGCGTCTCCGGCCTGGTGGTGTGCGGCAGCGTCGGTGAGAACACCTCGCTGACCATCGAGGAGAAGATGGCCGTCACCGAAGTCGCCAAGGACGCCTCCGGCGGCCGCGTGCCGGTGATCTGCGGCATCGCCGAGTTCACCAGCCACGGTGCCTCGCAGGTGGCCAAGGCGGTGCAGAAGGTCGGCGTCGACGGCATCATGGTGATGCCCGCGCTGGTCTACTCCTCCAAGCCCCATGAGACCGCCGCGCACTTCCGCAGCGTGGCCACCAGCACCGACCTGCCGGTGATGGTCTACAACAACCCGCCGATCTACAAGAACGACGTCACCCCGGACATCCTCATCTCCCTGGCCGACTGCGAGAACATCGTCTGCTTCAAGGACAGCTCCGGCGACACCCGCCGCTTCATCGACGTGCGCAACGAAGTGGGCAACCGCTTCATCCTGTTCGCCGGGCTCGACGACGTGGTGCTGGAAAGCATCGCGGTGGGCGCCGAGGGCTGGATTTCCGGCATGTCCAACGTCTTCCCGCAGGAAGGCGAAACGATCTTCCGCCTGTGCAAGGCCGGTCGTTACGAAGAGGCCATGCCGATCTACGAATGGCTGATGCCGATCCTCCACCTCGACGCCCGCCCGGACCTGGTGCAGTGCATCAAGCTCTGCGAAGAAATCGCCGGCCGCGGCACCGCCCTCACCCGCCCGCCGCGCCTGGCGCTGCAAGGCGCGGACCGCGAGCACGTGGAGACGATCATGGCCAAGGCACTGGCGAATCGGCCGAAGCTGCCGGATGTCGGACTCTGAGTGGAGATTGAACCACCCTCACCCTAACCCTCTCCCAAGGGGAGAGGGGACCGTGCGTACCCGCTAGAACTCCCGTGTTCGCAGGTACGCTCACGGTTTCCGAGCACCGTGCCAGCCGGCCAACTCCAGCGTCACCGGTCGCACGATCTGCCCCCTCTCCCTCCGGGTGAGGGCTGGGGTGAGGGGCTTTCGTTCCTCGCCTGCACTTTTCCACCAGAGAGCCCGCCCATGACCGCCCAGAACTTCATCGCCGGCCAACGCATCGGCACCGGCAGCATCCGCCTGCAGAGCCTTGACGCCAGCACCGGCGAAGCACTACCGCGCGAATTCCTCCAGGCCACCGAGGCCGAAGTCGACGCCGCCGCCCGCGCCGCCGAAGCCGCCTTCCCGGCCTACAACGCGCTGCCGGCGGAGCGCCGCGCGCAGTTCCTCGACGCCATCGCCAGCGAACTGGAAGCCCTCGGCGACGACTTCATCGCCACCGTCTGCCGCGAGACGGCCCTGCCCGCCGCGCGCATCCAGGGCGAGCGTGGCCGCACCGCCAACCAGATGCGCCTGTTCGCCAGGGTGCTGCGCCGTGGCGACTTCCTCGGCGCACGCATCGACCGCGCACTGCCCGAACGCCAGCCGCTGCCCCGCCCGGACCTGCGCCAGTACCGTACCGGCGTCGGCCCGGTAGCCGTTTTCGGCGCCAGCAACTTTCCGCTGGCCTTCTCCACCGCCGGTGGCGACACCGCTGCCGCGCTGGCCGCCGGCTGCCCGGTCGTGGTGAAAGCCCACAGCGGCCACATGGCGACCGCCGAACTCGTCGGCGAAGCCATCGTCCGCGCAGCCGAATCCACCGGCATGCCCGCTGGCGTGTTCAACATGATCTACGGCGCCGGCGTCGGCGAACCGCTGGTGAAGCACCCGGCGATCCAGGCGGTCGGCTTCACCGGTTCGCTCAAGGGCGGTCGCGCACTGTGCGACCTGTCCGCCGCACGCCCCCAGCCGATCCCGGTATTCGCCGAGATGAGCAGCATCAACCCGGTGCTGGTCCTGCCCGCCGCCCTGGACGCACGCGGCGAGAAAATCGCCCGCGAGCTGGTCGATTCCGTGGTGATGGGTTGCGGCCAGTTCTGCACCAACCCCGGCCTGGTGATCGGTATCGCTTCGCCGGCCTTCAGCCTGTTCGTCGCCAACCTGATCGCCGAGATCGGCCAGCGCCCGGCGCAGACCATGCTCAACGCCGGCACTCTGAAAAGCTACGAGAAGGGCATCGCCAAGCTGCTCACCCACCCCGGCCTGCGCCACCTCTCCGGGCACCCGCAGGAGGGCCGGCAGGCGTTCCCGCAACTGTTCCAGGCCAAGGCCAGCCTGCTGCTGGAAGGTGAAGAACTGCTGCAGGAAGAAGTCTTCGGCCCGACCACCCTCGTCGTCGAAGTGGCCGATGAAGCCGAGCTGCGCCGCGCGCTGGATGGCCTGCACGGCCAGCTCACCGCCACGCTGATCGCCGAACCGGACGACCTCGCACGCTTCGCCGCCCTGGTGCCGGTGCTGGAGCGCAAGGCCGGTCGCCTGCTGATCAACGGCTATCCGACCGGCGTGGAAGTCTGCGACGCGATGGTCCATGGCGGGCCATATCCAGCGACCTCCGACGCGCGCGGCACATCCGTCGGCAGCCTCGCCATCGACCGCTTCCTGCGCCCGGTGTGCTACCAGAACTACCCGGATGCGCTGCTGCCAGACGCATTGAAGGACGCCAACCCGCTGGGCATCGCGCGGCTGGTGGATGGCGAGACGACACGCAACGCCGTGACTCGCTGAGGGTTCGTCGGCGCGGGAGTGAACTGTCGGCCAGTCCCGCACCGATGCTCAGCCCCGGCCTTGCGCCGGGGCTTTTTTATGCGCGCCTACAGGGAAGTGCCGTTACTCCAGCAGCTTGCGCAAGTCGGCATACAGCGAATCGCTGATCTCTACGCCCTCTTTCAGGCTGCGTTCGCGCGCTGCAAAGCGCCGCTGCGACGGCAGGCGCGCGCCCATGTCGACGATGGACTCGAACAGCGTCTCGGCCCGCGCCAGGTGCTGCGGCGCTTCGGCGCCGAGGAAGCGCGCCGGGTCGATGGCGATCAGCAATTCGCCGTGGTACGGCGAGGACTTCGTCCCTTCGTCGAACACCGTGGACTCGGCACTGGTCAGGTCGCCGATCAGCGGGCCGGCGATCAGCTCGACCATGGTCGCCAGCGCCGAGCCCTTGTGCCCGCCAAAGGTGAGCATGGCGCCGTCGAGCACGGCGATTGCGTCAGTGCTGGGGTTGCCCTGCGCATCGATCCCCCAGCCCAGCGGAATCGACTTGCCCTCGCGCTCGTGCAGCTGGATTTCCCCCCGTGCCACGACGGTGGTGGCGAAGTCGAAGACATAGGGGTTCTGCCCGGCGCGCGGCCAGCCGAAGGCGATGGGATTGGTGCCGAACAATGGCCTCTTCCCGCCGGCCGGCGCCACGTAAGCCTGGGCCGGCGTAACGGCCAGGGCCACGAGGCCGTGGGCGACGATCCGCTCGATCTCCACCCACAGCGCCGAAAAGTGCACGCAGTGGTTCACCGCCATCGCGGCGATACCCTGGCTGCGCGCCTTCTCCACCAGTTTCGGCAGCCCCAGATCGAAGGCGCACTGCGAGAAGCCACCCTTGGCATCCACCCGCACCAGCGCCGGGGCCGGTTCCGACAGCTCTGGCACAGCTTCCAGCGAGACCTTGCCGGCGCGCGCCGTATGGATGCAACCGAGCAGGCGCCAAACACCGTGGGACGTGCAGCCATCACGCTCGCCGGCCAGTACAGTCTCGGTCACGCCCTGCACATGGGGCTCGCTGAAGCCATGGCGACGCAGGATCGCCTCGGACAATTCGCGCAGTTCTTCCAGACTCAGTCGGGTCACGCCATCCTCCTCGATTGCTACAAAAGGCTGCGGCAAACCGCCGCCGGTCGGTCATCGTGCCTACAGTGGCGCCTGGCGCCGGGGCTGGCTTGCCTGCAATCGGCAGGGGCGACGACGATTTCGGCACAGCCGGCGGCCGAATCCCGACCATCCGGTCGTCCGAAGGATTGGCCCCACGTTGCTTGGGCCAATCCGGAGCTTCGGGTAAACTTCCGCATCTTTGCCTCTCATAACGATCAGCCTGATGCCCACGACGTTCCACGAGATTCCCCGCGAGCGCCCTGCCACGCCTCTGCTCGACCGCGCCAGCACGCCGGTCGAGCTGCGCCGGCTGGGGGAAGCGGAGCTGCTGACCCTCGCTGACGAACTGCGCCAGTACCTGCTGTACAGCGTCGGCCAGACCGGCGGCCATTTCGGCGCTGGCCTGGGCGTCATCGAGCTGACGGTCGCCCTGCACTACGTCTTCGACACCCCGGACGACCGCCTGGTGTGGGACGTCGGCCACCAGGCCTACCCGCACAAGATCCTCACCGGTCGCCGCGAGCGCATGGGCAGCCTGCGCCAGAAGGACGGCCTGGCCGCCTTCCCGCGCCGCTCGGAGAGCGAGTACGACACCTTCGGCGTCGGCCACTCCAGCACCTCCATCAGCGCCGCCTTAGGCATGGCCATCGCCGCGCGCATGCAGGGCTCCAACCGCAAGTCGGTGGCGGTGATCGGTGACGGCGCGCTGACCGCCGGCATGGCCTTCGAGGCGCTCAACCACGCGTCGGAAGTGAAGGCCGACATGCTGGTGATCCTCAACGACAACGACATGTCGATCTCCAACAATGTCGGCGGCCTGTCCAACTACCTGGCCAAGATCCTCTCCAGCCGCACCTACAGCAGCATGCGCGAAGGCAGCAAGAAGGTACTCTCGCGCCTGCCCGGTGCCTGGGAGATCGCCCGCCGCACCGAGGAATATGCCAAGGGCATGCTGGTCCCCGGCACGCTCTTCGAGGAGCTGGGCTGGAACTACATCGGCCCCATCGACGGCCACGACCTGCCGACCCTGATCGCCACCCTGCGCAACATGCGCGACCTCAAGGGCCCGCAGTTCCTCCACGTGGTGACCAAGAAGGGCAAGGGCTTCGGCCCGGCCGAGATCGACCCGATCGGCTACCACGCCATCACCAAGCTCGAACCCGAGGGCGCCCCCGCCCACGCCGTGCCGAAGAAGGCCGGCGGGCCGAAGTACTCCAGCGTGTTCGGCCAGTGGCTGTGCGACATGGCTGCCCAGGACCCGCGCCTGGTCGGCATCACCCCGGCGATGAAGGAAGGCTCCGACCTGGTGGCCTTCGCCGACAAGTTCCCGGATCGCTACTTCGACGTCGCCATCGCCGAACAGCACGCCGTGACCCTGGCGGCCGGCATGGCCTGCGACGGCGCCAAGCCGGTGGTGGCGATCTACTCCACCTTCCTGCAGCGCGGCTACGACCAGCTGATCCACGACGTCGCGGTGCAGAACCTCGACGTGCTGTTCGCCATCGACCGTGCCGGCCTGGTGGGCGAAGACGGCCCGACCCACGCCGGCAGCTTCGACCTCTCCTACCTGCGCTGCATCCCCGGCATGCTGGTGATGACCCCCAGCGACGAGAACGAACTGCGCAAGCTGCTCACCACCGGCCATCACTTCGAAGGCCCGGCGGCGGTACGCTACCCGCGCGGCACCGGCCCGAACGCCGCCATCGAAGCCGAGCTGGCTCCGGTGGAAATCGGCAAGGGCGTGGTGCGCCGTGAAGGCAAGGCCGGCAAGGTCGCCTTCCTGGTATTCGGCGTGCAACTGGCCGAGGCACTGAAAGTCGCCGAGCAGTTCGACGCCACGGTCGCCGACATGCGCTTCGTCAAGCCGCTGGACGAGGAACTGGTGCGCCAGCTGGCCGCCAGCCACGAGCTGCTGGTGACCATCGAGGAGAACTCGGTGATGGGTGGCGCCGGCGCCGCCGTCAGCGAATTCCTCGCCCGCGAGAATATCCAGCAGCCGATCCTGCACCTGGGCCTGCCGGACTACTATGTCGAGCATGCCAAGCCTGCGCAGATGCTGGCGGAGTGCGGTCTGGACGCCGCCGGCATCGAAGCCGCGGTACGTGCGCGCCTGCACGTCCTCGGCGACCGCTGAGCACATCCCTCGTCCTGAGTATTGCCAGCCACGGGCGCACCTACTAAGGTGCGCCCGTTTTCGTTCGAGGTAACGGGAAGCAGGTGAAAGACCTGCGCTGCCCCCGCAACGGTAACCGACACGTTCCCGAACCGGATCCTGATCTCGCGAGCTAGAGCAGAACAAGGCGAAAGCAGAAGTGGAAGCGGAGTTTGCTACAGCAAATGAGCATTTAGCTTCTGCTTTCAACGCCGTTATGCCGACGCGCAGCAGATCAGGGCCGGTTCGATTCGTAGCATCGCCATGGCCACTGCAGATTGTGGGAAGGCGGCGATGTGACGTCGGCAGCCCGGAGACCGCCCTCGACACGCCCCGACAGGTGTTGCGGAGGGCCGCACCGTCAAGTGCGGCCTGCCGCCCTTGCCACGCCCTCCTCGAAAGTCATCCGCCCGCTTTTGAGGACGCTCCATGAAACTGACCCGACTCGCCCTGGCCACCAGCCTGCTGCCCGGCCTGGCCTTCGCCGCCGACGACATCTACCGGCTCTCCGACCAGGTGATCACCTCCGCGCGCCAGGCCCAGCCGCGCGCCGAAGCCACCTCGGCCAACAGCGTGTTCACCCGCGCCGACATCGAGCGCCTGCAGGTACGCAGCGTCCCTGACCTGCTCGCCCGTGTGCCCGGCGTGCAGATGGGTAGCTCCGGTGGCGTGGTCTCCTACTCCGTGCGCGGCACCAGCACCGCGCAGACCCTGGTGCTGGTGGACGGCCAGCGCATCGCCTCGGCCAGCAGCGGCATTGCCCGCCTGGACTACCTGAGCATCGACAGCATCGAGCGCGTCGAAGTGACCCGTGGCCCGCGTTCCGCGCTGTACGGCGCCGACGCCATCGGCGGCGTCATCCAGATCTTCACCCGCCGCGGCGAAGCCGGCCTGCACCCGGAAGTGCGCCTGGCCGCCGGCAGCCACGGCACCTTCGAGCGCAGCCTGAGCCTCTCCGGCGGCGACGAGCAGACCCGCTACAATCTCGGCGGCAGCCTGGACGAAAGCCAGGGCTGGGACCGCACCAGCGACAACGTCGGCGCCGACAACGACCACGACGCCCAGCGCAACAAGGCCGTGCACCTGAACCTGGACCATCGCTTCAGCGAGGACTGGAAGGCCGGCCTGAACCTCAACGACCAGCGCGGCAAAAACGAATACGACGACGCCTACAACTTCGAGCCGGGCTCGCCCCGCGACGAATTCCGCGTCAGCAGCTACAGCGCCTACCTCGACGGCCAGATCACCAGCATGTGGAACAGCCGCCTGGAGCTGGGCCGCAGCTTCGACCGCAACAAGGCCGTGGGCGCGGCCGACAGCTGGAACAACGGCACGCTGGAAACCACCCGCCACTCGGCGAGCTGGATCAACCGCCTGCAACTGGACGAGGCCAATCAGCTGGCCCTGGGCGCCGACTGGTACGAGGACAAGGTCGACGGCAGCACCGACTTCGCCGAGGACCAGCGCAGCAACCGCGCCTTCTTCGCCCAGCACAGCTTCAAGGGCGACGACTTCGGCACCGAGCTGGGCATCCGCCACGACAACAACCAGGCCTACGGCAGCCAGAACAGCTGGAACGCCGCTTTCAGCCTGCCGGTCGGCAACAACCAGACCTGGATCGCCAGCTACGGCGAAGGCTTCCGCGCACCGACTTTCAGCGACCTCTACTACCCCGGCGCGAGCAACCCGGACCTGAAGGCCGAGACCTCGAAGACCTACGAGCTGCAATGGCGCGGCGACTTTTCCGGCACGCACCTGGAAGCCGCGCTGTACCGCACCGAGGTCGACGACCTGATCGCCTGGGACAGCACCAGCAACCAGCCGGAGAACATCAACAAGGCACGCATCAATGGCTTCGAGGCCAGCGTTACCCGCGAAGTACTGGGCTGGCAGGCCGCTCTCGGCCTGAGCCTGATCGACCCGCGCGACCGCGACACCGGCCACACCCTGCCCTACCGCGCGCGCCGCACCCTGAGCCTGGACCTGGATCGCCAGTTCGGCGCCTTTGGCGTCGGCAGCACCTGGCGCGCGGTCAGCCAGCGCTACGACGACGCGGCCAACACCCGCGAACTCTCCGGCTACGGCGTTCTCGACCTGCGCACCAGCTGGCTGGCCAGCGACGAAGTCCGCTTCGACCTGAAGCTGGATAACGCCCTGGACCGCGACTACACCCTGGGCGACTACCTGCGCCCCACCAGCCCGAGTGACTTCATGGGCGAAGCCCGCCCCTACCGCGAACCAGGCCGTACCGCACTGCTGGCGGTGACCTGGACGCCGGAGCTGTAAGAAAAGCGGCCTGGCGGCCCCTCACCCTAACCCTCTCCCGGAGGGAGAGGGAACTGACCTGGCGTCCGGCGAACGCCGTGCCCCCGGCAACGCCGAACGGCCCCCTCTCGCTTTGGGAGAGGGCTGGGGTGAGGGGAGGAGCCCCAGCACCGATGCCAATCAGGCCACCATAGGAGCGGATTCATCCGCGATGCCCAATCGCGCACGGGCAAACATCCACGGCGGCCCGGTGCAGGAGCCCGCTCGCAAGCAGCGGATTAAACCAGTACCCCCGCCATCCGCCCCAGTTCCGCGCAATCCTGCGCATGCCAGTCGGTCAGCTCGGGCCAGGGATTCTCAGCAAGATTCACCAGCGCACTGTGTGCCCCAGCCGCACGCGCGCAGTCGAGGTCGAAGCGGTAGTCGCCGACCATCAGCATGGTCTGCGGCGCCACGTCCCAGCGCGCGGCCAGACGCAGCAGGCCATCCGGGCTCGGCTTGGGGTCGGCCTCGCCGCGACCGAGAACGTCCTCGGTCAGGAAGCAGTCACCAATACCGATGGCCGCCAGCGTGATCAACGCCAGCTCGTGGGCATTGCGCGTCAGGATGCCCAGGCGGTAACCCGCAGCATGCAGCGCACGCACCAGATCCACCGCGCCCGGCGCCGCTTTGGACGCCACCGCCAGCTCGCGCTCGTGCTCCAGCAGCCAGGCGTGCTTGGCCGCCGCCTCATCTTCCGGCAGCGCGGCCAGGTGGGTGAGGATGTCGTGCTCCTGGGGAATCCCCAGGGCCCGCTTGATCGCCGGGAAGTCGTGCACGGCCAGGGTCAGGGTGCCGTCCATGTCGAACACCCAGTGGCGAATCTCTCCCAGCGGCAGGGCGAGCGTCATGCCCAGTCCTCGCGGCGACGGATCAGGCCTTCCTGGGTCGAGGAAGCGACCAGTTGGCCTTCACGGTTGAAGATACTGCCGCGCACAAAGCCGCGGCCATTGCCGGCCCAGGGGCTGTCGATGGCGTAGAGCAGCCACTCGTCCGCGCGCAGGTCGCGGTGGAACCACACGGAATGGTCGATGGTGGCGACCTGCATGTCCTTCTGCCACACCGAGCGGCCATGGGGCAGCAGCGAGGTGGTGAGGAAGCCGAAGTCCGAGGCGTAGGCGAGGATGTACTTGTGCAGCGCCGGGATGTCCGGCAGCTTGCCGTCGGCGCGCAGCCAGAGGTACTTGATCGGCTCGCCGACCTCCGGGTCGTACGGGTCGTTCTCGGTCACCGGGCGGATTTCGATGGGCTTGGGATAGAGCAGCTTGTCGCGAATGCGCTCGGGGAACTGCGCGGCGCTGCGCTTCTTGAGTTCCTGATCGGTCGGCAGGTTCTCCGGGCCGACCACGTCGGGCATGCTGATCTGGTGCTCGAAGCCTTCCTCGTCGGTCTGGAACGAGGTGCTCAGGGCGAAGATCGGCTGGCCCTTCTGGATCGCGGTGACGCGGCGGGTGCTGAAGGTGCCGCCGTCGCGCACGCGGTCGACCTGGTAGACGACCGGCTTGCTGGCGTCGCCCGGACGCAGGAAGTAGCCGTGCATCGAGTGCACGTGGCGCTCCGGGTCGACGGTCTGGCTGGCCGCCGACAGCGCCTGGCCGAGTACCTGCCCGCCGTAGAGCTGGCGGAACCCGAGGTCCTGGCTCGTGCCGCGGAACAGGTTCTCTTCGATCTGTTCCAGGCTCAGCAGAGCCACCAGGTTGTCCAGGATCTGGGTCATGCGCGTTGTTTCCTCAATTGCGGTCTTGCTGAAGTGGGAGTCGGCGTGGCGACGGATAGGCGGGAAGGCTGGTGAGCCGTTCATCCCAGACCGCGCGGCCAATGGTGAAATGATAGAGGCTGACCGGGCAGTCCGGACCCCCTTCCAGCAGTTGGTGTACTGCCGGATCGAAATAGCAGCCGATGCCGGTGCCCGACAGGCCCGCCGCTTCGGCTTCCAGGTAGAGCAGTTGGCCGATCTGCCCGGCTTCCCAGTACAGGCGCGGATAAGTCCAGGCGCCCTCGGTCAGCGCGGTGTCGAGGTCGGCGAGCATGGCGAAGGCGACGCAACCGTCGCTGGCGATGTCCTGCCCACAGGACAGGAACGCCGACAGCCCGCGTGCATCACCGGACAACAGGCGGTACAGCGGCACACCGCTCTCCTCGACCGGCTGCCACAGGTAGTCCTCGCGCAACCCTCCCGCCTCGCGACCACTGCGGCCCAGCCAGTACAGGCCCGGCTCCAGGCCCTGGACGCGGTGGACGAACAGCAGCAGGTCGACACGCGCCGGCTCGCCGGTGCAGGCGAACGGCACGGGCGAGCGCTCCGGCATCAACCGCTGCAGCCAGGCATACAGCAGTTCGGCGCGAATGCCGCTGCGGCCATCCATGGACTGCGCGCTGCGCCGACGATGCAGGATCGGGCGCAACGGCAGGCCGGGGTTATCCACAGCGGGATCGGCATTCGCGGCGCTCCATTGGCCGGCGGGCAACGCGGGCGCGCGGCACAAATGGTGCACGCGCTCCAGCTCCGGCCAGTGGCGATAGTCGCGGGACAGGCGATTCGGCGTGCCGTCCAGCGGCAACTCGGCAAGGCCCTTGAGCAGGGAGTCGGGCAATGGGAATTCGGCCGGCTGCGCCGGGCCGATCCATAGCAGTGCGTCGGCGAACTCATGCTCGCTGAAGCCTTCGCGGTCGAGACCGATCAGCGCATCCAGCCGTGATTCGGCAATGCCGCGCAACAGCCGCACCTCCCAACCCTGGATCGCCGCGGCGATGCCCAGGCAGGCCAGCGCGTGGCCCAGGTCATGATTGCAGTAGCGGTAGGCGCGCTCGCCGTACTTCCAGGCCTCGCGCCAGGGAATGCTCGCCAGCGCCAGCAGGAAACCACCCGCCGGCAGCGCATCGTTCAAGGGTTCGGCCAGCGGCGCGGGCAGCTCGGCGCGCACCTCCAGCACGTGTTCGTCGGCGCTGTAGTGCACCAGCAGCGCAGCGTTATCCACAGCGCCGGAGGGCAGCAGCAGATAGGCTTCGGTCGGGTGCAGATTGCCGCTGGACGGATTGACCCGCAGCGCCCAGCGGTTGCCGCCGGCCTCCTTCCACGCCGAGATCGCCAGGCTGTCGTAGAGCAGCTGCGAAACGCTGGCAAGGCTCAGTGGCGCCGGTGGGCCGATGGGGCCGGCGAAGGCGTCGTCATACCCCGGCGACTCTTCCTGCGGCCGGTGCAGCAGTTCGACACAGCGCGCCCCCGCGTAGCGGCGGAAGGCGGCCGGCTGGGTCGCCCAGTCGAGCTGGCCGGGGCCGGGGGCGAAGCGCTCCGGACGATGGCTGCTCAGTTCGTGGTAGGCGCGCACGCCGTCTTCCGGCTTCATGGGCGGCGAATCCGGTACAACACATGGGGGCGCAAGGCGTGGCCTTCCGGCAGGCGCGGGTGCTCGAAGTCGCCGGCTTCATCGCGAATCATCCCCAGGCGCTGCATCAAGCCCTGGGACGGCAGGTTGGCCGGCACGGTGAAGGCCACCACTTCCTCCAGCTGCAACTGCTCGAAAGCGAAATCCAGCGCGGCGCGGGCCGCTTCCAAGGCATAGCCCTGGCGCCAGTGGGCGACGTTGAAGCGCCAGCCGATCTCCACTGCGGGCGTGAAGACGGCCTCGAAGGACACCCGCGCCAGCCCGAGCACGCCGATGAACGCGCCATCCTCGCGGCGCTCGACTATCCACTGGCCGAAGCCATGCTCGTCGAAATGCTGGAGGATGCGCGCGGCCAGCAGGTCGCTCTCCTCGCGGCTCATGCAGGCGGGGAAGTGGCGCATCACCTGTGCGTCGGCGTTCAACGCGGCGAAGGGCGCAAGGTCCTCGGTGCGCCAGGGCCGCAGCAGCAGGCGCTCGGTAGTCAGGCTCGGGATATCCATGGTCGGCATCACGCGTCGGCAAAGGTGACCATGATACCCGCCCACGGACCTGTAGGCGGCAATCCGTCAGACCAGGCGCAATCGATTCAGCAACGAGCGCCATCATCTGGTATTTTTCTCCAACCTTCGCTGTCGGTCACTGCCTTGACCGTGCTCTCGCAGACAGCCGCGCTGCCACGGCGCACCTCAAGAAGACCAAGGAAACCCCATGACGACCTCCACCACCGGACTGCAACGCAGTACGGCCCTGGTGCTTTTCGCCCTTGCCGTCGGCGGCTTCGCCATCGGCACCACCGAATTCGCCACCATGAGCCTGCTGCCCTACTTCGCCCCGGCGCTGGGCATCGATGCCCCCACCGCCGGCCACGTGATCAGCGCCTACGCCCTGGGCGTGGTGGTCGGCGCGCCACTGCTGGCGGTGCTCGGCGCGCGCCTGCCGCGGCGTACCCTGCTGGTGCTGCTGATGGCGCTGTTCGCCGTCGGCAACGGCCTCAGCGCCCTGGCGCCGACCTACCACTGGATGCTGCTGTTCCGCTTCATCAGCGGCCTGCCCCACGGCGCCTACTTCGGCATTGCCGCGCTGGTCGCTGCCTCCGTGGTGCCGCCGCACCGGCGCACGGTGGCAGTCGGGCGGATGTTCCTCGGCCTCACCGTCGCCACCATCATCGGCGTGCCGCTGGCCAACTGGCTGAGCCAGGCCGTGGGCTGGCGCTGGAGCTTCGCCCTGGTCGCGGCACTGGGCGTGCTGACCATGATCTGCGTGCGCCTGCTCGCGCCCTACGCGCCCGCCGAGCCGGACTCCAGCCCGCTGCGCGAGCTGGGCGCGCTCAAGCGCGGCCAGGTCTGGCTGACCCTGGGTATCGGCGCCATCGGCTTCGGCGGCCTGTTCGCGGTGTACACCTACCTGGCCGACATCCTTGGCGCCGTCACCCACGTCTCGCCGAGCATCGTGCCGCTGGTGATGGCGGTGTTCGGCATCGGCATGACCCTGGGCAACCTGTTCATCCCGGTACTCGCCGACCGCGCCGTGATGCCCACCGCCGGTGGCCTGCTGGTGTGGAGTGCGGTGGTGCTGGCGATCTTCCCGTTCACCGCCGGGAACATCTGGACCATCTCCATCTGCGTGTTCTTCGTCGGCTTCGGCGGCGCCCTGGGCACCGTGCTGCAGACCCGCCTGATGGACGTCGCCGAAGACGCCCAGGGCCTGGCCGCGGCGCTGAACCACTCGGCGTTCAACTTCGCCAACGCGCTGGGCCCGTACCTCGGCGGCCTGGCCCTGGCGGCCGGCTACGGCTGGACCTCGCCGGGCTGGGTCGGCAGCCTGCTGGCCATCGGCGGCTTCGTGCTGTGGTCGGTCTCGGTGGTCACCAGCCGAAGCGCGCAACGCAGCACCGCGCTCTCCAACGAAGGCTGATCCAGAAGGGCCGGCGCCATGCCGGCCCTTTCGTCCGTGCACGAGCTCGGCGTACCCTTGTCGCCATGCCGCTGCCCCTGGTCTACCACGACGACTACAGTCCGCCCTTCCCGGACAACCACCGCTTCCCCATGGAGAAGTTCCGCCTGCTGCGCGACCACCTGGTGGACAGCGCCCTGGTGAGCGACGCCGAGCTGCTGCGTCCGGAACTCTGCCCTGTGGATATCCTCGCCCTGGCCCACGACCGCGATTACATCGAGCGCTATTGCAGCGGCGAGATGAGCCGCGAAGAACTGCGCCGCCTCGGCCTGCCCTGGAGCGAAGCGCTGGCCCGGCGCACCGTGCGTGCGGTCGGCGGCTCGCTGCTGACGGCCGAACTGGCGCTCGAACATGGGCTGGCCTGTCATCTGGCCGGCGGCACCCACCACGCGCACCACGACCACGCCTCGGGCTTCTGCATCTTCAACGATCTTGCCGTGATCAGCCTCTACCTGCTGGAAAGCGGCAAGGCCAACCGCGTGCTGATCTTCGACTGCGACGTGCACCAGGGCGATGGCACTGCACGCATCCTGGAGAACGTGCCGGACGCGGTGACCGTGTCATTGCACTGCGAAAAGAATTTCCCCGCGCGCAAGGCGCAGAGCGACTGGGACATTCCCCTGCCGCTGCACCTGGGCGATGCGGACTACCTGAAGGTGGTGGAGGAAGCGCTGGACTACCTGCTGCCGCTGTACCAGCCGGACATCGTGCTCTACGACGCCGGCGTGGACGTGCACAAGGACGATGCCCTGGGCTATCTGCAGCTGACCGATGCGGGATTGGCAGCGCGGGACGAGCATGTCATCCGCCGCTGCCTGGCCAGCGATATTCCGGTGATCGGCGTGATCGGCGGGGGCTACGACAAGGACCGCCGCGCGCTGGCCCGGCGCCATGGCATCCTGCACCACAGCGCGGCGCGGGTAGCGCGCGAGCTTCAGTTGGCCCGGTAGCGCGAGTTGTTGGTGTCCATGCGCGAGGGCAGGCGCTGCTGCTCCCAACGCGCCAGCTCTTGGGCCGAGAAGCCCAGCAGCGCGCTGGCGCGCAGGCGGCAATCCTCACCGTAGTGCTTCTCGCAGAAACGCATCACCTGTTCGGGTACATGGTGCTGCAGCAGTTCCTGGGCGCGCAGCGGCCCCGCGAACTGCAGGTAGCGCGGCAACAGGCGGCTCCAGTTGGTGAACACGTAGAGGTTGTGCAATGCGACCTGTATCGACAGCAACTCGAGCACACGCTGCTCGAACTTCACTTTCGAACCCTGCAGGTTTTTATTCAGGCGCACCACCATATGGGCCACCGCCTCGTTGAGCAGAGTGCGAATTTCCTCGCTGGGGAGCGCGCGAATAACGATGTCGAGGCCATTCACGCGCACGCGGGTGTCACTGCCCTCCACCCAAAGGTGAGCCTCATGAGAGCGAAGGTAATCACGAACTTTCATCGAGCATCGGACCAAGGTTGCAAGAGGCCCGCATGCTGACGGATTCACAAAAGCGCCAACATCGGCGGAATCTCGATCCGCTGTCAGAATTATCGTAACCCCTACCCTCTGGGGATAAGGGCGCGCTGTACGATACTGACCACCTCCTTGGAATATGCCGCGGCCAACGTTTTCCACCATGGCTGTGGAACGGCCTGTGGATAACCTGCGGGAAAGCGCTCGACGCCCTCGCCTGCGCAGGCTCCGGGAAAACTGGGCAAAAAATGAGCAACCGGCGCGCAGTGCTGCTGCGCTAGAATTGCGCCTTTTCCCGCACTCTCCGCCTGGCCTTCTGCATGACCGATTCCCGCCCGCTCGCCTCCCGTACCGCCATCGTCATCGGCGGCGGCCCCACTGGCCTGATGGCGGCCGAAGTCCTGGCCGGCGCCGGGGTGAAGGTGGACCTGTTCGACGCCATGCCCTCGGTCGGACGCAAATTCCTGCTGGCCGGCGTGGGCGGTATGAACATCACCCATTCCGAGCCCCGCGAGCCGTTCCTGTCGCGCTACGGAAAGCGTGCGCAAACCCTGGCGCCGCTGATCGACGCCTTCGACAACCAGGCGCTGTGCGCGTGGATCCATGGCCTGGGCATCGAGACCTTCGTCGGCACCTCCGGCCGCGTATTCCCCACCGACATGAAGGCCGCACCATTGCTGCGGGCCTGGCTCAAGCGCCTGCGCGAAGCCGGCGTGGTCATCCACACCCGCCACCGCTGGCTGGGCTGGAACGTCAACGGCGCGCTGCTGATCGAAGGGCCGGAAGGCCAACGCAGCGTGACGGCCGATGCCACCGTACTCGCCCTCGGCGGCGGCAGCTGGCAGCGCCTGGGCTCGGACGGTGCCTGGGTACCGCTGCTGGCCGAGCGCGCTGTGGATATCTCGCCGCTGCGCCCGGCCAACTGCGGTTTCGAGGTGGCTGGCTGGAGCGAATTCTTCCGCGACAAGTTCGCTGGCGCACCGGTCAAGCCGGTGGCCCTCTCGCTGCCCGGCGGCACGCCGCGCCAGGGCGAGTTCGTGGTCACCGCCGGCGGCATCGAGGGCAGCCTGGTCTATGCCCTGTCTTCCGCTATCCGCGAGCGCATCGAGCAGTCCGGCAGCGCCACGGTGCACCTGGACCTGCTGCCCAGCCGCAGCCTGGAACAGGTCGCCAAGGCCGTGGCGCAGCCGCGCGGCTCCAAGTCCATGGCCAACCATCTGCGCGGCCGCCTGGGGCTGGACGGCGTGCGTGCCGGGCTGTTGCGCGAGTTGTCCACAGCCGCCGACTATGCCGACCCGCAACGCCTCGCCGCCCTGATCAAGGCGCTGCCGCTGACCGTGGTGCGCACCCGCCCGCTGGACGAAGCCATCAGCAGCGCCGGTGGCGTGACCTTTGAGGCGCTGGACGACTGCCTGATGCTCAAGGCGCTGCCGGGCGTGTTCTGTGCCGGCGAAATGCTCGACTGGGAAGCGCCCACCGGCGGCTACCTGCTTACCGCCTGCTTTGCCAGCGGCCGCGCGGCCGGGCTTGGCGCACTGCACTGGCTCGAAGCACAAGGCTGAGCGCTGCACTTTATGGAACCATGGTGCTAGATTCTCGACTCCCACCCAGGAGTCGCCTGCATGCCGCTGACCTTCCGCCGCGCCCGCCCCGATGATGTCGACGCCGCCGTCCCGCTGATCTACAGCTCCGGCCCCGACGCCTTCGACTATGCCTTCGCCCGCCCCGGCCGCAATAGCGCGCAGGACTTCCTGCGCTACGCCTTCGTCCAGGGCGGCGGGCAGTTCGGCTGGCGCCAGCACTGGGTCGGCGAACAGGACGGTAAAGTCGTTACCGCCGGCACGGTGTTCGGCGGCGAGGTGACGCTGGGCTACATGCTTGCGGCCACGCGGCAGATTCTCGGCTATTTCGGCCTGGCCGCGCCCGGCGTCATCCGCCGCGGCCTGCAACTGGAAAAGATCATCTGCCCGCCGCCGCGCAGGACGCTGTACCTCGCGCACCTGGGCGTCACGCCGGACCTTCGTGGCGAGGGCCTGGGCAGCCAGCTGATCGAGCACTTCCTGCAGATCGGCCGCAGCAATGGCCTGCCCATGGCGGCGCTGGACGTCTCGGTAGCCAATCCCAAGGCACAGGCGCTCTATGAACGTTTCGGCTTCGAGGTGCAGGTGGAGCGCGTCTCGACGCTGCCGGGCGTCTCCAGCCATCGCTACATGCAGCGCAAGCTCTGAGTTAGACTCGCAGCCAGCCGCCCGCCAGAGGCGGCCCGGCCCATAGAAAACACCGTCGAGAAGCCTGCTCACGCATGAACCAGGAAGGTTGCCCATGAGCACTGCCAGCGTTGAACTGAAAGTCTTCGTCCCCGCCCGCGATTTCGCACTCTCCCAGCAGTTCTACAAGGACCTGGGCTTCAACTCGCCGTGGAGCTCCGAGGAGCTCGCCTACTTCCACCATGGCGACCATTGCGCCTTCCTGCTGCAGAACTACTACGTCAAGGAATTCGCCGAGAACCTGATGCTGCACCTGCTGGTGGAGGACGCCGACGCCTGGTACGCCAAGGTGCGCGACGCCGGCCTCGCCGAGCGCTACGGCGTGCGCCTTGGCGCGCCGGAAGACCAGCCGTGGAAGATGCGCGACTTCACCCTGCACGACCCGAGCGGCGTGCTCTGGCGGATCGGGCACAACCTCGATTGAGTGCCGGATTCACACCGTCCCCTCTCCCTGAAGGGAGAGGGGCGAAGCCCGGCCGAAACACCCGAATGACCGAGAGTATCCATTCGCGAGCAAGCTCGCTCCAACAGTGATGCCCCTACTTCAGGTACCAGCCCCAGGGCTGGTCGGAGATGTACTCGGTCACCTGCTTCACCTCCAGGTAGTTCTCCAGCCCCCACACGCCCAGCTCGCGGCCGATGCCGCTGTGCTTCATGCCACCCCAGGGCGCCTGGGTGAAGGTGGGTTGCGAGCAGTTGACCCAGACGATCCCCGCACGCAGCCCGTCCGCCACCCGCGCGGCGCGCTGCGGATCGCCGGACATCACCGCGCCGGCCAGGCCGAAGCGGCTGTCGTTGGCCAGGCGCAGGGCCTCGGCCTCGGTCTTGAAGCGCTTCACGCAGAGCACCGGGCCGAAGATTTCCTCGCGCCAGATCAGCGCGTCCTCGGCCGGTTCGTCGAAGATCGCAGGCTCCATGAACCAGCCCTGCTCCAGCCCCGCGGGACGCTTGCCGCCGGTAAGCAGGCGGGCACCGCCGGCGCGGCCCTTGTCGACGAAACCGAGCACCTTCTCGTGCTGCCCCTGGCTGACCAGCGGGCCGAGCAGCACGCCCGGCTCCATGCCGTTGCCGATGCTGATGGCGCGGGTCGCTTCCACCAGACGCTCGATCAGGCGCGGGGCGATGCCCTCCTGCACCAGCAGGCGCGAGGTGGCGCTGCACACCTGGCCCTGGTTCCAGAAGATGCCGAACAGGATCCACTCCACCGCCGCCTCGACATCGCTGTCATCGAAGACGATGAAGGCCGACTTGCCGCCCAGCTCCAGGCTGACGTTCTTGATGTCCTGGGCCGCCGCCGACATGATCCGCGAGCCGGTCGGCACGCTGCCGGTGAAGGCCAGCTTGTCCACGCCCGGATGCTGGCTCAGCGGCCCGCCGGCCTCCGCGCCCAGCCCCGGCAGCACATTCAGCACGCCGGCCGGCAAGCCGATGGCGTCCGCCGCGGCGGCCAGTTCCAGGGCGCTCAGCGGCGTCAGCTCGGACGGCTTGAGCACACAGGTGGCGCCCGCCGCCAACGCCGGCGCGACCTTCCATGCCGCCATCAGCAGCGGGTAGTTCCAGGGGATGATCTGCCCGGCCACGCCCACCGGTTCCTGGCGGATGCGGCAGCGAAAGCGTTCGTCGGGCAGCGCCAGAATCTGGTCCTGGCGCTCGTCCAGCTCCCGCGCCAGCTCGGCGTAGTAGCGGAAGCAGCCGATGGCGTCGGCCACATCCCACTGCGCCTCGGGCAGCGGCTTGCCGTTGTCGCGCACTTCCAGTTCAGCCAGCGAATCCTGGTTGCGTGCGAGCCCCTCGGCCAGCGCTTCAAGCCATTCGGCACGCTCGCTGCCGCGGCTCTGTCCCCAGCCGCGGTTGAACGCTGTACGCGCCGCGCGCACCGCGTGGTCGACGTCTTCCTCGGTGGCCGCCGGCACTTCATGCAGCGGCTGGCCGGTGGCGGGGTCGTAGCTGGTGAAGCGGCCGCCCAGGTCCGGCCTGACCCACTGCCCGTTGATGTAGAGCTGGTCGCGCATCCTCGAGTCTCCTTGAAGTCGGCCCTCAGGCGGCCTGAACGCCGGTGCGGCGGTTCTGCAGGTAGCGGGAGGTGAACAGCAGCGCCAGCGAGGCGCAGATGATCACCGTGGAGATGGCGTTGATCTCCGGCGTGATACCGCGGCGGATCGACGAGAAGATGTAGATCGGCAGCGTGGTTTCCGAGCCGGCGACGAAGAAGGCGATGATGAAGTCGTCGAAGCTGAAGGTGAACGCCAGCAGGAAGCCGGCGAGGATTGCCGGGGCGATCTGCGGCAAGGTCACGCGCCAGAAGGTGTCCAGCGGCGGCGCGTAGAGATCGGCGGAGGCTTCCAGCAGCGACTTGTCCATCGCCTCGACGCGGGTGCGGACGATCACCATCACCAGCGCCATGGTGAACAGCGAGTGCGCTGCCACCACGGTGCCGAAGCCCATGTTGAGTTTTGGCAGGCCGATATCCAGCAGCGCCAGCAGCGGATTCACCACGTCGAACAGGGTGATGAAGGCAATCAGCGTGGCGATGCCGATGACGATGCCCGGCACGATGATCGCGCAGTAGGTCAGCGCGTCGAACAGCAGGCGCACGCGCTTGCCGACCCGCTGCAGGCCGAACACCGCGAGGGTGCCGAACAGCGTGGCGATCAGCGCCGAGCAGAAGGCGATCAGCGCGCTGTTGCCCAGGGCTTCCATGATGAACGGGTTGCCGAAGGCGCGACCGAACCACTGCACCGAGCAGCACTGGAAGCTCAGCCCGCTGCGCCCGGCGTTGAAGGCGAAGAGCATGATCAGCGCGATGGGCGCATAGAGGAACAGGTAGACCGAGGTGGAGTAACTGCGCAGCCACATGTCAGAGCACCCCGTCGTTGCGTGAGCCGCCGTAGCGCGCCACGAGTTTCAGGTAGACGCCGATGATCACCAGCATCATCGCCACCAGGGTCATTGCCACCGCGCTGCCGAACGGCCAGTTGCGCGATTGCAGGAACAGGTCGACCAGCGCGTTGCCGACAAAGAACACCTTGCCGCCGCCAAGGATCGCCGGGATCAGGAACTCGCCCATGAGCAGGATGAATACCAGCATCACCCCGGTGATCACCCCCGGCGCGGAGAGCGGCAGGGTCACCCGGCGGAAGGTCTCGAAGGCGCTGGCGCCGAGGTCGCCGGAGGCTTCCAGCAGGCGTTTGTCGAGCTTCTCCAGGGTCACGTAGATGGGGAACACCATCAGCGGCAGGTAGCCGTAGACGATGCCGATCAGCACCGCGTAGGGCGTGTTGATCAGCCGCACGTCGGCAATGCCGAAGCTCTCCAGCAGCGCGGGAATGCCGCGACCGCTGAGGATGAAGATCCAGGCATAGGTGCGGATCAGGAAGCTGGTCCAGAACGGCACGATGACCAGCGTGAGCAGCAGCGACTTGTTGCGTCGCACCTTCACCGCCAGGAAGTAAGCCAGCGGGTAGGCCGCCAGCAGGCAGGCCAGGGTGCCCAGCGGCGCCAGGGTCAGGGTGTTCCAGAAGGCCTGGGCGCGGGAACCGAGGTTCAGGTAGTTCTCCAGCGTCAGCCCGCCGCCATAACCACCCACGGCGCTGCGTTCGCCGAAGCTGAAGACCAGGATGATCACCAGCGGCATCAGCAGCAGTAGCAGGAACCACAGAGTGGACGGCAGGAGCAGCAGGAGCGTGACGCGCCGGCCGAGGCTTTTCGCGCGCGAAACCGCGGGCGTCGCCTGGGTCTGCGGCAACGGGGCGCTGACAGCGATGTTCATGTTCGATTCCCTACGCATGGAGCGGACCTTCGCGGCAGGGCGAATAACGCACCAGCGTTATCCGCCGCATTCCGCATAAACGCTGAAGCTGCCGATCAGGCGGCCTTGAACCGCGCCATCAGCTCGGCGCGCGCCGGGCTGGTAAGGGTCGCCGCGGCGCCGAACTCCAGCGGCGACAGACGCTCGGCCGCCGGGTACATGATCGGGTCGTCGAGCATTTCCTTGGAGAGCAGCGCGTCGACGCGTTTGTCGCCGCTCGGGTAGCCGTGGGAGAGCACCTCCAGCTTGTTGTGCGGCGGGTCGAGCAGATAGTTGATGAAGGCGTAGGCGGCATCCTTGTGCTCGGCGCTCTTGGGGATGGCGAAGAAGTCGCTCCAGATCTCGCCGCCCTCCTTGCCCAGCACGAAGGTCATGTCCGGGTTGTCGCGGTGCAGTTGGGAAGCATCGCCGGTCCAGGCCATGGCCATCCAGGCATCGCCGTTGCGCAGCGAGGGCTGGATGTCGGAGTTGATCGCGAACAGGTGCGGCTTGGCCTGGATCAGCAGCTTCTCGGCCTCAGCCAGCTCCTTCGGGTCCAGCGAGTTGAAGCTGTAGCCGTAGTACTTGAGCGCGTTGCCGATGGCGGTGAGCTGGTAGTCGTGGACGATGGTGCGGCCCGAGGCGCTGGTCAGGGTGAGGTCCCAGAACTGTTTCCAGGAATCCGGGCTGCCCTTCACGCGGCTGGCGTCGTAGACGATACCGGTGGTACCCCAGTTCTTCGGCACCGCGTAGACCTTGCCGTCCACCGTGCCCTGGGCCATGAAGCGTTCCTCGAAGGCCTTGGGGTCGAAGTTGGGGATGCGCGAGAGGTCCAGCGGCTCGATCAGCCCGAGCTGCACGTAGGTACTGATGGTGTAGTTGGTCGGCACGAAGACGTCCCAGCCGCTGCCGCCGGCCTGCAGCTTGGCGAGCATCTCCTCGTTGGAGCCGAACACGTTCATCTGTACGCGGGCGCCAGTGGCCTTGGCGAAGGCGTCGAAGTTCTCCTGGCTGTGGTAGTTCGGCCAGGTGGCCAGGGCCAGACGGTCGCCGATATTGCTGCCCTCGGCCGCGTAGGCCTTGCCGGTCAGCAGACCGGGAGTGTTGGCGGCGACCACCGCCATCGCCAGGCCGAGGCCGGTCTTGCCGAGGAAATCGCGCCGCGTGATGGAGCCGTTTTCCCAGCTGCGCATCGTCTTGATGAAGTTCTTCTTGTCCATCGTCACTCCCCGCCTGTCTGCTGATTTTTCTGGTTAGGATTGGATCGTTTTCAGAGCGCCATGGCCAAGCCGCTGGCCTGGTTCCAGCCGACCTGCACCGGCGCGCCGTGCTCGAAGGCTTCCGCCTCGCCGCCGGCCTTGCGCGGCACGCGCACGCAAACAATGCCGAAGGCGTCGGTGCGCACGCGGTATTCGGTGAGGTTGCCCAGGTAGATGCGGTCTTCGACGCGGCCCTTCAGGCGCACTTCGCGCTGCAGCTCCGAATCGGCGGCGGCGATGCCGACCAGTTCGGGGCGCACGGCGATGCAGCCTTCGGCCTGGGGCGAGAGCGAGGGACCGGTGGGTGTCGGCGGGCTGCTCAGTTCCAGCCCGGCCGGCGTGCCCAGCACCACACGGCCGGAATCGAGGCGGCGGACGGTGCCGGCGAACAGGTTGGACTCGCCGATAAAGTCCGCCACGTAGCGGCTCGCCGGGGTCTCGTAGAGCGCCTCGGGGGTGGCGGTCTGGATGATCAGGCCGTCCTTCATGATGCTGATGCTGTCGCTCATCGACAGCGCTTCTTCCTGGTCGTGGGTGACCAGCACGAAGGTGATGCCGACCTCGCGCTGCAGGCGCAGCAGTTCCGACTGCATCTCCTTGCGCAGCTTGCGGTCCAGCGCCGCCAGCGGCTCGTCGAGCAGCAGCACGGTGGGCTTGTTCACCAGCGCGCGGGCCAGCGCCACGCGCTGCTGCTGGCCGCCGGAAAGCTCGTGGGGCTTGCGTGTGCCGAAGCCGGACAGACGCACCATCTCCAGCGCCTCGTCAGCCATGCGACGCTGCTGCGCGCGGTCCGGGCGCGGCGTGCGATAGCGCAGGCCGTAGGCGATGTTCTCGGCCACCGTCAGGTGCGGGAACAGCGCGTAGTGCTGGAACACCATGTTCACCGCACGCTGGTGCGCCGGCACCCCTGCCACCGCCTGGCCGGCCAGCAGGACCTCGCCTTCGCTGGGCTGCTCGAAGCCGGCGATCATCCGCAGGGTGGTCGTCTTGCCGCAGCCGGAGCTGCCGAGGAAGGAATGGAAAGCGCCGCGCTTGACCTTGAAGCTCAGCCCGTTGACCGCCGGCACGCTGCCATAGCGCTTGACCACGTTACGGAACTCGATATCGACATCCTGACCGCTTTCCATCACCGCGCTCCCACCTTGTTCTTGTTGGTGGTCACGCTAGCAATGGGGCTTTCGGGGTGTATATATCCCTCGGGGGATAGATGGCGGGATTGGTTCTCTCGGCGCGCGATCGCGGGACAGAAATCCCCTGCAGGACCGAGGGGGCGCCCGGCCCTTGCTCGCGAATCGCCCAGCGCCGGAGTTATCGGGGAGCCCGTTCGCGAGCAAGCTCGCTCCTACAAAAGAGCTACCCGGTTCAGCCGGCTGCGCGCATCCCACCCGCCACATCGCGTCCGGCCAACTCGCGGATGAACAGCCCGAGCAGCTCCGACTGGCTGCCGATGCCGAGCTTGGCGTAGATGTTCTTGCGGTGGATCTTCACCGTGCCTGGGCTGATATCCAGCTGCTCCGCTACCGAGGCGCTGGAGTGGCCGCGCAGCAGCAGCTGGACGATCTCCTGCTCGCGGGGCGTGAGCAGCTGGGCGCCGAACTGGTCGAAGGCCTCGCGGATCTGGTAGTCCAGGTCCTGCGCCGGACGCGGCTGCGCGCGGCGCAGTTCCCAGGCTTCGCGCACCACCTGCTCGACCACCGGCCGCGCACATTCGAGCAGCTGCATCTCGTCGCGGCTGTAGGCGGGGCTCGAGGTCTTGCGCATCAGCGAGAGCACGGCGGTGGCGCCGTCGGCCAGGTCGACGAAGAAGGCGATCTCCTCGGTCAGGCCGGTCTGCTGGTAGTAGGTCTGGTAGTACTCGCCCACGTAGAAGTGGTCCGGCGCGAACTGCCGCAGGCGCCACAGCCCCGGCGCCTGGTGGCGGGTGCAGGCGAGGTAGAAGGGATCGAGCAGGTAGGGGCCGACTTGGTAGTCCTCGACGTAGACGTGGCGGATGTCGGCCGGGAAGGTGTCGAACAGGTCCAGTGGGCGGTGGTTGCCTTCGTAGACGAAGAGCACGAAGTTATCCACCGCACAGACCTGTTGCAGCCATTGGCTGAGGCCGAGCAGGCGCGGACGACCGGCGGCCAGCGGGAGCAGATGGGCGACTCCGCCGGTCCAGGCTTTGAGTTCCTTGTGGCGCATGGGCTGTCGTTCTTGTTGTGTGCGCGATGGGCACACTATAGGCGTTCGGGATTCCACACGGAAATGCAGCTTTTGCGCCACACCCCACAAGACCCCGCCACGCCTGGGGAAAGCCCCGACTCAGCCCTCGGCGGCGCACCGTGATGAAGCAGGCGCGCGCCTTAACGGCTCAGGGGCGGCGACCGCCCTTGCCGGCCGGCTTTCCAGAAGAGAGTTTTCCAGAAGACGGCTTGCCACCTGCCGGTTTGCCGCCAAGGCCGAACCCCGGCGCCTTGCGCACCGCCTTGACCTGCGGCTTGTCGTCCAGCAGCGAGCCCAGGTGGACCTTGCCCGGTTTGCCTTCGAGCACCTTGGATTGCTTGGGCTTCTTCGGTTTTTTGGTTATCTGGCCGCCGGGGGCGGTGACGGGCACCCGGTGTTCCGCCTCGAAGCCATCTTCTTCCTGGCGCTGCAGGGTCTGGCCGATCAGCGTCTCGATGGCCGCCAGCTGCTGCACTTCGTCGGCGCAGACCAGCGAGATCGCCTGCCCGCTGGCGCCGGCGCGACCGGTACGGCCGATGCGGTGCACGTAGTCTTCGGGGACGATGGGCAGGTCGAAGTTGACTACCAGCGGCATTTCCTCGATATCCAGGCCGCGGGCAGCAACGTCGGTGGCAATCAGGAAGTCCACTTCGCCGGCCTTGAACCGCGCCAGCGCGCGCAGGCGCGATGGCTGCGGCTTGTCGCCGTGGATCGAGTCGGCGCGGATGCCTGCTTTCTGCAACAGGCCAACCAGTTCATCGACGCCCTTGCGGGTCTTGGCGAACACCAAGGCCTGGCGCCAACCCTGCTCCCGCATCAGGTGCAGGAACAGCTCGGCCTTGCGCTTCTTGTCGACGGTGACCAGGTGCTGCTTCACCGTCTTCGCCGCCGTGTTGCGCGGCGCCACGTCGATGGTCAGCGGGTCGCGCAGCAGCTCGCGGGCCATCTGGCGGATGGCGTCGGAGAAGGTTGCGGAAAACAGCAGGGTCTGCCGGCGCCTGGGTAGCGCGGCGAAGACCTCGTCCAGCTCGCGGGCAAAGCCCAGGTCGAGCATGCGGTCGGCTTCGTCCAGCACCAGCGCCTGCAGCTGGGTGAATTTCAGGGCGTTCTGCCGGTACAGGTCGAGCAGGCGACCAGGCGTGGCCACCAGTACGTCGACGCCCTTGCGCAGCTTCATCATCTGCGGGTTGATGCTGACCCCGCCGTAAGCCACGGCAGTGCGCAGCGGCACATGCTGGCCGTAAGCGCGGAAACTCTCGTGGACCTGCTCGGCCAGCTCGCGGGTCGGCACCAGCACCAGCGCGCCGATCGAGTTGGCCGCCACCTGGTGACCTTCCTGCAGGAGCTTCTGCAGCAACGGCAGTGCGAAACCGGCGGTCTTGCCGGTACCGGTCTGCGCGGCGGCAAGCAGGTCTCGGCCCTTGAGCACGGCCGGAATGGCCTGGGCCTGCACTGCCGTCGGGTTCTGGTAGCCGAGCCCGTCGAGGGCGCGCAGGAGGGGATCGATCAGGCCGAGGTTGGCGAAGGTCATGGAGCGCTCGCAATACGAATTCGGAATGGGCGGCATTGTAGCCGCAAGGCTCAGGAGCGCAGCAGCAGCGCGCCTTCGATGGGCACATAGCGGCTGGCCGCGCGGATCAGCGCCTGGGCGGTGAGGCCCGGCACGCCGTAAGCGGTGGCATCGGTGCCGCCGGCGCGGACGCGGTCCAGGAGCAGGTCGAAGTCACCGTCGCCGGAAGCCAGCACGACTTCGTCCACATTCGGCGCGGCGTCGAGGATATCGATGGTGATGCCCACGTCCCAGTCGCCCTTGGCCGAGCCGTCGGCGCGCTGGATGTAGGGCTTGAGCTTCACGGTGAAGCCGAGCTTGCGCAGGATCTGCTGGAACTGCTGCTGCTTCGCGTCACCCCGGTCGATGGCATAGGCGTAGGCCTGGACGATGTTGCCCTGGGCGCTCAGCTCGGCCCATAGGGCGGCGTAGTTGAAGTGGCAGCCGTAGGCCTGACGCACGGTGTAGTAGAGGTTCTGCACGTCGGCGAACAGGGCGATGGTCTTCAACGGTGACTCCGGGACTCGAACAGCGGGGGCGCATTATCGGCACAGCGGCGCGCCCCCGCCAGTCCCGGTGGGCGGGCGGCTCAGCTGAACATGTCGCCGTCGTCGCCGAAGAAGCCGGAGTCGTCGCCGAAGCTGCCACCGTCGTCGTAGTTGGCGTCACTGAAGTTGCTGTCGGCATAGCGGTCGCCGCCGCCAAAGGAGTCGTCCGTCCGCGAGTCGTCGAAGCTGGAAGGTTCCGGCTGCACCGGCTGCTCCTGGATCACTTCGACGATTTCCTGCGGCTGGTTGTGGTGGAACATGCTGGTCAGCAGGTCCGCCACCATCACCCCGCCGGCCACGCCCGCGGCGGTCTGCAGCGCACCGCGCATGAAGCCACCGCCCTGCGGTGCGGCTTGCGCCGGCTGTGCGGGGCGGAAGTCGTTGGGATTGCCGGCCGCAGGATTGTTGGCGTACGCCGCATTGCCGCCGGGCTGGGAGAAACGCGTCTGGCCCCAGCCGTCCGGGCGCTGCTGCGGTTGCGCCGGGCGCTGCTCCTGGCTCTGGCCGCCGCCGAACAGCCCGGCGAGGAAGCCGCCGCTGCTCGGGCGCTGCTCCTGAGCCCTGGCCTGCTGCGCTTCGAGTTCCTTGACGCGCTGGTCCAGGCGTTTGATCGCCGCTTCCTGGATCAGCATCGCCTGGGCCATGTAGTAGGGCGCGGCCGGCTGCTGCACCAGGTGCCTGTTGATCTGTGCCTCGGCGTCGGCGTCACGGGGCGCGGTCTGCGACTCGGCGTCACGCAGGCGGGTGAACAGACCATCGATCAGGGATTGCTCTTCGGAATTCATGACAGGCCTCGAGTGAGCGGGTGAATCAAAACGGATCGCTGAAGCGAAACATTGGATCGGGTCGGAAAAAAACAAGTTCCGGTCACAGAATTCTTGCGCCTTCTATCTGAGGGTTTGCTTAAGTTAGAGTCGAAGCCCTCGGACAGTATCGGGTTACTGATGAATCCCCTTTCCATCCTCCGCGACACCTGGTTCTTCTTCTCCCGTCATCTGGGCACCCTGGTGCCGCTGTGCCTGCCGTGGATCGTCATCGAGACGCTGGTGCAGCAGCAAATCAACGTCGCCGCCGGCTCGCAGAACATCGCGCCCTGGGGCATGGCCGCGGGCCTGGTGTTCTACCCGATCTACACCGCCAGCCTGATCCTCTACATGATCGACGCGGGCGAAGGTATCGAGCGCAGCGTGCGCGAACTGTGGAGCGCAGCGTTGCGCCTGTGGCCAGCTTTCGCCCTGCTCTCGGCGATCACCTCGCTGCTGATCGTGATCGGCCTGTACCTGATGGTGCTGCCGGGCATCTTCGTGATGATCAAGCTGGCCTTCGCCGAATTCCTCCTGGTGCAGCGCGGCCGCGCGCCCATCGACGCGATGCGCGAGAGCTTCAGCCTGACCACCGGGCATTTCTTCCTGCTGCTGATCACCTCCCTGGCCATCCTCGCGCCGGTGTGGATCGCCGAAGGCTGGATCACCGAGGCCGGCCAGGACGCGCCGGTACTCAGCGTCGCGCTGCACTCGCTGAGCGGGTTCTTCCAGCTGCTGCTGACGGTGGCCGCCTACCGCATCTTCATCCTGCTTGGCCGCGAGGCCGCCTGAGCGGCAGCAAGTCGCAACAAATCCCCCGGCACGTCGAGCGCCGGGGTTCTACGCTGGAGTCTCCTTTCCCCGAGTATGGAGACTCGCCGTGAGCGACTTCCCGCCCAGCTGCCTCTCGCACATTTCCATCGGCACCAACGACTACCCGCGCGCCAAGGCGTTTTACGACGCCGTGCTGCCCACCCTGGGCTGCCAACAGATCATGGAGCACCCTGGCGCGGTGGCCTACGGCCGCGCCTTCCCGGAGTTCTGGCTGCAGACGCCCATCGACGGGCGCCCCGCCAGCGTCGGCAACGGCACGCACTTCGGCTTCATGGCCAATTCCCGCGAGGAAGTGGACGCGTTCTATCGCGCCGCGATAGCCGCCGGCGCCACCGACGAGGGCGCCCCCGGCCCGCGCCCGCTCTATGGCGATCCGTACTACGGCTGCTTCATCCGCGACCTGGACGGGCACAAGATCGAGGCGTCGTTCTGGGACATGGCGCTGGCAGGCGGTGGTTTCGACACGCACTCGCATTGATCTGAACCGATCTTCGTCAAGGGCATTTCCGGCTGGCCGCTGTGTTCATCGTTCTGCCCAATGGTCCCCTCTCCCGCTTGCGGGGGAGGGTTAGGGAGGGGACGGGCTCATGCCCGGCAATGCAGTTCCACGGGGAGTGCCCTCTCCCCAACCCTGGCTGCGCGCCCCGCTCCGAAGGGAGAGGGAGCAAGCGCCCCCGGACATTCAGTTTCCCGGCCTGAGCCCCGACATCTTCGGTACCAGCAGCTTCTCGAACAGCCGCGGGAAGAAGCGCGCCAGCAGCCTCGCCCGCCAGTTGACGTTGGACAGCACCAGCAACCGCCGGCGGCGCAATGCGCCCTGGTAGATCGCCTCGGCCACGTCGCGCGGCGAGGCGACCTCCGCGCCCAGCACCAGCGCCGGCTGGCGGATAACCGAGCCGTCGCCCACCAGCGCGTTCTTGCGCAGGTCGGTGGCAGTGAAGCCGGGGCATGCCAGGGTGATTGCCACACCGGTGCCGTCCAGCTCCATGCGCAACGTGTCGAACAGGCCGTGCAGCGCATGCTTGCTGGCGTTGTAGGCGCTGCGGTAGAGCAGCGGCGCGAAGCCGGTCAACGAACTGAGCACGACGATCTGCCCATGCCGCGCCAGCAGGCTGGGCAAGGCCGCCTGGGTGCAGTGCAGCGCGCCGTAGAAATTCACCGCCATCACCCGGCGGAAGACTGCCAGCTCGGTCTCGATGAACAGGCTGCGGTGGGTGATGCCGGCGTTGTTCACCAGCACGTCGATGCCGCCGAAGCGCTCGACCGCCAGTGCCACCGAGCGCTGCACCGCCTCGGCATCGGCGATGTCGCAGCGCAGGCCAAGGGCCTCGACGTTCAGGTGTTCGCGCAGGTGCTGCACCAGGCTGTCCAGCGCCGCCTGGTCAAGGTCGAGGATCACCGGATGGGCCCCGGCCCGGGCGAAGCGCAGCACCAGGGCGCGGCCGATGCCGGAGCAGCCGCCGCTGACCAGCACCACCTTGCGTCGGTAGACGGGATGGGAGAAGAGCTTGCTCGACATGGCAGCCTCCCGGAGCGCGCGGGTGCGAAACAGCATCCTGCGAACTACGTCTCACAAGGTTTCAGGATTATTCCCACACTAAACACAGAGATGAAATACGAAGTCACAGCCACTATCCTCTGGTCCCAACAAGCATAGCCCCTGGTTACCCATGAGCCTCTCGCTTCGCCGTCGCGCCCTGTTCCTGCTGTTCATCGTCCTGCTGCTCGCCCTCTCCGCCGCCGCCTGGCTGCTGGCCTGGCACCCCGCCGAGCGCGAAAGCGTCGCCGCCCAGTGCCGCGCGCCCGCGCCGCAACTGCAGCCGGGCCAGGCACTGAAGGTGATGACCTGGAACGTCCAGTACCTGGCCGGCAAGCGCTACATCTTCTGGGACGACCTGCCCGACACCACTGGCCCGGACGACAGCCCCAGCCCCGAAGACATCGCCTACAGCCTCGACGAGGTGGTACGGGTGATCCGCGACGAGGCTCCGGACATCGTCCTGCTGCAGGAAGTGGACGACGGCGCCGCCGCCACCGGCAAGCAGGACCAGCAGGCGCTGATCGGCGACCGCCTGGCCGACCTTTATCCCTGCTCCAGCGCCGCCTTCGACTGGAAGGCACGCTTCGATCCCAATCCCCATGTGTTCGGTAGCGCCGGGCGCAAGCTGGTGACCTTCAGCCGCTTCCAGATCGCCAGCAGCGAGCGCATCGCCCTGCCGCAGCGTTCATCCATCCCGCTGCTGCATCTGTTCGCCCCGCAACCGGCGCTGTTGCAGAGCGACCTGCCGATCCGCGGTGGCGGCCAGCTCAGCGTGATCAACACGCGCCTGGAACGCCCCAACGGCGACGACACCCCGCAGCGCCAGGTGGAAGCCGTCGAGGCCCAGCTGAACTCCCTGCAGGCCGCGGGCCGCCCCTGGCTGCTGGGTGGCGATCTCGGCCTGCTGCCGCTTGGCCAGTATCCCTACCTGCCGGAAGTGCTGCGCGCGCCCTATCGCGCCAACAGTGAACTGAACCTGCTGGCAGCGCGCTTCCCGGTGATCCCGGCGGTGGAAGAGTCCAGTGGCGCCGACCAGGAGAACTGGTACACGCATTTCCCCAACGATCCGCGCGTGCACAAACCCGACCGCACCCTCGACTACCTGTTCCACAGCCCCAGCCTGAATCGTCTGGAGGCCGGCGTACGCGCCCACGACACCCTGCGCATCTCCAATCACCTGCCGCTTTCCGCACGTTTCCTGCTGCCCCACTGAGCGCTTCGGCATAACGCCGCCGGTGGACGCTGGACAAGTGCGAGGCGGCAGTCGCATGCTCGGCCCGCTTCGAACAAAAACGATAACGAGCACCCAGGCCATCCATGCATTTGCGCCGTCTTGCCGGGCTGATCCTCGCCCTCCTCTGCCTCAACGCCCTGGCCGTCGACCGGCCCACGCTGGCCGACCGCCTGCCGCATCCAGTGCCGGCGCTGACGGTGGGCTACTACGAGTTCCCGCCCTACACCTATACCGCCCCGGATGGCAGCACCCGCGGCAGCGGTGCCGAAATGGTCCGGCGCATCCTGCTCAAGGCCGGCTACCGCGCCGACTTCCGCCCGCTGCCCAGCGCCCGCCTGTACCTGGGCCTGCAGGACGGCAGCGTGCAGCTCTGGGCCGGCGCACCCGGCAAGCAGGAACTGGCGGGCAGCACGCTGGAGTGCGAGCGAGTGCTGGGCCACGTCGAGCTGAACCTCTACCGCCTGCCCTCGCGGCCCTCGCCCGAAGTGCCCGGCGGCCTGACCGGCAGCCGGGTCATCCTCATCAGCGGCTACAGCTACTGGCGACCGATCACCGACCTGCTCGCCGACCCGGCGCTGAAGCTGGAGCTGCACCGCACCAGCACCCACACCGCGGCGCTGCAGATGCTCGAACGCGGTCGCGGCGACTACCTGATCGACTACCAGACGCCGGTAGAGCAGGCGCGCCGGGAGCTCAACATGGCGCCACTGGCCTTCGACAACCTGTACAGCGTGCCGACCAAGCTGATCGTCTCGCGCCACGCGCCCGACGCCGAAGGGCTGCGCGCACAGCTGGACCATGCCTACGACGAATTGCAGGCGGCAGGTTACGAGATGAAATTGCCCTGACCGGGAAGACCGCTATCGCGTAGGTCCGCAGACACAAGCGGACTCCGTCCGCGATCGGCTCCGCTTCGCACAGAAACATCGCGGATGAATCCGCTCCTACCCGACAGTCCTGTACTCGGATCAGCCCTCACCCTCTCCCAGAGGGAGAGGGGACCGTTCGGTGCAGGATGAAACCTTGGTGCCCGCCGGCACGGGCGGCTCCCTCTCCCTCTGG
>NZ_MACM02000190.1:0-78504 GCF_001675465.2 Pseudomonas sp. AU12215
AGCCGGCASCACGGCATGGCGCTGTTCGGCCTGCTGCTGGCGCTGCTCTATCCGCTGATCGTCAGTGAGAAACGCATCGCCCCGGTCGCCGCCGCCGAAGCGCCGCGCCAGGTGGGCGGGCGTTCCCTGCGCAGCCTGTTCGGCAGCCGTTCGGTGATCGCCGCCTACCTGGGCAGTGGCCTGCAACTGTTCGTCGCTGCCGCCGTCATGGTGTGGATTCCCAGCTACCTGAACCGCTACTACCACCTGGACACCGGCAAGGCCGGACTGATCTCGGCGGTGATCGTGCTGGTCGGTGGCAGCGGCATGGTGCTCTGCGGCATCCTTTGCGACCGCCTGGGCCGCGCCAACCCGCCGCGCAAGATCATCCTCGCCATCGGCTTCTGCCTGGTCAGCTGCGTGCTGCTGTCCATCGCCTTCCACCTGTCACCGGGCACCACGCAGCTGAGTCTGATCTGCCTGGGCATGCTGGTCGCCGCCGGTACTTCCGGGCCGTCCGGCGCCATGGTCGCCAACCTCACCGCGCCGGCGGTGCATGGCACCGCCTTCGCCACCCTGACCCTGGCCAACAACTTGCTGGGCCTGGCCCCCGGCCCGCTGCTCACCGGTGTGTTGGCCGATCATATCGGCCTGGATCGCGCCTTCCAGCTCATCCCGCTGCTGAGCATCCTCGCCGCGCTGGTGTTCATCTATGCCCGCCGCCACTACCACAACGACATGCGCCGCCTGCGCGGTGAAGAGGAGGGCGCCTGATGCCGACTCTGAACCTGGAAATGACCTTCGACTTCATCTGTCCCTGGTGCCTGATCGGCAAGCGCAACCTCGACGCCGCGTTGCGACTGCTGGCACGCCAGCGTCCGGAGCTGAACGTGCGGGTGAGCTGGCTCGGCCTGCAGCTGCTGCCGCAGATTGCCATGGAGGGCGAGCCCTTTGCCGAGTTCTACCAGCGCCGCCTGGGCGGCAAGCGTGCGGTGAAGGCACGCATGGGCGAGGTGCGGCGGGCGGCGGAGGGCGCGAAGGTTGATCTTGACCTCGAACGCATCCTCACCATGCCCAACACCACCTATGCGCACCGGGTATTCCAGCGCGCGGTGCACGTGGGCAGCGACAACCAGAAGGAACAGTTGCTGGAGATGATCTTTCGCGCGCACTTCCAGCTCGGCCAGGACATCGGCCAGCGCGATACCCTGCGCCGCCTGCTGCGCGCCTGCGATTTCAACGTGGTCGACTTCGACGACGCGCTGGCCGATGGCGCGCGGCAGTTCATCGGCCGCCGCGTGGCCCTGGCCGACTCCAGCGTGCCGATGTTCCTCCTCGAGGGCCGCGCGTTCGCCCTCGGCGGGCAGAGCCCGGAACAGCTGCTGGCGGCGCTCTATCGTGCGCTGGAACGGCAGTTCCCGGAGGCGATTCCGGCATGAGCGGTGTGGTCCGTATTCCCGCTGAACGCCTGCCGGCGCGCGGCGGCAGAAGCCTGTTCCATCATGAGAACGGCATCTTCCTGTTGTTCGATATCGACGGTGAGCTGCATGCCATCGAAGACAGCTGCCCCCACGCCGGCGCGTCGCTGTTCAGCGGGCGCCTGGATGGCCCCTGGTTGCAGTGCCCGGCCCATGGCCTGCGCTTCGACCTGGCCACGGGTTGCCCGGCGGGCATCAAGGGTTTCGGCCTGCGCCGGCACGGGATTTCCTGGATTGCCGGCGAGTGTCATGTGGTGATCGCCGATCAGGAGGTGCCTGCATGACCGTGCTGACGATTTCCGCACTTGGCACGCGCAGCCGCACGCTGCTGCCGGGCCTGCTGGTCAGCGCCATGGTGGCGGCGGCCGCGACCTTCCTCTCCGAACACTACGGCGCGCCGGTGATGCTCTTCGCGTTGCTGCTCGGCCTGGCGATGAATTTCCTCGCGGCCGACAGCGTGTGCAAGGCCGGCATCGAATTCACCGCCCGTGAAATCCTGCGCCTGGGCGTGGCGCTGCTCGGTATCCGTATCACCTTCGGGCAGATCGCCGAACTGGGCTGGCAGCCGGTGGTCATGGTGGTGGTGCTGGTGACGGTGACGATCCTGGTTTCCATTGCGGCGGCGCGCGCCATGGGCTTCAACTTCCTCTTCGGCCTGCTCACCGGTGGCGCCACCGCCATCTGCGGCGCCTCGGCGGCCCTGGCGCTGGCCGCGGCGCTGCCGGCGCACACGCAGAAGGAAAAGGCCACGCTGTTCACCGTGCTTGGCGTGTCGGCATTGTCGACCCTGGCGATGATCCTCTACCCGATGATCGTCCGTGCACTGGGCCTGCCGCCACTGCAGGCGGGGATCTTCCTCGGCGGCACCATCCATGACGTGGCCCAGGTGGTCGGCGCCGGTTACAGCATCTCGAAGGAAGTCGGTGACAGTGCCACGGTAGTCAAGCTGATGCGTGTGGCCATGCTGCTGCCGGTGATCCTCTGCGCGGCGATGATCACCCGCGCCCGCGGCGTAGAACCGGGCGACAAACGTCCGCCGCTGTTGCCGTGGTTTGCCGTGGGCTTCGTGCTGCTGGCGGCGGTGAACAGCACCGGCTATCTGCCGTCGATGCTGGTAGAGGCCGGCGGGAAGCTGTCGCAGTGGTGCCTGGTGATTTCCATCGCGGCGCTGGGCATGAAGACCCAGCTCAAGGCTTTGGCGACGGTGGGGGTGAAGCCGATCCTGCTGATGGTGGGGGAGACGGTGTTCCTGGCCCTGTTGGTGTTGGGGATGTTGAAGGTCGCGGGGTGAGCCGATCCGCCCTACGTACTTTGCTCTTGAAGATTTCCAGAGAAACTTCCGCGTACGCCGAGGCCTCCTGAACGGGGCGTTCGAAGCGCGCTGACGTTTATCTGGAAGTCTTGCAAAGCCAAAGCCAAAGCCAAAGCCAAAGCCAAAGCCAAAGCCAAAGCCAAAGCCAAAGCCAGGGCGTGCTCTTGCAGGAGCGAGCTTGCTCGCGAACCGCACGGCACCGTTCCCCTCAGGGAAAAATTACTCCCCCTCCCGCCCCAGATGCTCCTTGCGCCACGCCGCCGGCGACATCCCGTACTGCACGGCGAACCAGCGGGTGAAGGAGCTGGGCATCGAATACCCCAGCAAATCCGCGATGCGCCCCAGCGAATAGCGCGGGTTCTCCATGTAGCGCAGCACCAGCTCGCGGCGGACCTCGTTGATCAGGTCGGAGAAGGTCACTCCGTTGTCTTCCAGGCGCCGTTGCAGCGTGCGCACGTTCAACCCCAGCGACTGGGCGATCTGCTCGATGGTCGCGCGGCCCATGGGCAGCAGCAGGTAGATGGACTTGCGCACCTCGTTCAGCGTGCTGCCGTCGGTGGCGCCGGGCAGGGAGTCGACGAAGCTGCGCGCATGCCGGGCCATGGCCGGGTCGGCCATGGGGTTGGCGGCGTCCAGGTCGGCGGCGGGGATGACGATGCCGTTGAACTCGCTGCCGAACTCGATCTTGCAGCCGAACAGCCGGCGGTGCACCTGCAGGTCCGCCGGGGCGTCGTGGCTGAAGTTGACGCTGATCGGTCGCCAGTGCGGGCCGAGGAGTGCGGCGCAGAGGCGGTACAGCGTGCCCAGGGCCAGCTCCAGGCCCTGGCGCATGGGCATTGGCGGTACGGTGAGGAGCTCTTCGCGCAGGATCGCCATCTTGCCTTCCTGGTCGACGTACAGCGCCAGGGATTCGTTGAGCAGGTGCCGATAGCGAATGATGGTATCCATCGCCTCGCGTAGCGTCGCCTGGTGCGACAACAGCAGGCTGATCACGCCAAAGTCGGCGAGCTGGCGCGATTCGGCCATGCGCAGGCCGAAGGTTTCGCAGCCGCTGATGCGCGCCGACTCTTCCAGCAGGGTCACTGCCGTTGCAACGGGAATGCGCTGCTCCGGGTGCTCGAGCATGGATTGGGAAAGGCCCACCGCACTCAGTTGTTGCTGCGGGTTGAGGCCCAGATGCCTGGCCACTTCCAGGTAGTTGGTGAGGGCCGCAATGCGAACCATTGGGGTCATGCGTGAATCGCCTTCTTGTTCTTGTGGTTGCTCCGTGCCGGCAGGGTTCATGGACACCTGGCGACCGGGGCGCACGCTGGCTGGGTCGATGACATCAGATTCTAGCGACAGCTGTAACCAAGCGTGTACGAAAGTTCGTGCTTCGGCCAGTGCTTCCGGCGCTCTGGAATGCACCGTACGTCCCGTAACGCACGGCCCCTGGCTCAGCGACGACATGCCGGGTGGGGGGCAGGCTGTCATCAAATGCGAAGTGCCTGACGCTCAATGCAAAGCACCGCCACCGGGGCATCTCTACTGTCTGTCCAACAAGTTCGAAATCACTGAAAGGTGAACCGGTGAACAACAATAAATCTTCCACCACCGTCCTCATGGTTCCCGGCCTGCGCGACCACGTGGCCGAGCACTGGCAGACCCTGCTCCAGCAGCGCCTGCCCAATGTTCGCAGCGTGCCGCCACTGACCGAGAACAAACTCGACCTGAACGCCCGTATCGAAGCCATTCAGTGCGAGCTTGAAGGCATCGACGGCGAGGTGATCCTGGTGGCCCACAGCGCCGGTGTGCTGATGGTCGCGCACTGGGCGGCGCGCTACAGCCGGCCGATCAAGGGCGCGCTGCTGGCAACCCCGCCGGACCTGGACGGCGACTGGCCGGCCCACTATCCCAGGCCTGCCGTGCTTGCCGAGATGGGGTGGGCACCGCTGCCGCAACAGCCTCTGCCGTTCCCGACCCTGGTGGCGTGCAGCGACAACGATCCGCTGGCCACGCCCGATGCCGTACGGCGACTGGCCGAGGCCTGGGGCGCGAGCCTGGTAGAGCTGGGCCGTGTCGGCCACCTCAATCCCGCTTCGGGGTTCGGCGACTGGCCAGAGGCCGAAGCACTGATCCAGATGCTGGACCACTGATCCACCACACCTGACTCAACGACAACCCCCGGTTCCGGCGTTCGCGCCGGGGCAGGCCCTCGTGCGCCCCGGCGCACGCCCTTCCAGAGCAAAGAATGGGCCGCGGGACGGGCCCGGAAAGCGTCCCGACCACAACAAGAAACGGAGCACACGCATGCATCACCAGAGCAATCCGAATCGTCCCCTGCAGCGTTGCCTGCTGGCGACCGCAGTCCTCGCCGCCATGGCCGGCCAGCCCCTGCAGGCCTTCGAGCTGGACACCGGCAACCCGGACCTGTCGATCCGCTTCGACAACACCGTCAAGCTCAGCTACGGGCAGAGGGTCGAGTCACCTAACAGCAAGATCGCCGGTACCGCCAACACCAACGACGGCGACCGCAACTTTTCGTCCGGTACTCCGGTGACCCAGCGCTTCGACCTGCTCAGCGAACTGGACTTCGTCTACCGCGACAGCATGGGCTTCCGCCTTTCCGCCGCCGGCTGGTACGACCATGCCTACGATGATGTCGGCGCGAGCAACCCGTTCCCCGGCCAGAAAGGCAACGCCGGCCATCTGGTCACCCGCAACGGCACGGTGGTTTCCCCGCGTGGCGCACAACCGGCCACCCATGGCCTGAGCAACTTCGCCGACCGTTACTACAACGGCCCGTCCGGCGAGCTGCTCGATGCCTTCGTCTTCGCCAGCCACCAGGTCGGCGACGACATGCAGCTCAGCGGCAAGCTCGGCCGCCACACCATCTACTGGGGCGAGACGCTATTCAGCGCCGCCAACGGCATCAACTACGGCCAGTCGGCCCTGGACCTGGGCAAGCTGTACAACGTGCCCGGCACCGAGGCGAAAGAGCTGTTCATGCCGCGCAACCAGCTGTCCGCCTCGCTGACGGTGAACCCCGAGCTGACCCTGGCCGCGCAGTACTTCCTCGAGTTCGAGAACTCGCGCTTCCCCGAAGGCGGCACCTACATGGGCCCCTACGACATGCTCAACGACGGCGGCAACGTCTTCTGGCTGCCGCTGCCCGCGCAGAACGCCTTCTACGGCGCCGCGCGCGGCCATGACCGCAAGCCCGACAACACCGGTGACTTTGGCCTGATGGCCAAGTGGAGCCCGGAATGGCTCGACGGCACCCTGGGCTTCTACTACCGCAAGACATCCGACACCCTGCCGGCGGTACTCATCGACGCACCGAACCTGCACAAGCCCGGCCTCGCCGGCCTGCAGGGGATGAACTACATCACCGCCTATGCCGACGACATCGATATCTACGGCATCAGCCTGTCCAAGGAAATCGCCGGCGTGAGCGTCGGCATGGACCTGAACTACCGCGAGAACATGCCGCTGGCGAGCAACTTCACCACGGTCAACTCCACGCTCTACGCAGCGGCCAAGCGCGGCGCGATCAACGGCGCCAACCTGATCGGCGAGCTGCCCAGCGACGGCGACACGGGCCTTGCCCGCGGCAAGACCTTCCACGTCGTGCTCAACGGCCTGGTGACCTTCGGCGCCACTCCGCTGTGGGACGCCTCGTCGCTGGCGGTGGAAGGCACCCTGACGCACCTGATCGACGTCACCGAAGGCGAGCAGACCTTCAAGGGCGACTCCAGCTACCACGGTGTCGACAAGGTCACCACCAACGCCTACGCCATGTCGGCCAACTTCACTCCGACCTGGTACCAGGCTTTCCCCGGCGTCGACCTGTCCATGCCCATGTCCTACAACGTCGGCCTGCACGGCAACTCGGCGGTGCAACTGGGCGGCAACGAGGACGCCGGCAGCTACTCCGTTGGCGTGGCCGCGGACTTCCACCAGAAGTACCGCCTGGACCTGAAATACGTTGACGCCTTCGGCCCCTTCGATACCTGCGAGAGCGGCCGCGACAACAACACCCCCGGCGCCAACGGCCAGTACCAGTGCATCCCCGGCCAGATCACCTCGCAAGGCGGCCTCGCGCCCCTGCTGAAGGACCGCGGCATGGTCACCGCCTCCCTGAAGGCCACCTTCTGATTTCACGTAAGGCTTCGCTCTCGAAGCAGGAGAAACCCAGCATGAACTTCAAACCCACCCTGATCGCCACCGCCCTCGGCCTGACCCTCTGCGGTCTGGCCCAGGCCGCTGTCTCCCCGCAGGACGCTGCCCAGCTGGGCAGCACCCTGACCCTGGTCGGCGCCGAGAAAGCCGCCAGCAGCGACGGCTCGATTCCCGCCTACGCCGGCGGTCTGACCAGCGCCCCGGCCGGCTTCAAGGCCGGCGATTCCATGCGCCCGGACCCATTCGCCGGCGAGAAGCCGCTGCTGGTGATCGATGGCAAGAACGTCGAGCAGTACAAGAATCAGCTGTCGGCCACCACCGTCGAGCTGGCCAAGCGTTATCCGACCTTCCGCGTCGACGTCTATCCGACCCACCGTAGCGCCGCGCTGCCGGATACCGTGCTGGAAAACAGCAGGAAGAACGCCGTCACCGCGCAGTCCCTGGAAGGCGGCACGGCCATCGACAACGCGCTGCCGGGCGTGCCGTTCCCGATTCCGCAGACTGGCGCGGAAGCCATGTGGAACTTCCTGCTGCGCTACCAGGGCGTGAACATCAAGGCCAAGTACGACTCCTGGAACGTCGACGCCTCGGGCAGCGCGAACCTTGCCACCACCGGCCAGGCCTTCATTAATTACCCGGTGTACGAAGACCTCACCCAGCCGGTGAAAGGCTCCGAGGTCTACTACCAGATGAAGCTGTACTACAGCGGCCCGGCCCGTCGCGCCGGCGAGGCGATGATGCTCAAGGACGCTGCCAACCCGCTGCAGCAGCCGCGCCGCGCCTGGCAGTACCTGCCCGGCCAGCGCCGTGTGAAGCTGGCGCCGAACCTCGCCTACGACACCCCGAACCCCGGCATGGCCGGCGCCGGCACCTACGACGACGTGTTCGTCTTCAACGGTGCGCTGGACCGCTACGACTGGAAGCTGGTGGGCAAGCAGGCAATGATCGTGCCCTACAACACCTACCGCCTGACCTATGCCAGTGACATCAAGCCGGTGGTCACGCCCAACCACCTGTCGCCGGATTACGTGCGCTGGGAGAAGCACCGCGTGTGGGTCGTCGAAGGCACCCTGAAGTCCGGCGCGCGGCACATCTACGCCAAGCGTCGCTTCTACCTCGACGAAGACAGCTGGGTGGCCCTGGCCTCCGACCAGTACGACGCCCGCGGCCAGCTCTATCGCGGCTCCTTCGCCTTCCTCAGCCAGAGCTACGACAAGCGTATCCCGGACGCCACGCCGTTCATGATCTACGACCTGACCGCCGGCTCCTACAACATCAACGGCGTGGTCGGCCCGTACGGCGGCATCAGCTACATCGACCCGCTGGCCAAGACCCAGTGGTCCCCCGAGGCGCTGGCCGGTAGCGGTATTCGCTGACGAAAGAAGTGGCGGCTCCCCCCGGAGCCGCCGCTGCTCTACCCGAGGAAAGCTCCATGCAGATCCCCTTCAAGCGCCTGTTATTCCTGGGCGCGTTGCTGCTGGCGGGCGGCGTCCAGGCTGGCGAACAGGCTGATGGTTTTGTCGACGTGCTCGACCTGCCGGCGGCCTACAGCAACGCACCGAGCCGCGTACCGCTGCTGGCCGTCACCCGTGCCGGCAACAGGCTGGTGAGCGTCGGCCAGCGCGGCCATATCCTGTACTCCGACGACGGCGGCAGCCACTGGCGCCAGGCCGAAGTGCCGGTCAGCTCGGACCTGACTGCCGTCTACTTCCCGACGCCGAACGAGGGTTGGGCCGTGGGCCACGATGGCGTGGTGCTGCACAGCGCCGACGGTGGCATCCACTGGGGGCGCCAGCTCGATGGCCGGCAGATCGGCCAGCTGATGCTCGACTACTACGCCGCCCATCCGCAGCCGGACAACGCCACCTGGCTGGAGCAGGCGCGGCGATTCAAGGAGGAGGGCGCCGACAAGCCGTTCCTCGACCTGTGGTTCCGCGATGCCAATGAAGGCTTCGTGGTCGGTGCCTTCAACCTGATCCTGCATACCCGCGACGGCGGGCGCACCTGGGAGCCCTGGAACCATCGCGTCGACAACCCGCAGGCGTTGCACCTGACCGCCATCGCAGCCAGCGGCGATGACCTGTTCATCGTCGGCGAGCAGGGCCTGTTGCTGCGCCTTTCCCACCAGCAGGAGGGCCAGCAGGAACGCTTCGTCGCCCTGCCATCGCCCTATGCCGGCAGCTTCTTCGGCGTGGTCGCGCGGCCTGGCCTGGTGTTCGCCTACGGCCTGCGCGGGCACGCGGTGCGCAGTGTCGACGGTGGAGAGAGCTGGAGCGCGGTCGACACCGGCCTGCCGGTGAGCCTGACCGCCGCCAACTTCGACGCCAGCGGCCGGCTGTACCTGTTCAGCCAGGCTGGCCAGGGGCTGGTCAGCGATGACCGCGGTGTCAGCTTCAAACCGCTGGAACTGGCCGAGCGCCTGCCCGTCAGCGGCGCCGTGGCTGGTCCCGGTCGCCTGCTGCTGGTCGGCACCCGCGGCGTTCGCGAGAACGCCATGCCGGTGCGCTGAGTGCGCCGACCCTTCATAAGAACAAGAGAAAGAGAGACAGCCTGATGGTCGACCTCAAGCAAGGCGAGATGCCTGTAGTCCGCGAACTGCGGGACTTCGACGCCCACAGCGGCAACCTGCTGGAGCGCCTGGTGTTCAACCACCGTGCGCTGTTCATCGCCCTGATTGCCCTGGTCACCCTGGTGCTGGGCTACATGGCCGTGACCCGCCTGGAGATGCGCCCGGCCTTCGAGAAGATGATCCCCCACGGCGATCCCTACATCCGCAACTACCTGGACAACCGCGCCGCGCTGCGCGGCCTGGGCAACTCGGTGCGGGTGGTGGTGGAGAACCCCAACGGCGACATCTTCGACCCGGCCTACCTCTCCAGCCTGCGGCAGATCAGTGACCAGCTGTTCCTCAGCCACGGCGTCGACCGCGCCTGGATGAAGTCGCTGTGGTCGCCGGCGGTGCGCTGGACCGAGGTCACCGAGGAAGGCTTCCAGGGCGGCCCGGTGATGCCCGACGGCTACGACGGCAAGCCCGAGGCCATCGGCCAGTTGCGCCAGAACATCGCCCGCGCCGGCATCGTCGGCAGCCTGGTGGGCAATGACTTCCGCTCCAGCATGCTGGTGGTGCCGTTGCTGGACCGCGACTCGGCCACCGGTAAGGGCATCGACTACCGCGAATTCTCCCACGCCCTCGACGAGCTGCGCCTGAAGTACGAATACCTGGGCGATGCCCGGGCCTTCGCCGCTGGCGAAGAGGGCAAGGGCGCAGTACGCCTGCACGTGATCGGCTTCGCCAAGCTGGTGGGCGACCTGATCGACGGCCTGCTGCGGGTGATGCTGTTCTTCGGCCTGGCGGTGGTCACCGCCTTCGTCATCATCGTCTTCTACACCCGCTGCCTGCGCAGCAGCCTGCTGGTGATCGGCTGCTCGCTGCTGGCGGTGGTCTGGCAGCTCGGCCTGGTGGCGTGGCTGGGCTATGCGCTGGACCCGTACTCGATCCTGGTGCCGTTCCTGATCTTCGCCATCGGCGTGTCCCACGCCACCCAGAAGATGAACGGGATCATGCAGGACATCGGCCGCGGTACCCACAAGCAGGTGGCCGCGCGCAACACCTTCCGCCGCCTGTTCCTGGCCGGCGTCACCGCGCTGCTGTCGGATGCGGTGGGCTTCGCCGTGCTGATGCTGATCGACATCCCGGTGATCCAGGACCTGGCCATCGCCGCCAGCATCGGCGTAGCCGTGCTGATCTTCACTTCGCTGCTGATGATGCCGGTGGCGCTGTCCTATGTCGGTGTCAGCCAGCGTGCCGCCGAGCGCGCCCTGCGCGAGGAACGTCAGGTGGATCGCCGGCAGGGCCTCGGCAAGCTGTGGGCGCTACTGGATCACTTCACCGAGCGACGCTGGGCGACTATCGCGCTGGCCGTGGCGGCGCTGCTGGGCTCGGGTGGCCTGCTGGTCAGCCAGCACCTGCAGATCGGCGACCTCGACGCCGGCGCTCCGGAGCTGCGCGCCGACTCGCGCTACAACCGCGACAACGCCTACATCACCAGCCATTACGCACTTTCCAGCGACCTCTTCGCGGTAATGGTGAAGACCGCGCCGGAAGGCTGCCTGAACTACCGCACGCTGATCCTCGCCGACCGCCTCGGCTGGGCGCTGCAACAGCACGACGGTGTGCAGGCGACGACCTCGCTGGTCAACGCGGTGCGCCAGATCACCGCCGGCACCTACGAGGGCAACCCCAAGTTCGCCAGCCTGCAGCGCAACCAGGACGTGCTCAACTACGCCGCCCAGCAGGCCTCGGTGAACACCCCGGAGCTGTTCAATACCGAATGCTCGCTGATGCCGGTGATCGCCTTCCTCAAGGACCACAAGGCGCAAACCCTGGACGAAGTGGCCGGCATCGCCGAGAACTTCGCCCGCGCCAACAGCACCCCGGACCGCCAGTTCCTCCTCGCCGCCGGCAGCGCCGGCATCGAGGCGGCGACCAACCGCGTGGTGCGCGAGGCCAACCACCGCATGCTGTTCTACGTCTATGCGGCGGTCGGCATCTTCTGCCTGATCACCTTCCGCAGCTGGCGCGCAACCCTGGTCGCGCTGCTGCCGCTGGTGCTCACCTCGATTCTCTGCGAGGCGCTGATGGTGATGATGGGCATCGGCGTGAAGGTCGCCACGCTGCCGGTGATCGCCCTGGGCGTGGGGATTGGAGTGGATTACGCGCTCTACCTGCTCAGCGTGCAGCTGCAGTTGCAGCGGGCCGGGCTGCCACTGTCGGTGGCGTATCAGCAGGCGGTCGCCTTCACCGGCAAGGTGGTCGCGCTGGTTGGCGTGACCCTGGCAGCGGGTGTGATCACCTGGGCCTGGTCGCCGATCAAGTTCCAGGCGGACATGGGCATCCTGCTGACCTTCATGTTCCTCTGGAACATGCTCGGGGCGCTGATCCTGATTCCGGCGTTGTCGCATTTCCTGCTCGGTGGGCGGAAGCTCTGAGGACATAGCCGCCCGCCACAGCGGGTCTTTGTTCGCGAGCAAGCTCGCTCCTACAGGGTGCGCCATGGTGCTCTTTGTAGGAGCGAGCTTGCTCGCGAACGCCCAACGCGGGCCCTGCCGGATAGCCTCCACCCATCCTACAAGAGCATTTCGCTCCTCAATCAAACGCCGGAATCGCCTCCAGCTCGTGCAGCAACCAATCTGCGAACTCTCGCGCCAGGGCCTGGTTGCCGTGGGGCGGGATGATCAGGAAGTAGGGGTGGGGCGCTGGGAAGTCGATGTCGAACAGGCGCACCAGGCGGCCCTCGGCCAGCTCCTCGCCGGCCAGGATGTGGTCGCTGATGGTCACGCCGCCGCCGGCCAGCGCGGCGCGGATGGTCAGGTAGGCGTCGGGCAGGAAGACGTTCTGCCGCGCCTGCAGGCCGGGTACGCCGGCGGCGAGGAAGTAGCGGCTCCAGTCGAAACCATCGTCCTCGTGCAATAGCACCTGGCGCGCCAGGTCGCGCGGTTTGCGCAGGTGTTCCTGGGTGTTGAGCAGGCGCGGGCTGCATACCGGGAAGTAGCGGATGTCGCCCAGCGCGGCGAAGCGCTGGCCCTCGATGTGCGTCTCGCCGAAGGAAATCACCATGTCCACCTGGCCCAGGTCGCTGCTCATCGGCAGCAGGTGCAGGGCGACTTCCTGGTAGTTGCGCAGGAATTTCTCCAGCAGCGACGACACCCGCGCGAGCAGCGCCGGGGCGCAGGCGATGCGCAGTTCGCCGGCGGGTTCCTCGCTGGGCAGGGCACGGCGGATGTCGCGCAACTGGTCGAAGGCGCTGCTGATCTGCTGGCTCAGCTGGCGCCCGGCGGCGGTCAGTTTCACGCCCTTGCCCTGGCGCTCCACCAGCGCCATGCCCAGCTCTTCTTCCAGCTTCTTCACCTGGTGGCTGACCGCCCCGTGGGTGACGTGCAGCTCCAGCGCCGCACGGCTGATGCTGCCTTGCCGGACCAGTGCCTCGAAAGCGCGCAGGGCGATGAGGGAGGGCATTCGGAACGCACTGTTCTGACGCATGGAAGACCTTTTTGTGTGAATTTGACTAACGATTCAGGCGGAAATCTATTGAATTGTCGTTAGTTAAATTTGCACAGAAGATGGCCCCAAGCCAATACAAAAAAAGCACCAAGCCAACACCGATCAACAAGAAAAACGGCTGGAGACCCGCCATGCAGCATCTCGTCGACTTGCTCGGCCTGGGCAAGCGCTACGGCAACCTGCAGGTCCTGAGCGACCTCAGCCTGAGCATTCGCCAGGGCGAATTCCTCACGCTGCTCGGCCCTTCGGGCTCGGGCAAGAGCACCACGCTGATGATGCTCGCCGGCTTCGTCGAGCCCAGCGAAGGGCATATCGAGATGGACGGCCGCGATATCACCCAGCTGTCGCCGGACCAGCGCGATTTCGGCGTGGTGTTCCAGGGCTACGCGCTGTTCCCGCACATGAGCGTGGCGCAGAACGTCGCCTACCCGCTGCGCATCCGCAAGGTGCCGGGCGCGGAGATCGAGCGCCGGGTGGCCGAGGTGCTGGAGCGCGTCGGCCTGGCCGGCATGGGCAATCGCGGCATCGCCCAGCTCTCCGGCGGCCAGCAGCAGCGCGTGGCGCTGGCCCGTGCGCTGGTGTTCAAACCCAGGCTCTTGCTGCTCGACGAACCGCTGTCCGCCCTCGACCGTCGCCTGCGCCAGGAAATGCAGGGCGAGCTGGCGCGCATGCACAAGGATTTCGGCACCACCTTCGTCTTCGTCACCCACGACCAGGAAGAAGCCCTGGCGCTGTCCGACCGTATCGCCGTGTTCAACAAGGGCCGCCTGGAGCAGGTCGGCACCCCGCGCGAAGTCTACGAACGCCCGGCCAGCCGTTTCGTCGCCAATTTCCTCGGTGACACCAACCTGCTGGAGGTCGGCGTGGTACGACGCGAAGCCGAGGCCACGCTCTGCGATTTCCGTGGCCAGCACCTGCGCGTGGCCCATTCGGCCCAGGCGAACCAGGGCGGCAAGAGCTGGCTGGCGGTGCGCCCGGAGCATATCGACCTGCGCCCGCTGCAGGACGCCGGCCGCGACAACGGCCTGTGCGCCACCGTCGGCAATGCCACTTACCAGGGGGCCCAAGTCAACCTCGAACTGACCCTGGAGCAGGGCGAGCGCCTCGACCTGCGCCTGCCGGTCGCGCACCCGCTGCTGGCCGATCTGCGCAGCGGCCAGCGCTACTGGTGCAGCTGGTCGCCGCAGCACTGCCACCTGTTGTCCGCCTGACAACCACATAACGAAAACAACGATCGGGGAGCAATCACCATGAAAGAACGCCAAGGCTTCATCGAAGACGCCATCGAAATCGCTGCCCAGAAGGGCGAGCGCGCCGGCATCAGCCGCCGCGATTTCAACCGCAGCCTGCTGCTGCTCGCCGCCGCCAGCGCGCTGCCGTTCGGCACCGGCGGCCGCGCCTTTGCTGCCGGCGGCAACCTGGTGGTGGCCAACTGGGGGGGGGATGCGGTGCCGGCCTTCGAGAAGAGCTTCGGCGGCTTCAACGAGGTGGCAGGGCTGACGCTGAAGATCGATGGCAGCGGCCCCACCGAGGGTGCGCTGAAGACTCAGGTCAGCAGCGGCGCGGTGCGCTGGGACGTGTGCGACGGCGAGATGTATTCGTCCTATCGCCTGGGCAAGGACAAGTTCCTCGCGCCCATCGATTTCGGCATCGTCGACAAGTCGCTGATCGGCTACGGCGACGTGCATGATTTCGGCCTCGCCAACTACACCTACAGCTACGTGATCGGCTACGACCACGAGCAGTTTGGCAAGAACCCGCCCAAGTCCTGGGCCGACTTCTGGGACGTGAAGAAGTACCCGGGCAAACGCACCCTCTACAAATGGATGAGCGCCAACCTCGAATGCGCCCTGCTGGCCGACGGTGTGCCGCCGGAGCAGCTCTACCCGCTGGATGTGGACCGCGCCCTGCGCAAGATCGAGGAACTGCTGCCGCACATCGCCACCCACTGGTCCACCGGCGCCGAGTCGCAGCAGCTGATCCGCGATGGCGAAGTGAGCATGGCGCAGATGTGGCACACCCGCGCCGAGCTGGTGAAGAACGACACCGGCGGCAAGATCGACTGGAGCTTCGACGGCGGCATCGTCTCGCCTTCGGTGTGGATGGTGCCCAAGGGCAACCCGGCCGGCGCCAAGGCGGCCATGGAGTTCATCGCCTACGCGCTGCGGCCGGAAGTGCAGGCCAAGCTCATGGAGGTCTACAACATGGGACCGGTGAACCTTGCGGCCAACGACCTGCTCAGCGCCCAGCTGCAGGCGATCAACCCCACCGCGCCGGACAACCTGAAGAAGCAGGTGTCGCTGAACAACAAGTGGCATGCCGAACACTACGGCGAAACCCTGGAGCGCTACCTCGCGCTGATCGGTGGCTGAGATGCGACGTTTCGCACCGGGCGTGCTGCCGGTCTACGGCCTGCTGATCCTGCCGCTGCCATTGCTGGTGGTGGTCGGCTACCTGCTGCCGACCCTCGGCGTGCTGGGCTGGAGCTTCAGCCTGCCGGAGTGGGGCACGCAGAACTACGCGGCGATTGCCGACAACGCCAACCTGCAGGCCGTGATCTGGCGCACCCTGCGCATCTGCCTGCTGACCACCGCGATCAGCGTCGCCATCGCCTACCTGATCGCCTACCGCTGGCGGTTCGCGACGCCGCGCGGCCGGCAACTGATCGAGCTGTTCGTGCTGCTGCCGTTCTGGCTGTCGATGCTGATCCGCGCCTTCGCCTGGCTGGTGCTGCTGCGCAACGGTGGGCTGGTCAGCCAGGGGCTGATGGCCACCGGCTGGTTCGACGCGCCGCCGCCGCTGGTGCGCAACGAACTGGGCGCGCTGATCGGCATGGTGCACTTCATGGTGCCCTATGCGGTGCTGCCACTGCTGTCGTCGCTCAAGCAGGTGGACGACAGCCTGCTGCGCGCATCCAGCAGCCTGGGCGCCAGCCACTGGCAGACGCTGAAGGACATCTTCATCCCGCTGACGCTGCCCGGTGTGGTCGCCGCATCGGCCATCGTCTTCGTCTTCAGCCTCGGCTGCTTCGTCACCCCGGCGCTGCTGGGCGGCGGCAAGGCGGCAATGCTCGCGGAGTACATCTACGTGCAGATGTTCCAGCTGTCCAACTGGGGCCTGGGCGCCGCGCTGAGCATCGTGCTGATGCTGCTGGTGGTCGGTTGCGCGCTGCTGTTCGGACAACTCATCGGCTACCGCCGCCTGCTTGGGAGGGCTGAGCTGTGACTCCGCAGGGAACCTATCTCTCCGCCATGCCCAAGGGCGTGAAAAAGCCGCAACTGCCACGCCCGCAGATCGGCCGCTGGCTGTCCTGGGCCGCCCTGGCGCTGTCCGCGCTGTTCCTGCTGCTGCCGATCCTGGTGATCGTCCCGCTGTCGTTCGGCAACCAGCGCTACCTGGCCTTCCCGGACGGCGGCTGGTCGCTGCGTCACTATGCGACGCTGTTCGACGGCGCCTGGCTGGTGTCGATCCTGCAGAGCCTGGGCCTGGCCCTGGTGGTCGGTGCGCTCTCCACGGCGCTGGCTTTCCTGTTCGCCACCGGCATCTGGCTGCAGCGCCGGCACCGCACGCTGCTGACCGCCATCGTGCTGCTGCCGATGATCGTCCCGCAGGTGGTCTCGGCCATGTCGATCTACTACCTCGATGCGCGCCTGGGCGTGCTCGACAGCCTGCTGGGCGTCGGTTTCGGCCACCTGCTGATGGCGCTGCCGTACTCGGTGATCGCCATGCTGGTGGCCTACGCGCGGCTCGACCAGAGCCTGTACAAGGCCTCGCGCTCCCTCGGTGCCGGGCTCTGGCCGACGCTGTGGAACGTGCTGCTGCCCAACGTGCGCGGCGGTGTGCTCGGCAGCTTCTTCATGGGCTTCGTGATGAGCTGGGAAGAAGTGGTGGTGACCCTGTTCACCAGCGGCCTGAACGTGGTGACGCTGCCCAAGCGCATCTGGGACGGCCTGCGCTACAACCTCGACCCGGCGATTGCCGCCGTGTCCACCCTGATGATCGTCCTCACCCTGGTGGTGATGCTGGTACGCCTGTACCTGGCGCGACAGCAACCACCCAGCTGACTGTTTCAACCCAGCATACGGCCGCTGGATGGCGGCCCCAAACAACAACACCTGTGTCGCTTGCACCTTGTCCCTGAGGAGGGAATCCCCATGCTTACTGCTTTCCCCGCTCGCACCTACCGTCAACGCGTCGAAGCCGTCAAACGCCGCATGGCCGACCGTGGCCTGGATGCCCTGGTGGTCAACTACCCGGACAACATCAACTACCTGAGCGGCTTCGACAGCCTGGGCTTCCTCTGGTACCAGGCGCTGATCATCTCGCCGAAGCTGGCCGAGCCGGTGTTCCTCACCCGCACCAGCGAAGAGCCCTGCACCTGGGAGCTGTCGTGCATCAACGAGGCGATCTTCTATGACATCGCCAAGCAGGACCCGCTGAAGATCGTTGCCGACGTGCTGGCCCAGGCGGGTTTGAGCCAGGCGCGCATCGGCCTGGAGATGACCGCTTCGACCTTCTCTCCGGCACAATACAACGCGCTGCTCGGTTATATGCCAGAAGCCCGTTTCGAAGACGCCGGCCCGCTGGTCGCCGAGAACCGCCTGATCAAGACCGCCGAGGAAATCGAGTACCAGCGCAGCGCCGCGCGCATGGCCGACCAGGGCATGCTGGCCGCCTTCGAGGCACTGCGTCCGGGCATCTCCGAGGTGGAAGTAGCGGGCATCGTCGCCAACGCCCTGGGCCGCGCCGGCAGCGAGTACTCGGCGATCAGCCCGATGTGCGCCACCGGCCGCCGCAGCACCATGACCCACGCCATGCCGCACCGCCAGACCATCAGCCATGGCGACGTGGTGATCCTCGAACACGCCGGCGTGTGCAACCGCTACCACGCCATCCTCATGCGCACCGCAGTGATCGGCAAACCCAGCCCGCGCGTGAAGGAAGTCGCGACCCTGCTCACCGAGGCGTTCAACGCCGCCATCGAGATCGCCAAGCCGGGCACCCCGGTGGGCGAGGCCAACCGCGTGTGCAACCAGATCCTCGACCGCATCGACCTCTCGCGTACCCGCGTGCACCGCATCGGCTACAGCCTGGGCCTGGCCTACCCGCCGACCTGGCTGGAAGCGATGATGGTGGACGAGGCCGACGACCACGTGTTCCAGCCGAACATGTCGTTCTCCATCGAGCCCAACCTGTCCTTGTACAACGAAGGCTTCGGCATCAAGCTCGGCGACACCGTGCTGTGCGGCGAGAAGGGCTCGGCGAGCCTTTCCGAGCTGGCGCCGGAACTCACCATCATCGATTGATGGGCGTTCGCCCCCGGTCTGGCCGGGGGCGAACTTGTGTCAGTTGTCTGCGCCTGCGCGCGCAGTGATGGAAACCGAGGGCTTCTGATGAGTCACACGATGGATGTTTTCTGGCACGACGACGTGTTGCGCCACGACACCGCCGCCGGCGTGTTCGAGGCGCCGCCCAGCGACCTGCTGGCCGAACAGCTGCTGCACCCGGAGAGCAATCCCCGGCTGCTCAACATGCGCGCCATCCTCCAGCGCGGGCCGGTGGCCGGCTCGCTGCGTTGGCACGAAGGCCGCCACGCCAGCGAAGAAGATCTGCTGAGCTTCCACGATGCCGACTACCTGCGCGGCATCTTCGAGGCGGACGCCGCCGGCAAGCGCTTCAGCAGCACCACGCTGATGTCCGCCGGCAGTCTCGCCGGGCTGCTGGCCGCTGCCGGCACCAGCCTGGCGGCGCTGGAAAGCGTCCTGGCCAGCGGCCATCCGGCCATGGCCCTGGTGCGTCCGCCGGGTCACCACGCCGCGCCGGCCATGGCCGACGGCTACTGCTTCTTCAACCACGCCGGGATTGCCGCGCGCGCCGCACAGGCGGCTGGCCTGGAACGCGTCGCCATCGTCGACTGGGACGTGCACCACGGCAACGGTACGCAGGAAGGCTTCTACGACGATCCCTCGGTGTTCACCGTCTCGCTGCACATGGACCACGGCGCCTGGGGCCCGAGCCACCCGCAGACCGGCGCGGTGGACGAGCGCGGCTTTGGCGCGGGACTGGGCAGCAATCTCAACCTGCCGCTGCCGATGGGCTCTGGCGACCAGCTCTATGAGATGGTCTTCAGCCGCTTTGTCGAGCCGGCGTTGCGCGCGTTCAAGCCGGACCTGCTGATCATCGCCAACGGCCTGGACGCGTCTCAGTTCGACCCCAACGGCCGCCAACTGGTGACCATGCAGGGCTTCAACCGCCTGGCCCGCCGTGCCCGTGCGCTGGCCGACGAGCTGTGCGCCGGGCGGCTGCTGGTGGTGCAGGAGGGCGGCTACAACCCGGCGTATAGCGCTTACTGCCTGCACGCGGCGACCGAAGGCTTCCTCGGCCAGCCGTCCTCGCTGCCCGATCCGCTGGCCTACATGCCGGAACCGGCAGCGCGGGTGGAGGCCGACCTCGCTACGCTGGATGCGCGGCTGGCGGCGGCGGGGTGGACGTTCGGCTGAAGCCTTGGCGCCCTTCGTAGGGCGCATAACGCGTCAGCGTTATCCGCCGAAAAGCCGGCGGATAACTTGTTCCAGGTTATGCGCCCTACATGCTTGCTCGCGAGCCGCCTCCGTCCCCGGCGCCCTACGGATGGTTGCGATAGCGCTCGGTCAGGGACTGCACGCGGGCGACGTAGGTTTGCGTCTCGGCGTAGGGCGGTATCCCGTTGTACTTGTCGACCGTCATTTCACCCGCGTTGTAACTGGCCAGCGCCAGCCGCTGATTGCCGTTGAAGCGCTTGAGCAGCCACGCCAGGTAGCGCACGCCGCCTCGGATGTTCTGCCGCGCGTCGAACGGATCGCTCACGTTGAAGCGCTCGGCGGTGTCGGGCATCAACTGCATCAGGCCCTGGGCGCCGGCGATGGAAATGGCATTGGGCTGGAATGCCGATTCGGCATGGATGACGGCGCGCACCAGCGCCCTGTCGACACCGTAGCGCACCGATGCGGCCTCGATCTCCCTGCGATAGGAACGGGTGTCCAGGCGCAGTGTGGCGACGTTGAAATCCTTCGGCGCCATGCACAGGTAGCAGCCCTTGATGTAATACACCTCGATCACATCGACTCGCGCTGAAATGCCGACCGGGCGTCGGCTCACATACTGGCGAACGCCCTTGTGAACGAAGGTGTACACGCGAATCCGATCTGCCCCCTGGCTGTTGCCCCGCTCCAACGTGGATGCGGTCCTTGCCCGGGTGCTGCCAGCGGTGCTCGCCGGGTCTTTCTGGCGAGTGCAGTGCGCGCCGGCGATGGCCTGGCTGCTGAGGCTGACGGTTCCGTCCCGTGCCTGGCACTTGAACAGGGCGTTGGCGTAAAGCGGCGCGACCAGCAATGCCAGTCCGATGCAGCCAGGAAGGCTCCTGCGAGCCCATCGCCAGGTTCTGGAACTCATCACACCGCTCCGCGCCGCGGGCGCCGATCAGGCTGGGGCGCCTGATCCGGGCAAATGGGAAATGCCAATAGGGGCTGCCGTTGCTGGGTTCATCCCCGGCAGCCCGCCGTTTCGGTTCGCTAGTTATAGCCCTTTCAAACGGCAGTGGAACTTTGGGGGACGTACGGCCTGCGGGGAGTGTGGGGCAAGGCTTACGTCTGCGCGAAGGAAGCAGGTTCGGGGGCGCAGTAGAGGCAGGGCGGAATCGTCAACGGCGATGCCAGTGTGCAGGCTGTTCGCGAGCAAGCCCGCACCTGCCGGCAAGCTCCGAAGCTGGCCGCACCGGTAGGACCGAGGGAACGTCTGGGCCTTGCTCGCGAACAATAGGCAAACGCTGAAGTTACCCGAGAATGAAATACACCTTGCGCACCGGCGTGAGGTTTTCCCAGGTGCCCTTGAAGCCCGCTGCCACGACGAACGAGTCCCCCGGGCCAAAGGTCTTCGCCACGCCGTCCGTGTCGGTCAGGCGCACGGTGCCTTCGAGGATGTGGCACAGCTCGTCGTAGTCGCACTCGCAGCGCTCCAGATGCACGCCGGCTTCCCAGATGCCGGCGATGGCGTTCTTTTCGGGGGCGCTGAAGTGCCGCCAGCTGCGGCTCTGGTAGGGCGCATCGACGATGGCCGGGTCGTTGATCTCGCGCTCCTGCGGGGCAAGGGCGGGGTTGGCGAAGTCGATGACGTGGCGGGGCAGGGTGGACATGAAGTTCTCCATCAGGAATCGAAACCGATGCCAAAGGCATCGCAGGTCTTGAGCAGCAGGTCGCGGCGGCCGGTGCGGTCTTCCTTGGCCAGCGAGCGTTGGGCGAGCTTCACGCCGAGGTAGCGCAGCGGCTCGGGCGGGAAGGGGAAGGGCTTCTGCGAGGTCATGCGCAGCTGGGTGCGTTCGGTGCGCTCGCTACCTAGCTGGTCGAGCATGTTCAGCGCGGCGAAACGGCTGGCCGACACGCCCTGGCCGGTGAAGCCCAGCGCATAGGCGACGCGGCCGCCCAGCACACAGCCGGTGAACAGCGTGGTGCGCGCCGAGGTGTCGATGATGCCGCCCCAGGCATGGCTGAACTCGACCGGGCCGAGCTGCGGGAAAGCCTCGCGGAACTGCCCGGCCAGGCGCTCGAAGCTTTCCGGGCGCTGGGTCAGGGACTCGTCGCGGCGGTTGCCGAAGTGGTAGATGGCGTCGAAGCCTGCCCAGAGGATGCGGTTATCAGCGGTCTTGCGCAGGTAATGGAACTGGTTGCCGGCGTCGGCGATACCGTAGCGGTCGACCCAGCCGATGGCACGCAGCTGCTCGTCAGTGAGCGGCTGGGTGACCAACGAATAGTCGTACACCGGGATCACGCTGGAATTCAGGTGGCCGAGCAGCGGCGGTGCAATATTGGTCGCCAGGGCGATCTGCCCGGCCTCCAGCTCGCCACGATCGCAGCGCAGCATCAGGCGGTTGCCGCGCTGGTGCAGCTCGTGCACGGGGGTGTTCTCGAACAGCTCGACGCCTTGTTCCAGGCAGACGCGACGCAGCTCGGCGGCCATTTTCGCCGGGTTGAGCAGTGCATAGTTGGGCTCGAACACGCCGGCCTGGTAGGCGGGTGAGTCCAGTTTGTCGGCCAGTTGCGCCTTGTCGAGAAACTCCGAGGCGATGCCAAAGCGCTCGTAGTTCCGCTGCATGCTGCGCAGGCCGTCGACCTGCCAGGGTTGGGCGGCAACGCTGAGCTTGCCGCGGCGCTCGAATTCGACGTCCATGCCGAAGCGCTTCAGGTCCGCTTCGAATTCGTCGAGGTTCTGTCGGCCCAGGCGTACCAGGGTTTCGGCTTCTTCCGGCCAACGGCGCAGGGCATTGCCGACGCCGTGGGAAATGCTCGGCGCGCAGAAGCCGCCGTTGCGCCCACTGGCTTCGCCGCCGCAGCGCCGCGCCTCAACCACCGCGATGCTTGCACCAGGCCAGCGCAAGCGGGCGTGGAGGGCGGTCCAGAGACCGGTGAAGCCGCCGCCGACCACCACCAGGTCGAAGCGGCGATCCGCTTCCAGCGCCGGTGCGGCGGGAGCGGGGTCGAGGGTGTCGAGCCAGTAGGGTCTGGGAGTGGCGTGCGCAAGTGGGGCGGATGTCATCGGAAAACTCCGGCAGAATGTCGGAAGAAAAAGCGGTCTTCGGGCCGCGTCCGAGTTTTGTAATCGCTCCGGGGGGCCAGGCATACGGTCCGCTGCTCTTTGCGGGCACGCCCGGAGCAGGAAATGCCGGCCGAGACCGGCAGGGGAAAACAATGATCGAAGAACAGGGCTGGAGCTCCACGCTCGACGGGACGACTCACCAGCCCGACCCGGCCAGCGCCGCTACACACGCGGTGGTCATGCGCTACCACCAGGCCTGGCGACGCCACGACATCGAGGCCCTGATGGCGCTGTTCGACCCGCAGGTGGAGTACAACGATTTCTTCCAGGGGCGGCGGATCGCGCCGAGCGAACTGCGCGAGTACCTGCAGACCAGCATGCCGGCGGCGGGAGATGAGTCGCAGGTCTACACCGATCGCCTGCGGGTGGACGGTGACACGGCCTTCCTGCAGTACCAGGTGACACTGCGCGGCACGCAAGGGCTGGTGTCCTTCCGCACCACCGAGGCCTATACCGTGCGCGATGGCCTGATCATCCGGGTCAACGAGCACGCCGCGTTGATCGGTCAGCCGCAGAAAGCGGCCAGTGAGCCGCAACCGCGCATGGCCGACAGCCGGCTGGGGCTCTCAGCGCGGCAGCTGAGCCAGCTCGGCGGCGATATCCAGCAGTATTTCCAGCAGAACCGGCCGTTCCTCAATCCCGACCTGGACATGCCCCAGGTCGCAGCGGCCACCGGCTATACGCGCAACCAGATTTCCTACTTCCTCAACCAGGTGCTGGGCCTGAGCTTCTACCAGTACCTGAACCAGCTGCGCCTGCGCCACCTGCTCGGCCAACTCGACGGCGCCACCAGCGTCACGCGCATCGATGAACTGGCACGAGCCGCAGGGTTCCGTTCGCTGTCGACCTTCTACCGCTGCTTCCGCGAGGAGACGGGGCTGTCGCCCAAGGCCTATCTGGAGCAGAAGGCAGCGCTGTAGTTGAAGGTGCTGCCCCTGGCTATCCTGCTGTAGGCGGCAAGGGGCGGCTTACTTACCTATCAAGGATGATGCTATGAACCTGTTGAAGTGGGCGATCTGCCTGATCATGCTCGCTGCCTTCGCGAAGATGTGCAGCATGGAGTCCGATAGCCGCAATGGTCCCAGGGCCGATGCCGTGGTGGAGAGCACCGAGGTAGTGCGCGAGTTGGGGTCGAAGAACAGTTCTCCGCCAGCGAAATACCACGTCTACGCACACTACGTTTATGAGGTCGGCGGCAGGGAGTATCGTGCCCGCTATCTGGTCGCAATCACGGCACGCGAGTCGCGCGCTAACCAGGAAGCGGCCCAGTTTCCCGCTGGGCGGCCCATTACGATTGGCTACAACCCGAAGAAGCCTGCTTATTCGGTCATCGTCGTGCCGGAGATTCCACGCTTCCACGCGGTTCTTTGAGGTCGGGTGCGGGTCGTTGCGCGCTTCCCGGGCGTCCGCTCCGCGCGTGCCCGCATGCACGGCGCCCGCGTTCTCAACCCCGTGTCCATTTCCCTATGCTCGCCCGACAAGCATTCCAACAAGCTCAGGAGACCTTCGCATGCGCGACCAGCTCTATATCGATGGCCAGTGGCAGGCACCCGCACAGGGCGGCCGCTTCGAGGTGTACGAACCGTCCAGCGAAGCGGTGCTGACCGAGGTTGCCGCCGCTACCGGTGAGGATGTGGATGGTGCCGTGAAGTCTGCGCGTCGGGCCTTCGATGAAGGCGAATGGGGCCGGAGCACCGGCAAGGAGCGCGCCGGCTACCTGCGCGCCATCGCCGACAACCTGCGTGGCCGCCGCGAAGACCTGGCCCGCCTGGAAGTGCAGGACAACGGCAAGCCGCTTCCCGAAGCACAGTGGGATATCGACGACGCCATCGGCTGCTTCGACTACTACGCCGAGCTGGCCGAGGGGCTGAACGGCGAGGGCGAAGTGGTGGCGCTGCCCGACGAGCGTTTCGCCTGCCGCGTGCTGCGCGAGCCGGTCGGCGTGGCCGGGCAGATCATCCCGTGGAACTACCCGCTGCTGATGGCTTCGTGGAAGGTCGCGCCGGCGCTGGCCGCAGGCTGCACCGCCGTGCTCAAGCCTTCGGAACTGACTCCGCTGACCGCTCTGGAACTGGCCGCCGCCGCCGATGCCGTGGGCCTGCCCAAGGGCGTGCTCAACGTGGTCACCGGCCTGGGTCGCGGCGCCGGCTCGCCGCTTTCGGCGCATCCGGGCGTGGACAAGCTGGCCTTCACCGGCAGCGTGCCTACCGGGCGCGCGATCATGCAGGCGGCAGCCCAGGACATCAAGAACGTCAGCCTGGAGCTGGGTGGCAAGTCGGCCTTCATCGTTTTCGATGATGCGGATGTCGAAGCGGCCGTGGAGTGGATCCTGTTCGGCATCTTCTGGAACCAGGGCCAGGTGTGCAGCGCCACCTCGCGCCTGCTGGTGCAGGATGGCCTGCATGACCGGCTGATCGAACGCCTGGTGGAGGAAACCCGTCGCATCACCATCGGCAATGGCCTGGAGCCGGGCGTGCTGCTCGGCCCGCTGGTCAGCGCCGGCCAGCACGCCAAGGTGCTGCAGGCCATCGAAGCCGGCGTGCGCGATGGCGCAAAGCTGGCCACCGGCGGCAAGCGCCCGGCGCATCGGGACAAGGGCTGGTTCGTCGAGCCGACGGTGTTCATCGATTCGCCGCTGGAGAGCGCCCTGTGGCGCGAGGAAATCTTCGGCCCGGTGCTCGCCGTGCGCCGCTTCAAGGATGAAGCCGAGGCGCTGCGCCTGGCCAACGACAGCCAGTTCGGCCTGGCGGCGGCGGTAATGTCCGCCGACCCGGCGCGTTGCCAGCGCGTGAGCCGTGGCCTGCGCGCCGGCATCGTCTGGGTCAACTGCTCGCAACCGACCTTCACCCAGGCGCCCTGGGGCGGCTACAAGCAGAGCGGCATCGGCCGCGAGCTGGGCGTGTGGGGCCTGGACAACTACCTGGAGACCAAGCAGGTCACCGAGTACCTCAGCGACCAGCCTTGGGGCTGGTACATCAAGTAAGCTGAAACTACCGGCTCAACGTCGAGCATTTGCGTATGAGCGGAGGTCGTCCGCGATCGATACCCGGCGGCTCTGGGCTGGCCGGTGACACATCGCGGACAAAGTCCGCTCCTGCGTTCGACGGGAGCCGCGCCGGTTTCCTGTAGGAGTGGGCGATGCCCGCGATCACACATACGGCGTGCTTCTTCAGGTCAGTGCCATCGTTTCGGCTAAATCAGCCCCTTCCCCTGCAAATGCTCGCGCAGGTAGTCGATGAACACCCGCACCTTGCGCGTGCTCCTTCGGTGCGGCAGGTAGAGCACATGCACCCATGGCCCGAATGCACTCTGGTCGCGCCAGCAATCCGGTAGTTGCTCCACCAGCTCGCCGCGTTCGAGGTAGGGCAACGCGCTCCATTGCGGCAGGAATTGCAGGCCCTGGCCATCCAGCAGGCACGACAGCAGGAAGTCGTAGTTGTCGCTGGCCACGCGCGGTATCGGCTGGCGGATACGGATGCGCTCGCCGTCACGCTGCACCCACCAGAAATTCCGGTTCAGCAACGGGTGGCGGAAGATCAGCCAGTCGTGCTGCTCGTAGTTCTCCAGGGTCACATCCAGGCCCTTGCGCGCCAGGTATGTCGGGCTCGCGCAGAGCAGCAGGCGGTTTTCCAGCAGTGGCTGGGCGATCACGTCCGGCAGGTCGATGGGGCCGTCGCGCAGGGCGAGGTCGTAGCCGCCTTCCACCAGATCGGCGAACTCGTCGGCCAGGTCGACCTCCAGGCGCACTTGCGGGTGTTCGCGCAGGAAGCGGCAGCACACGGCATTGAAGAAGGCCGGCGCGAAGGAGGGCGGGGCGGCGATGCGCAGGCTGCCGCGCAATTCGGTCTGCAACTGCTCCACTTCCTCCTCGGCTCGCTGCAGTTGCACCAGCGCCTGGCGCGCACCTTCCAGGTAGATGTGCCCGGCCTCGGTCAGCGCCATGCGCCGCGTGGTGCGTTCGAACAGGCGCTGGCCCAGTTCGGCCTCCAGCTGTGCGACGCCCTTGGTGATCGCCGAGGGCGTCTTGCCCAGCTGTTCGGCGGCGCGGCTGAAGCCGCCATGGTCGGCGGTGGCGACGAACATCGTCAGGGCGGTCATCTTGTCCATGGATTGCTTCCTGACAGGAACAGAAGTTGTGCGGGAAGTCGGTGTTAAAGGCGCCGGGGCTTTTGCTTAACCTTCTTCGCAGACCAACAATAACGAAGGCTTTGCGATGAAACTACTGATTCCGGCGCTGGTATCCGCCGCTTGCGCTTTTTCCTCGATGGAAACGATGGCCGCCGCCGACCTGATCTTCCATGGCGGCAAGGTCTACACCGCCGAACCCGGCCAGGCACTGCAGCAGGCGGTGGCGGTGGAGAACGGCCGCATTCTCGCCGTCGGTTCCGACGCGCAGATCTTCAAGCTCAAGCAACCGGAAACGACCGTCATCGACCTGCATGGCCAGGTGCTGATGCCCGGTTTCATTGACGCTCATACCCACCTGGTCAAGGGTGGCCTGCAGATGCTCCAGGCCAACCTGGACAACCAGGACCTGCCGCTCGCCGAGTTCGAGGGCAAGCTGCGGCAGTGGCGCGAGGATGGCCGCGCGCGACGTGGCCAGTTCCTCTATGTCGGCGGCGTGCCCACGGCGTACTGGGACGAAATCGGTGAGCTGCAGCGGCGCTTCAACCAGGGCGAATGGGCTGATCAGCCGATCCTCCTGGCCGGTGGCGACTACCACACCGGCTGGGCCAACCAGGCGTTGCTGAAACTGGCCGGCATCGACGCCGCCAAGGTCAAGTCGTTGCAGGGCGAGGAGCAGGCCACCATCGGCCACGGTGCCGACGGTACGCCCAATGGTTTCCTGGTGGACGCCGGTCTCTATCCGGTGCAGGCACTGCTGCCGCTGCCGAGCGATGACGAGCTGCTCAAGGCGCTGAAAGGCGCGCAGAGCTATTACCATGAGCTGGGTATCACCGGCTGGATGGAGCCCCTGGCGAACGAGAATCCCGGTGGCGACATCCACAACGACTCTGTTGGCGTGCTGCCGGCCTACAAGCTGCTGGCGGAGCAGGGTGGGCTGACCGCGCATGTCGCTGCGCTGCTGATGGCCGATTCGAAGGCGACCCCGGCTGACCTCGACGAACTGGACAAGGTGCGCCAGCAGTTCATCGATGTCCCCAACCTGACGCTGCCGGGCATCAAGATCTTCGCTGACGGCGTGGCCGAGGTGCCGGCGCAGAGCGCGGCAATGCTCGAGCCCTACAGCAACTCGAAGAAGTACGGCGAACTGCTGATCGACCCCAAGCACTTCGGCGAACTGGTCAGCGCCGCCGACGCCCGCGGCTGGCTGGTGCACATCCACGCCATCGGCGATCGGGCGGTGCGCGAATCGCTCAATGGCATCGAGCAGGCGCGCAAGGATCGCCATAGCGGCATCCCGCACTCGATCACCCACCTGCAGATGGTCAACCCGAAGGATTTCCCGCGCTTCAAGGCGCTCGACGTGATCGCTGCCATGCAGCTCTATTGGGCGGCCGCCGACGAGAACAGCGTCGATCTGGTCAAGCCCTACGTCAGTGCCATGGCTTTCCTGCACATGTACCCGGCACGCTCGCTGCTGAAGCATGGCGCGACCATCTCCGGCGCCAGCGACTGGCCGATCACCACACCCGATCCGTGGAAGGCCATCTACCAGGCGATCCAGCGCGTCGGCCCGAAAGGCGTGCTCAACGCCGCCGAGGACATCGACCGGCAGACCATGTTCCAGGCCTATACCCTCAACGCCGCGCGCACCATCCGCCTGGAGGACCGCATTGGCTCGCTGAAGCCGGGCAAGCAGGCTGACCTGATCCTGCTCGACCGCGATGTGTTCACGGTCAAGCCGGAAGCGCTGCGTGACACCCGGGTGCTCAAGACCTGGTTCGCCGGCCGCGAAGTCTATAGTCGTTCGAGCGACAAACTCTGATCCAGCCAGAGCGCCGCGGCGCTCTGGCTTCTTGAAATAAAGCAATTGCAGGAGCCTTGCCGTGATCCTTCACACCTTCACCACCGACATCCGCGACCCGCTGCAGCGTGGCCGGCAGATCGGCGAAACCTTCTCCGAGCAGATCCGCCAGACCGTGGCGCTGTACCTGGACTTCTTCCCGCGCGTCGGCGTGGAGATCGACAAGGCACGGGCCATCGGCGAGGGCAGCCTGTCCGCGCTGGCCGACTGGTGCCCGGCGCTGGCGAAGGAAGTGGAGGGCCTGGCCCTGGGCGCCGGCCTGCCGCTGTGGCAGCTGGCAGCGCTGAATGCGCGCACCGAAGTGCTGGCGGTGATGCCCGCACAGCCGGTGGAGGGCGAGTGCTCCACTTCCGTCCATGCGCCCGCCGGCGCCATCGCACCGCGCAGCCTGCAGACCTGGGACTGGCACGACAGCCTGGTGCCCCACGGCCTGCTGCTGGGCTTCACCGGCAGCACCGGCCTGACCGCCAAGTTGTTCACCGAGTTCGGCATGCTCGGCAAGATCGGCGTGAACAGCGCGGGCCTGGGCGTGCACTTCAACATCCTGCACCACGAGAGCGACAACGGTAGCGCCGGTGTGCCGGTACACGCCATCGCCCGCCGCGTGCTGGAAGAAGCCACCAGCGTCACCGAGGCCATCGACATGGCGCGCTCGGCGCGGGTCAGTGCGTCCACCGTGCTCAGCGTGTTCACCCGCAACGATGTGCGCGCGCGTGCCGCGAGCATCGAGATGAGCCCGGCGCACACCGCCGTGGTGGTGCCGCGCGAAGATGGCTGGCTATTGCATACCAACCACTTCCTCGACGGCGAACTGAGCTGGGGGGAGCGTACCGCGGATGTCTCCACCACCTACGCGCGCCTGGAGCACCTCAAGGCGGGCACCACCGGCATGACCGGCAAGGCCCTGCGCGAACGTGCCGACGCCTTCTGTGGCGCCGACGGCGACCAGGCGGTGGTGTGCTTCCATCCGGACATGTCCGAGCCGGACACCGAGCGCTGGGAAACCCTGCTGAGCATCGGCCTGGACACCGCCGGTTGCGCGCTGGAGTACGTGGCTGGTACGCCGAAGAAAATGGCCGATGAGGGCTTCCTGCGGTTCTAGAGGCAAACGGGTGAGGGCAATGTCCGAGCGCTGAAGTTCGCTTCACCGCCGATCGTAAAACGTCACAACGCAACTACTCAATTTCAGAACTTACGCCCCCGTGGCAGCCCACCGGCCGCCGCGCGGGCTTCGTATTGCCACAAAAACAAGAGTGAACCGCCATGATCGACCACACGCCCGCCGCGCCGGGCTCGCGCTCGGCCTTTCGCACCTTCTGCGTCTCCGGCATGGGCACCGCGCTGGAGTTCTACGACTTCGTCATCTACGGCTACGCCGCCGCGCTGATCTTCCCGCAACTGTTCTTCCCTGGCATGGACCGGCTGACCGCCGTACTGGTGGCCTTCGCGGCCTTTGGAGCCGGCTTCTTCGCCCGGCCATTGGGCGGCGTGGTGTTCGGGCACCTGGGCGATCGTTATGGCCGGCAGAAGGCGCTGGTCGCCACCCTGATGCTGATGGGCCTGAGCACCTTGCTGATCGGCTTCCTGCCGACCCACGCCAGCATCGGTGCCGCCGCGCCCGTTCTGTTGGTGTTGCTGCGCCTGGTGCAGGGTTTCGCCGCCGGTGGCGAGTGGGGCGGGGCGGCGCTGTTCGGCATTGAGGTCGCACCTGAAGGCCGCCGCGGCCTGTGGGGCAGCTTCACCAGCATGGGTATCGGCATCGGCGGCATCTTCGGTTCGGCGGTGTTCGCCATCGTCAGCTTCGCCTTCGACGATGACCTGAGCGGTATTGCCTGGCGCATTCCGTTCTGGCTCGGTGGCCTGCTGGTGCTGATCGGTCTCTACGCGCGCCTGCAGAACACCGCGCCGCAGCCCAAGGCCGCGCCGAAAGCCGAGGCGCGCATGCCGCTGATGGAAGCTTTCCGCCGCCGGCCGCGCGAGCTGTTGCTGTGCATCGGCATCGCCTTCGGCTACGTCACCATCGCCTATATCGGCAGCACCTTCTTCCTCGCCTACGCGACCGACATCGGCTACAGCAGCAGCCACGCCCTGCTGTTCGACTTCTCGCTGTCGGTGGCCATCGTCGCGTCCGCGCCGTTCTTCGGTCACTTGTCGGACCGTTTCGGCAGGCGTGCAGTGATGATCTTCGGCGCGGCGATCATGGCGCTCGGGCTGTTCGCCTTCTTCCCGCTGATCGGCTTGCACAACCTGCCGCTGGCGTTGCTGGCGTATATCGCCGTGGGCTTCTTCATGGGGGCGACCCAGGGGCCGATCCCGGCTTTCCTCGCCGAGCAGTTCCCGCGGGAGATGCGCTACTCGGGGATTTCCTTCAGCTACCAGATCGGTGCGGCACTGGGTGGCGGCACGGCCTCGAGCATCGCTACCGCCATTCTCATCGCTACCGGGCGCAACCCGTTCGGCGTCGCGCTTTACGGCGCGGCAGCGCTATTGCTGGTGGCGATCTGTTCCTGGCTGCTGCGCGAAACCTCGCATCTGCCGATGGAGCTGATCGACCGCGATGACGCCTCGCCGGGTGTCGCCCAGGCTCAGGTCGGTTAAGTCACGGCGCGGGCTTTGGTGCCGGGCACCAGGCCGAGCACCAGGGCGCAGCCGATCAGGATGATCAGCGCGCCCACGCCCTGCACCAGCGACAGGCTCTCGCCCAGCACCAGGGCGCCGATCAGGACGGCGACCACGGTGACGACGAACTCCACGCTGATGGTTCTGGTCGCGCCGATTCGCGAGACGAGCTGGAAGTAGACGACGTAGTTCACCGCGCTGAATATGCAGCCGCAGATCAGCAGGAAGAACACATCAATCGGTTGCGGCGTGCCGGGCACCGGCACCCAGATCAGCAAGGGCAGGGTCAGCAGGCCGCCGATCCCGAACGCGCCGCAGGTCACTTCCCAGGGGCCGGCGGTGCGCAGCTTCAGGCTGGCGTAATTGCTGCCGAAGGCCGCGCAGACGGCGCCGAACACGGAGGCTGCGCTGCCGAGCATGAACTCGTGGGTGATCGGCACCGCCGGGAAGCCCACCAGCAGCACCATGCCGAAGAAACCCAGCACCAGCCCGCCGAGGCCGCTCCAGGTGATGCGTTCCAGGCCCCAGAGGCGGCCGATGAGCATCGAGAACAGCGGAATCCCGGCGACGAAGATCGCTGCCATGGCGGTGCCGATGCGCGGGGTGGCGTAGGTCATGCCGATCAGTTGCCCGGCCACCGTGGTGGCGCCAACCACGCACAGCGGCTTCCACAGCCCTGCGAAGTTCAGCTGGCGCCCGGCCAGCCGTGCCACGGCGAACAGCGTGAAGCTGGCGATCAGCGCGCGGAAGCTGACCGCGCCAACCCAGCCGAAGCCGGCGATGGCCTTGAGCAGCACAAGGAAGGACAGCCCCCAGCCGACGGCGAGGAACAGGTAGGCGGCAAGGTCGCGCGGTTGCATACGACTCCGGTGGCACAAGGCAGCAGGGGCCGCCAAAGCGTGGCAGCGAATGCCGCTATCTTGCCGGTCGCGCTTGACGCTTGGGAAGGCAGCACGCCGAGGTTTTCCGCCTGCCTGTGCCGCCCTGCGCTGGCGGTGGCGGCGCCAGGTGGCTGGTACTATGATTTTCAGCTCCTCACTTCAGCACGTCGCTGTCCTGCCACTCCCGCCAAGCGAGCCTTGTGAAGCCTTCGACCATCTGTGCAGCCTTGCTCTGTTCATTGCTCAATGCCGGGGCCTGGGCAGGGGACTATCGGGTCGTCACCGAAGAGTGGGCGCCTTACAACTACGTCGAGAACGGCCAGCTCACCGGCATGGCGACGGACATCGTCAAGGCCATCATGGGGCTGACCGGCGATGATTTCGCGATCGAGCTGTTGCCCAGCATGCGCACCAGCCTGGCCCTGCAGTCGCAGCCGAAGACCATCATGTTTTCCATGTTCCGCACGCCGGCGCGCGAGCCGCTGTACAAATGGGTAGGCCCGATCGTCGAAGAGTCGATCCATCCCTATCAGTTGGCCAATGCGCGCCAGCCGGCGAATACCCTGAGCGACCTGCGGGGCGCTCCGCGCATTACCACCCGGCATGCCGGGCTGGTTCCGGAGACGCTGGAGGCCATGGGCTTCGACAATCTCGACAAGCGCGCCACCGGCAGCCCGCAGCTCTATCTCATGTTGCTGGCCGGGCGTACCGACATCATCGTCGGCGACACCGATGCCGGCGTCGCGTATTACAGCCGCCAGTTGGGCCTGTCGCCCGGCACATTGCGCCAGGTGCCGGTCGAGCTGTTTCGCTCCACGCTCTACATCGCCTTCAGCCGCGACAGCGACGACCAGCGAGTCGCCGCCTGGAGTCGCGCGCTGGAGCGGTTGCGCGAGTCCGGCGAGCTGGCGCGCATTCAGCGTCGATACGAGAGCCCGGACCTGCAGTGAGATCGTCCGGGTACTTGCGTCGCGCCTTGTCCGTGTGCGGGAGGCTCAGCCCGCGATGTCCCGATACGGACGTGGCTCGCCGGGGGACTGGCTCGGCGGGCCAAGCTCAAGACGCCAGTAGCCCACGTCGTGCCATTGGCCGAGCTTGAAACCGACCTGCGGGAAGGTGCCGACATGCTGGAAACCCAACCGCTCATGCAGGCCGACACTGGCTGCATTGGGCAGGGCAATGCCGGCATAGGCGGCGGTGAATCCCTGCCTGGCCAGGATGGGGAGCAGCTCGGCATAGAGGCTGCGGCCCACACCCGAGCGCCGCTCGCTCTCCGCGATGTAGACCGTGACATCCACTGCCCATCGATAAGCAGCGCGCGCCCGGTGCTGGCTCGCATAGGCGTAGCCGGCCATGCGCCCATCGCGTAACGCAACCAGGTACGGGTAAGTCTGCAGGGTCGTGCAGATCCTCTGCCGAATCTCTGCGGCACTCGGCGGCACCTCTTCGAAGGAGATCGCCGTTCCACTCACGATCGGCGCGTAGATGGCCTGGATTGCTGGTGCATCCTCGGGGCGCGCCTCCCTGATTTCGCTGGGCATGGTCACCTCAGATCGAGCGCTGATTCACACGGGCGGACAGCTGCTCGGCATTCTCCTTGCGCTCCGAATAACGATCCACCAGGAACTCCTGGCGATCCCGCAGCAGCAGGGTGAACTTCACCAGCTCCTCCATGACGTCGACCACGCGGTCGTAGTACGCCGAGGGCTTCATCCGGCCCGCCTCGTCGAACTCCAGGTAGGCCTTGGGMACMGAGGAYTGGTTGGGRATGGTGAACATGCGCATCCARCGGCCAAGKACGCGCARYTGGTTGACCACGTTGAACGACTGCGAGCCGCCGCAGACCTGCATCACCGCCAGCGTCTTACCCTGGGTGGGGCGCACGGCGCCGAGTGCCAGGGGAATCCAGTCGATCTGCGCCTTGAACACGGCCGAAAGCGCTCCGTGGCGCTCCGGCGAGCACCACACCTGGCCTTCCGACCACAGCACCAGATCACGCAGTTCCTGCACCTTGGGATGCTCCACCGGCACGTCGTCAGGTAGCGGCAGGCCCGAAGGATTGAAGATGCGCGTCTCGGCGCCGAAGTGCTCCAGTAAGCGCGAGGCTTCTTCAATCAGCAGGCGGCTGAAGGAGCGTTCGCGCGTAGATCCATAGAGCAGCAGGATGCGTGGCTTGTGCTCACTGGTGCGGGTTGCCGCTGGCGGCAGGTCGAACAGCGAAAGGTCGAGGTTGGGCAGTTGCTCGGACATGTTTCCTCCTGCTCAGAGAGCGCCGATGCGATCCAGCTCGCGCTTGAGTTCGTCGCGGCCGAGGGTGGCGAAAGGAAGGCCGAAGAAGGCCCGGCAGCGCAGCTCGATGCGAGCCAGCGTGGCGCGGAAGGCGGCGTTGATCGAAGCCTCGTCCCCCTCGATATCCGACGGGTCTTCCAGTCCCCAGTGGGACCTGAGCGCCGGGCCAAAGTACACCGGGCAGGCTTCGCCGGCAGCCTTGTCACAAACGGTGATGACGATGTCCGGCGGGGTGCCTTCGAAGGCATCGTTGCCCTTGCTGCTCAGGTCCGCCGTGGAGATGCCGGCCTGCTGCAGGGTAGTGAGGCTGCGCGGCAACACCTGGCCCTTGGGGAAGCTGCCGGAGCTGACCGCCTCGAAGCCTTCSGGCGCCAGGTGRTTGAACAGCGCYTCGGAGAGGATGCTGCGGCAGCTGTTGGCCGTGCACATGAACAGGACTCGCATGGAGGTCTCCTCCGCTCAACGCGGACGTCAGAGGCTCAGGCGCAGCGCCAGGGCCGAAAGGGTGATCAGCAGGACGGGCAGGGTCAGCAGGATGCCGACCTTGAAGTAGTAGCCCCAGGTGATGCGCATGCCTTTACGCTCCAGCACATGCAGCCAGAGCAGCGTGGCGAGGCTGCCGATGGGGGTGATCTTCGGGCCGAGRTCRCAGCCGATSACGTTGGCGTAGATCATCGCCTCGCGCACCAGGCCTTCCGCRCCGCTGGCCTGGATCGACARSGCGCCGACCAGCACGCTGGGCATGTTGTTCATCACCGATGACAGCAGCGCCGAGAGCAGGCCGGTACCGATGGCAGCGCTCCACAAACCCTGTTCGGCAAGGTGGTCGAGCAGGTGGGTGAGGAACTCCGTGAGGCCGGCATTCTTCAGGCCGTATACCACCAGGTACATGCCGAGGGAGAAGATCACCACCTGCCAGGGCGCTTCGCGCAGCACGCGGCGGGTGGAGATGCGGTGCCCGCGAGCGGCGACGGTAAACAGAATGGCCGCACAGGCAACGGCCACCGCGCTGACCGGAATGCCCAGCGGTTCCAGGGCGAACAGGCCGACCAGCAGCACCAGCAACGTCCACCAGCCGACAATGAAGGTGGCGCGGTCGTGTATCGCCGCCTTCGGCTCCTTCAGCGCGTCGAGCGCGTACTGCCTCGGGATATCGCGGCGGAAGAACAGGAACAGCACCAGCAGGGTGGCGGCGACACTGGCGAGGTTCACCGGCACCATCACCGAGGCGTACTCGGCAAAGCCCAGGCCGAAGTAATCAGCCGAGACAATATTCACCAGGTTGGAGACCACCAGCGGCAGGCTCGCTGTGTCGGCGATGAAGCCCGCAGCCATGACGAAGGCCAAGGTTGCGGCCGGCGAGAAGCGCAGGGCGAGCAGCATCGACATGACAATGGGCGTGAGGATCAGTGCAGCACCATCGTTGGCGAACAGCGCCGAGACAGCAGCGCCGAGCAGTATGCAGAAGGCAAACAGCCGGTAGCCGCTGCCATTCGCCCAGCGCGCGACGTGCAACGCGGCCCACTCGAAGAACCCGGCCTCATCCAGCAGCAGGCTGATGATGATGACGGCGATGAACGTGGCGGTGGCGTTCCAGACAATCGCCCACACGGTCGGGATGTCATGCAGCGAAACCGCGCCGGCGGCCAGGGCGATGATCGCTCCCAGCGCGGCACTCCAGCCGACGCCGAGGCCCTTGGGTTGCCAGATGACCAGAACGAGGGTGAAGACGAAGACAGCAACGGCGACCAGCATGGAAGACTCGCTCGAGGGGATCAGCAGCAGGCGGCATCACGGACGGGGCGGCCGTCCATGTTCTGCAGGCGGAGGGTGTTGTCGGCCAGCCATTGCGCGTTGGCTCGCAGGGTGACCTGCAGCATCTCGTGTACCCAGTCAGGCAGCTCGGGGTTGAGGCGGTAATACACCCACTGGCCCTGGCGRCGATCCAGCAGCAGGCCGCTGCTGCGYAGYTGTGCCAGGTGGCGGCTGATCTTCGGCTGGCTGTCGTCCAGCGCGCACATCAGCTCGCAGACGCAGAGTTCGCCCAGACTGGCGATGAGCAGGGTGGCGCGAACACGGGTCTCGTCGGCCAGGCTCTTGAAGACTTCGGGCGGAGTGATCATGACTGCACCTCGCATATTCAAAATCGAATATACGTATATCCATATGTTTAATGCAAGAGCATCACCTAAAAATGCCGGTTGATGGCTGTCAGGTGTTCTGCAGCTAATCGCCTATTGCAGCGCTACTGCCGTCAATCACACGGAGACTTCCCGCTCGTGGATTAAGCAAATATCAGTGTTCAACTCAGTTTTCGGCAGTAGCAATAGAGGAATTTCTGCACCGTCCCGAAGGGGGTTCTGTGGTCTTCCTTAGCATGCCCCAGCAGTTGGTAGTCGGCACCGAACTCCCCATGCAGAGCTTCCGCGCTGTAGCGCCTTACAGGCAAACCGCTGCACTTCTTAGGGCCGTCCTCAGCAAAGGTCCCGATGATGACAAAGCCGCCGGGCTTCACCGCGCGGTCGACTACCTGGAGGTACCGCAGCCTATCCTGCGGCCCTGTCAAAAAGTGGTAAACAGCGCGATCGTGCCAGAGATCGAACTGGTGTCGCTGGAGCTCCACCTGGGTTATGTCCGCCTCCAACCAATGGACATCGCAGGCTTTAGTACCAAGCCGTGCCTTCGCTACTGCTAACGCGGAGGCCGAGATGTCGAGGACGGTCAGATCGTTGAAGCCCAACCCCAGAAGATCATCCACCAAAGTTGACGCCCCGCCGCCTACATCAATGACAGCAGACGCCGGGTTAACACCCAACTGGCGGATCAAGGCAACCGAGCTGTCGGCATGTTCCTGGTACCAACTCACTGCTTCGGCGCTTTTCTCGGTATACACGCGCTCCCAATGGGATTTGCTCTTCATCATCTGTTCCTGGGCTAACGAAGCAAGTGCAAGCATCTTTCGGAAAAACTCAGTCGATCAACTCAACCTCTGGGATACCAGCCGCGGTTGTCTCCTTGAGCAGCGAAATGAACTCCGTCAGATACGGCTTGCTGCTCTCGGAGGGCAAGGTCGCTGCCCAGATTTCCGATGTCAGTCCTTCTCGGGTAATCGGTTTGGCGGTCACGTATTGCCGTTGCAGATAACTCTGAACGGCCCAGCGAGGCAATACTGCTATCCCGCGCCCTGTGGCGACCAGCATCAGGATCGCCACGGTCAGCTCCGTGGTGCGTCGGACCGGCTTGATGCCAGCTGGGCGGAGCAGCAAGCGAACAACATCCAGGGCGTCGTCTTCCACCGGGTAAGTCACCAGGGTTTCGTCACGGAAGTCTTCCGCCTCCAGGTGGGCCTTCTGCGACAGCGCATGGTCGTTTGCCACCAACCCCACAAGGCGATAGCGGAACAGGCCATGAAAATCGACACCCTGCTCGTCCTTGTCCGCGCAGGAAACTAGCGCGAGATCGGCACGACCTTGATGAAGCAACCCGATCGGATCGGCGTGGTAACCCGACACCAGATCGATCTCCACCTCGGGCCAGCGCGCACGGAATGCATCCACCGCCGGCATCAGCCAGTCGAAACAGGTGTGGCACTCGATGGCGATCCGCAGCGTGCCGCTGACGCCGCTAGTCATGCGCAGCAGATCGCGAGTGGTCTGGTTGAGGATGGGAACGACCTGGTCCGCAGCTTCCAGCAGACGCCGCCCAGCGGGCGTGAACATCACGGGAGAGGATTTGCGCACGAACAATGACACGCCGTAAAAATCCTCCAACGCCTTGATGTGGTGGGACAGCGCACCCTGCGTCAGACGCATCCAGGTCGCAGCCTTGGACACACTGCCGCTGTCGCGCAGGGCAATCAGCGTTTGCAGGTGGCGAATATCGATGGGAATCCGATCCATTAAAAATACTGAGATCAAGTCGAGTGATTATTCGTTTGAATAATATTCGCTCAATTCCAATACTTCCACTCCTTGATCGTCGCCACTGCCACTTCCGGCAGACGACCTCCGGAACCCAACCCAGGCCCCGCAATGTTCAGACAATCCATGCACCGCCAGGTGCTCATCCTCGCCATCGCCCAAGCCTTGTTCCAGACCGTTTCGGTACTGGTGATGACGGTCGGCGGCTTGGCGGGCAGCCATCTCTCTTCCCGGCCGGAATTGGCCACAACGCCCATTGCCAGCATGTTCCTGGGGACCGCAGTGGCCATGTTCCCCGCGTCCATCTGGATGACCCTGGTCGGTAGACGTGCAGGTTTTCTGGTGGGTAGCTCGCTGGGTGTACTGGCCGGACTGGTCGCCGCGCTCGGCATCTGGATGGGCTCATTAGCGGTACTTGCGCTGGGCACCTTCCTGGTCGGCACGTACCAGGCCTTCGCTCAGTTCTATCGCTTCGCGGCCAGCGAGGTCGCCAACGACAGCTTCCGTCCCAAGGCGATTTCATTAGTCCTGGGTGGAGGCATCGTCGCGGCGCTGCTTGGCCCTACCCTGGGGCGATTCGGCGGTCCGCTACTGGAGCCGCTCTATCTGGGCTCGTTCCTTTTGCTAGCGGTGGTTTCGTTGGTGGCAATGGGCGTTCTGTTCTTCCTTGAAATGCCCAAAGGAGAGATTGCGCAGATCGATCACGACCAAGGCCGCCCCTGGGGGCAGATCGTGAGGCAGCCGACCTACCTGGTGTCGCTCTTCGGCGCAGCAACTGGCTACGGAATCATGATCCTGGCGATGACCGCCACCCCGCTCGCCATGGTGCATCATCAGCATGGTCTGGGCGCTGCCGCCACCGTCATCCAACTGCACGTACTGGGCATGTTCCTACCTTCGTTCTTTACAGGTGCGCTGATCTCACGCCTGGGAGTGTTGTGGGTAATGTTGCTGGGCGTGCTGCTGCTCGCCACCCATGTGCTGATGACCTGGACAGGGACCGGCTTCAACTCCTTTGCCAGTGCTCTGGTGCTGTTAGGTATGGGCTGGAACTTCCTCTACATCGGCGGGACGACGCTGCTCACCAGTACCTACAGCCCCGCCGAAAAAGGCCGGGCGCAGGCCACCAACGACATGACCATCTTCGCGGTGGGCCTGGCCTGTTCTTTCAGCGCTGGCGGCCTTCTGCAGCTGCTGGGCTGGCAGACACTGAATCTGCTGCTGTTGCCATGGCTGGTTCTTGCAGCGCTGGCAATTGTCTGGTTGAAGGTTCGCGCGTCTATCCAGTAGTAGCCTACCGGCAGGCGCATGACTGTAGTGAAAGCTGCTTCAGGCATCTGGCCGCCCGGCCCTGATCAATGCCGGAATGGCTCGCAGGTAGATCAGCTCACCCACCAGCTCCACCAGGGTTTGAGTTATCACGGCAGCCGCTGCCATCAGGCGCACTGACTCCGGGAGCGCCATGGCAAGGGGTAACACCACCAGAGAGTTTCGAGTGGCGGCGCTAAAGGCCACAGCCCGTCTCTCTGGAATCGCCAATCCCCAGGCTTTCGCGCAAAGTGCGCCGGTCGCAGGGGCCAGTACCATGAACGCGGCGTATATCGGCAACAGCGGCGCCAGTGTTTGCAGTTGGCCAATCACGGTAGCGATTTGCGACCCGACCACGGCGATCAGTACTCCCGCCATGGCGGGAACCGGCATCCAGGCCCAGGCCGCACTCCAGCTTGCAGCCGCACTCCAGCGCTGGGCCGTTGCCTGGGATATTACGGCGAGCAGCAATGGCACCACGATCAGCAACACGAACGCTTCGGCAAAGGGCATCAGGTCGATGACCACAGCCGAAGCGCCGCCGAGCATGAGAGAAAGGTAGAGCGGCAACAGAATCAGTTGCAGCAGCAGTAGAACCGGAGTTGCCGCCAGCACCAGCCGTGAATCGCCTTTTCCCAGATGGGTAAATACCACCACATAGTCGATACAGGGCGTCAACAGGACCAGCAGGGCCCCAACCAGCAGAGCACGATCTCCAGCGACAGGCAGCGTCAGCAGCCAGACCAGTAGCGGTACGACCACGAAGTTTGCCGTTAGCAGGGCCCCATGAATCGCCAATTGCCGAACGCCTGGCGCAGCTCCAGAAAAGGGATCTGCAGGAACATCGCGTACATGAGTATCGCGATCATTGGCTTGATTGCCGCCGTAGCGATGCCGGCGAAACTTGGCGACAGCAGTCCCGCCAAGGCAGCCAAGCCAACCGAAGCAAAGTAAACAGCGATCTGATAACGCTCCAATGAATCGCGAGTCACGCCTATGTCCGCCTTTTCCAAGTTATCGAGGGGCGCTCATTCTTGCAGAGACGTAGTTGATATTCCTCTTCGCCGTCACAACGAAATTCTCACCGGCCTCAGGTATCGTGCTGTTTCGACTTCCACCCCGGACACTGACACCTCCCATGGCTAACGCAGCCTCTTCCACCCTCAGCGTGTTCCTCGCCTTTCTACGCCTGGGCCTGACCTCCTTTGGTGGCCCGATCGCCCATATCGGTTACTTCCGCGAAGAGTTCGTGGTGCGGCGGCGCTGGCTGGAAGAGCGAACCTTCACCGACCTGGTTGCGCTATGCCAATTCCTTCCAGGCCCGGCCAGCAGCCAAGTGGGAATGGCCATCGGGCTGTCCCGGGCAGGCTATGGCGGAGCCATGGCTGCCTGGGTCGGTTTCACGCTTCCCTCGGCCGTCGTGCTGATTCTTTTCGCGCTGGGCCTGTCCCAGCATGCGCAGTGGATTCCCTCCGGCGCCCTGCATGGTTTGAAAGTCGTCGCGGTCGCCGTGGTCGCCCAAGCGGTCTGGGGCATGGCCCGCAACATGTGTCCGGATGCACCCAGAATCACGCTGATGTTGGGGGCAGCGGTTGCGGCGCTGATGTCCGCCTCTGCCTGGACGCAAGTAGGGATCATCCTGCTGACCGGCGCCGTCGGCGCGATATTGTTCAGACCTGCGCAAAGCAACGGGCACGAAGCACTGCGCATTCCCATCAGCGCTCGAACCGGCGCGCTGTGGCTGGCCGCCTTCGTCGCGCTGCTGCTAATCCTGCCCGTTCTCGCATCGTTGACCGCCAACCCAGTGCTGACCCGAATCGACGCTTTCTACCGTACCGGCTCCCTGGTTTTCGGTGGTGGCCACGTCGTACTGCCGCTGCTACAGGCCGAGGTCGTCGAGCCCGGCTGGGTCAGCAACGAAACCTTCCTCGCCGGCTACGGCGCGACCCAGGCGGTACCGGGCCCGTTGTTCAGCTTCGCTGCCTTCCTCGGCGCCTCGATGCAGAGCGGCCCCACCGGCTGGGGCGGCGGGCTGCTCTATCTTCTGGCAGTCTTCCTGCCCTCCTTCCTGCTGATCGCCGGCGCGCTGCCCTTCTGGGAACGGCTGCGTCGCTATCGACGAGCGCAGGCAGGCATGCTGGGTGTAAACGCAGGAGTGGTCGGATTGCTGCTTGCAGCGCTTTACCAGCCGGTCTGGACCAGCGCGATTCTCGATACCGGAGACTTCATACTGGCGTTACTGGCACTGGCAGCTTTGCAGTGGTGGAAACTACCGGCATGGCTGGTGGTGTGTGCCACCGCCGTAAGCGGTGCTGTGATGCAGGCCTCTAACTAGCCTTTGCCGTTGACGCAAACCTCTGCCGAAGGCCTGGCCAGGGGCATAAAAAAAGGCGCCCGTTAAGGGCGCCTAATAAATTCACCTCTTCCAAAGGAGCAATTAAGCTTCAAAGGTGAACTCTAGGGTAGAACCCGGCCTTGCGACCGGGCAGAACAATGCCGACAAAATCAAAAAAGGTTGAATCGCACAGAAATATTAACGATTCCCCTCTGACATGAAGATGGAGGCAACATTAAATTCCTGTCATCTTTCCTGCCGTGATTTCAGTGATCAGAGAACCGAGAGCGGGTACTCCACGATCAGACGAGTTTCATCGAGATCGGACTCGAACTGGGTTGCACGAGTGGTTGCCTGACGCAGTCGGAAGGACAAGTCTTTGAACTGTCCAGTCTGCACTACATATTTGGCTTCGATATCTCGCTCCCAGCGCTTCTGGTTGGTCAGCGGATTACCGTCGGCATCGCGGCGCATATAAACGCTGTTGGCGTTGGAGTAGTCGATATCGCTGCCGCGACCGTAACGGGTCATGAAGGTCAGGCCGGGCACGCCGTAACGCTCCATATCCAGGTCGTAACGCACCATCCACGACTTCTCCTTGGGCGAGTTGAAGTCGCTGTACTGGATGGAGTTGTCCAAGAAGATCGAGTCCGACTGGCGCAGGTAGTCGAAATCGTCGTTGCCGTTGTTCTGCTGGTGAGAAACGGAAACGGTATGGGCGCCAAACTGCAGCCCAACCTTGCCCGCCCAGATGTTGTTGTTGAACTCGCCGAGCAGCTTCTTGCCCTCGTCGACGGCCTTGTAGTAGTTGAAGTCGCCGATCAGCATCAGCTCTTCCGCCAGCGGATAGGCCAGGTAGGCACCGAAGTAATGCTGATTCCAGGCATCCTTCAGGCGGCTGGTGTACAGGCTCACGCTGACGTTCTTGTTGATCGCGTAATCACCACCGCCGTAAGCCACCCAGGGCGAATCCACCGGACCCGCATAGAAGGTGGCGAACTGGTCGCGCATGTTGCTGGAGGTCGGCTGGCTCATGGAGTGCAGACGACCGCCCTGCAGGGTCAGGCCCTCAAGGCTGGTATTGCTCAGGGTCACACCCCGGAAGGATTCGGGCAGCAGGCGCGAATCGCCAAATGCCACGACGGGCGTCGCCGGGAAGACATCGCCCACCTTGACTTCGGTATCGAAGGCGCGCGCCTTCACGGCGCCGCCGACCTTGGTGAATTCATCGCGTGCCTTGCCTTCGCTGTCCACCGGCATCATGTCGAAGGAGCTGCGCCCACCGTTACGGCCATCGCCGGTATCCAGCTTCAGGGCGATCATGGCGAAGGCGTCCACGCCTACACCAACGGTGCCCTGGGTGTAGCCCGACTCGAACTTGCCGATGATGGCATGGGCCCAGGTCTCCGAGTATCCGGCCCCGCCCGGCGCGGTTTCGCCGTTGCGGTTGTCACGGTTGAAGTACATGTTTCGGTTCAGGATCGAGAGCTTGCTGCCCTCGACGAAGCCCTCTTCGGCTTCCGCTGCACCAGCCATCGGGCTGATGCAAGTAAGCGCGGAGAGAGCCACAAGGGATAGGGATGGAATACGGGACATGATTGCTCCATGGTCAATGGCAGTTCTTGTTGGTCTATCAACACCACTATTTTTTATTCAGAGAATGCGTGCAGGTGTTAGCGACCTATGCTTACTGGCCATGTCTAACCGTAGGATTAACTGTTGATTACAATTTTGAAAGAATTCGAATGTAATAAGTCCCTCTTTCGGGGAGGCGGTTGTTATCACCCAGGTGATGGGCAAATTACAAATTTGTAGGATTTATCGAAGTAAGTTTCTTCCACGCTAGAATCCGCCAACAACCCATTCATGGGCTGGGCGCCAATCCGCAATACCCGGTGCGCCGGCAATCCAACGGACATGACGCACCCGCCATACCCCGCCTTAACGTTTCAGAGTGTCGTTCATGCGGATACTTGTTGTTGAAGATGAAGAAAAAACCGCCTCCTATATCAAACAAGGTCTCACCGAAAGCGGATTTATCGTTGATCGTGCCGCCAACGGCGTCGATGCACTGCATCTATTCGGCCATAACAACTACGAACTTATCCTGCTCGATGTGAATATCCCCAGCATCGATGGCTGGGGCGTGCTCGAATTCATCCGCAAGACCAGCCGCGTTCGTATCCTCATGCTCACCGGGCGCAGCCGGTTGAATGACCGGATCAAGGGGCTCGATGCCGGCGCCGACGATTACATGACCAAGCCCTTCGAGTTCCCCGAACTGCTGGCCAGAGTAAGGGCCCTGATGCGGCGCGGCGACAGCCTGAGCGAAACACCGACGTTCAGGGTTGCCGACCTGGAGCTGGACCCTGGCCGCCATCGCGCCTTCCGCGGTGATCACCGCATCGACCTGACCACCAAGGAGTTCGCCTTGCTCCAGCTGTTGATGAGCCGTACCGGCGAAGTGCTCAGTCGCACGCAGATCATCTCGCTGGTGTGGGACATGAACTTCGACTGCGACACCAACGTGATCGACGTTTCCATACGCAGGCTTCGGGCGAAGATCGATGACCCGTTCGAGACGAAGCTGATCCACACCATTCGCGGCGTCGGCTATGTGCTCGAGGACCGTACATGAGCCTGGCCACTCGGCTGGGCGTCAATGTGGGCCTGATGACCGCCATCCTGGTCGCCGCCCTGGCAGTCGTCTGCTATTTCCTGCTGTCGCAAGGGCTGGAGCGCTCGGTCAAGACCACCCTGGGAGCGAAGATGGTCAGCGTTGCCCACAGCGTTTCGCAGATGAGCGAGATCGGCGAGATTCGCAGCGAACCACACATCCTGATGGATCTCGCGCTGGGGCACACCAACATGTTCCTCAACATCTACACACCGTCGGATCGCCAGAAGCCCCTGCTGACCATTGGCACCCTGAAGGTCGCTTTCAACCCGCCCTCGCTGGACCTGGGGCGTGATCTGAACTTTCACGAGTGGCGCGACGAGGGTGGTCGCCCAATGCTGAGCGTCGCGCAAGCGCTGAGCATCAAGGACGGAAGCCCGGTAGTGGTGTACCTGACGATCGACAGGACATCGGACCGGGAGCTGCTCAACTCGATTTCCCGCACGGCGCTCGTGGCCTACCCCTCCGTGCTGCTACTGATCCTGTTCCTCGCCTGGTGGACGGTCAGGCAGGGACTCAAGCCGCTGAACAGCTTCCTGCGTGTAGCCTCGAAAGTTTCGACCGACAATCTGGACCATCGCCTGCCCACCGAGCGGCTGCCGGCGGAGCTGGGCAACCTCGCCGAGGGCATCAACGTCATGCTCAATCGGCTGGACGATGGCGTGCAGCAGTTGTCGCAATTCTCCGATGATCTGGCCCACGAGCTGCGCGCGCCCATCACCAACCTGATGGGCAAGGCACAGGTGGCGCTGACGCGCACCCGCTCCCCCGAGGAATACCGCGACGTGCTCGAATGCTGCACCGAGGAGCTCGACCGTCTGACGCGCATCGTCGCCGACATGCTGTTCCTGGCCCACGTCAGCCACCCGCTGGAGCTGGTGCATTTCGAGCGCGTGAACCTTCGCGACGAAGCCGAGCGGGTCTGCGATCTGTTCAGCCTTTCCGCCGAAGAGGCTGGTGTGGAGCTGCAGATCGAGGGCGAGGCAACCGTCAGCGGCAATCGCCTGATGATCCAGCGAGCGATCTCCAATCTACTGTCCAACGCGATTCGTTACTGCCCCTCGGGCTCGGCCGTGACCCTGCACATTGCAACGTACGGCTCCAGCGCGCGCCTAAGTGTCAGCAATCCCGGCAAAGGCATCCCCGCCGAACATCTGCCGCACCTGTTCGAACGCTTCTACCGGGTCGACAAGAGCCGTGCGCGCAGTGAAGGCGGGACGGGCCTGGGCCTTGCCATTGTGCGTTCGATCATGACGCTGCACCAGGGCGCTGCAGATGTCGAAGTAGCGCCGGACCGGGTCACCCGCTTCTACCTCGAATTCCCATCGCAACACTGAGCGCAGTCCAGCTGCCGCTCATTTGCGCAAGGCGCCGAGCGGCGGCAAACGCCGCCCCTCTCTTCGAATCACCCTCTTCGCCATCGCTCTCGCGCCACTTGCCTCCCATCAGCCCGACCTGCCGCGCACGCAGCGCCCATTCCAGTCGCGGTGCCCTGCAAACTGGCCGACCATGGGTAGCTCCGAGCCGGAGGGCGGCTTCAGCCGCTGCAGGTTGTCCCGGCGTGGCCAGGAAAAAGCAGCGTGGAGAGGCGCGCGGTCAAGCTGTCGAAATTGTCACACCGTGCTCACCGACGCGTTAAACGGCCGAAGGTATAACGGTAAGCGTCACCTTCCCCAAGACGGTGGCTGATTTCCCTATCCGTTTCTCCTCCCAGTGCTCCAGACTTCCTTTGGGGGAAGAGAAACCCTCCGCAGCGCCCTCCCGGGCGCTTTTTTTTGCCCGCCATCCCGCCTGCCGCTGCGCGCGCTCACATCCAGTACCCGAATCCCGGGCTTGGCTACCGTGGCTTCGCCTGTGCGTTGATGGAGCAGGACGGGAGGCGCCCACAAAAAAGGCGGCACCCTCAGGTGCCGCCTTTTCCGTTGCTGGTCGTCAGGATCAGTAAAGCGCCGGCGCATCCTCGCTGGCCTCGGCATCTTCGTCCTTGCGATGCATCCAGCGATACAGCGCCGGTAGCACCAGCAACGTCAGCGTGGTGGAGGACAGAATGCCGCCAATCACTACCGTTGCCAGCGGGCGCTGCACCTCGGCGCCAGTGCCGGTGGCCAGAGCCATGGGCACGAAGCCCAGCGACGCTACCAGAGCCGTCATCAGCACCGGCCGCAGACGCGTCAGCGCCCCTTCGCGAATCGCGGCGTCAAGGCTGCGTCCCTCCTCTCGCAGGCTGCGGATGAAGGAGATCATCACCAGGCCATTGAGCACCGCCACGCCGGACAAAGCGATGAAACCGACGCCAGCGGAGATCGACAATGGGATGTCCCGCAGCCACAAAGCCACCACGCCGCCGGTCAATGCGAAGGGAATACCGGTGAACACCAGCAAGCCATCGCGCACGTTGTTGAACATCATCATCAGCAGCGTGAACACCAGCAGCAGCGCCACCGGCACCACGATCTGCAGGCGCTGCGCCGCCGACTGCAGTTGCTCGAACTGCCCACCCCAGGTGGTCCAGTAGCCGGCCTGCAGCTTGACCTGCTGCTCCAGGCTCTGGCTCGCCTCGGTGACGAAGGAGCCGATATCGCGGCCACGGACGTTGGCGCTCACCACCACCAGGCGCTTACCGTTCTCGCGGCTGACCTGGTTCGGCCCCTGCACCAACTCCAGGCGCGCCACCTCGCCCAGGGTAATGAAGCCGATGCGGGTCGCCGAGCCAGTAGCAGGCACTGGAATCAGCATGCGCGACAGCGCGTCGATGTCGCTGCGCAGTCGCTCAGGAAGGCGCACGATCATGTCGAAACGACGGTCGCCCTCGAACAGTGTGCCAGCCTCGCGACCACCAATGGCCACCGCGACAGTGTCCTGGATGTCGCCAACGTTCAATCCGTAGCGTGCCGCACGCTGGCGGTCGATGTTCACGGTAAGCACCGGCAGGCCGCTGGTCTGCTCGACCTTCACCTCGGAAGAACCCTGGACTTTGCGCAACACGCCAGCGATCTGCTCCGCGGTCTGGTTCAGCACCGCCATGTCATCGCCGAACACCTTCACGGCCACGTCACTGCGTACGCCGGAAATCAGCTCGTTGAAGCGCAACTGGATCGGCTGTGACAGTTCGTAGGCACTCCCGGGCACGCCGTCGGCGGCTTTCTGGATATCCGCTTCCAGTTCGGCACGGCTCTTCTTTGGATCCGGCCACTGGTCCTTGGGCTTGAGCATCACGTAGGCGTCGGAAATGTTCGGCGGCATCGGATCGGAAGCGATTTCCGCGGTGCCGGTGCGGCTGAACATGCGTTCCACCTCGGGCACCTTCGCCAGGACCTGCTTCTCCAACCGCTCCTGCATGGCTACGGACTGCGACAGGCTGGTGCCCGGCGTACGCAGCGACTGCAAGGCGAAGTCGCCCTCGCCAAGGCTGGGAACGAACTCGCTGCCCATGCGGCTGGCGAGCACGCCCGAAAGCACCACCAGCACCGCCGCGAAAGCGAAGATCACTGCGCGACTCCCCATCACCCAGTCCAGCACCGGTTCGTAGGCCCGGCGGGCACCGCGCATCAGCAGGTTTTCCTCTTCCTTGACCTTGCCGGTAATGAACAGCGCGATGGCCGCCGGAACGAAGGTCACCGAGAGGATCATCGCCCCCAGCAGGGCCAACACGACGGTGAAGGCCATGGGGTGGAACATTTTCCCTTCCACGCCGGTGAGGGCGAAGATCGGCARGTACACCACCATGATGATCAAYTGCCCGTAGATCAGCGCGCGGCGCGCYTCCTTCGACGCGGCGAAGACTTCGTGCATYCGCTCGCTGCGGGTCAGCAKGCGGCCRTGGTGCTGCTGYGCGTGGGCCAGGCGGCGGATGGCGTTCTCSACKATCACCACGGCGCCRTCGACGATGATGCCRAAGTCCAGCGCGCCSAGGCTCATCAGGTTGGCRCTGATRCGGTTGCTGAACATGCCGGTGAAGGTGAACAGCATCGCCAGSGGGATCACCATGGCGGTGATCAGCGCCGCRCGGATRTTGCCCAGGAACAGGAAMAGCACCGCGACCACCAGGATCGCGCCCTCGGTGAGGTTGCGCTTCACCGTGGCAATGGCCTTGTCCACCAGTTGAGTACGATCGTAGACGGTCACCGCCTTCACGCCCTGGGGCAGCGTACGGTTAATCTCCGCCAGCTTGTTGGCGGCCGCCAGGGACACGGTACGACTGTTCTCGCCGATCAGCATGAACACCGTACCGAGCACCACTTCCTGGCCATTCTCGGTCGCGGCACCGGTACGCAGTTCCTTGCCCAGATCGACTTCGGCGATATCACGCATACGGATCGGCGTGCCATCGACGTTGGCAACCACGATGTTGGCGATGTCTTCCAGATCCTTTACCTGGCCAGGCGCGCGCACCAGCAACTGCTCGCCGCTGCGCTCGATGTAACCGGCGCCGACGTTGGCGTTGTTGCGCTCCAGGGCGGTGATCAGGTCCGTCAGCGTCAAGCCGTAGGCCGCCAGTCGGCGGGTGTCGGGCGCTACCTGGAACTGCTTGGCGAAGCCGCCGATGGTATTCACCTCGGCCACGCCGGGGACATTGCGCAGCTGCGGTTTGACCACCCAATCCTGAATGACTCGCAGGTCGGTCGGCGTGTAGGGGGAACCATCCTCCTTGCGCGCGCCCTCCTCGGCCTCGATGGTCCACAAGAAGATTTCCCCAAGACCGGTGGAGATCGGCCCCATGGCCGATTCCACGCCCTCGGGCARCTGCTCGCGCGCCTGCTGCAGGCGYTCGTTGACCAGTTGGCGGGCGAAGAACAGRTCGGTRCCGTCCTTGAAGATCACCGTCACCTGGGACAGGCCCGAGCGGGAGATCGAGCGAGTCTGCTGCAGGTCCGGCAGGCCGGCCATCGCCGTCTCCACCGGGTAGGTCACGCGCTGCTCGGTTTCCAGTGGCGAGAAGCCCGGCGCCGAGGTGTTGATCTGCACCTGGACGTTGGTGATGTCCGGCACGGCGTCGATGGGCAGCTTCTGGTAGCTGGCGATGCCCAGCCCGGCCATGCCGAGGACGGCGAGCAGCACCAGRTAGCGCTGCTCGATGGCGAATCGAATGATGCGTTCGAACATGTCAGCGCCTTGTCAGTGAGCGTGGGACGCCGAGCTCTTGCCCAGCTCCGACTTGAGGATGAAGCTGCCTTCGCTGGCGACCTGATCGCCCACCGCCAGGCCATCGATCACTTCCACATGGCCGTCGTTGCGCAGGCCCAGGCTGACCGGGCGTGCCTCGAAGCCTTCGGCGTTGCGGACGAACACGCTGGGCTTTTCCTCCACCGTCTGCACCGCCTGCTCCGGAATGGCCACCGGCACCTGGCGCGCTTGGGCGCTGACTCGCACGTTGACGAACAACCCTGGGCGCCAGGCGCCATCGGGGTTGTTCAGGGTGACGCGGGCTACGGCACTGCGGGTCTGCTCGCCGAGCAGATTGCCGACATAGGCAACGCGGCCCTCGACCTGCATGCCCAGGTCCGGTGCTTCGACTCGCGCGGGCTTGCCGACCTGGATGCGCGCCAGGTCCTGCGGGGCGACGCTGAAGGTCGCCCAGACCCGCGAGAGGTCCGAGAGGGTGAAGGCATTAGTGGTTTCGCTGACCACTTCGCCCTGCACCAGGTGCTTCTCCACTACCACACCGTCGAAGGGGGCCCGCAGCTCGTAACGGTTGCCACCACCGCTGGCGGTAACCCCGCTGAGGGCGCTGGTCTTCTGCTTGGCGTTGGCCAGCGCAATCTGCGCCTCTTCCAATACCTGGCGCGCCTGGAGGTAGTCCTGTTCGGCGGAAATCTTCTCGCGCCACAACTCGCGCTCGCGCTCGAAGGTGGTGTTGGCCAAGGCGACGCGACGCTGCGCCGCGGCCAGCTCGCTGCGCAGCTCGGAGATCTGTTGGCTGGAGATGATGGCCAGCAGGTCGCCTTTCTTAACGCTCTGGCCCAAATCGACCGACACCGACTCCACCACGCCCGCTGTACGCGGCACGATGTGCGCGGTGCGGTCCTGATCGAAGCCGATCTCGCCCGGCAGGCTGACGGCTTCATCGAGCGCACGCGGGGCGGCAGTGACCAGCTTGATGCCCGCGGCGCTGATCTGCTCCGCGCTCAGGTGCAGACCTTCCTCTTCGCCGGCTTCTTCCCCCCCTTCAGCGTTGTGATGCTCGCCATCGGCATGCCCGGACGCCTCCGCATGCGCCGATGCGCCGGCCTCGCCGTGGTGTTCGTTGTCGGCGTGGGTCGCATCGTCCTGATGCGCGCCTGGCTGGCTTTCCCCACCCAGCCAGGTGAAGGCGCTGATACCCAGGACGGACGCCAGTACGACGGCCCCTGCAATGTGGACTCTCTTGACCATGAGGACTCCGGAATGAGCCCGACCGCGCCAAAGGCGTCAGACGTCGGGACTGGAAAATAATTGATGCAGGTCCTGAAACAGGTCATGGACGCACCAGTGCGCCACTCCCAGATCCCGGACGAAACCCGGGGCGGGTGCGCAAGTCGGCAAGACCAGCAGCACCCACCCCACCAGAAAACGCGCCGCGCGCCCTTTAGCGTGAGGCCGAGCCGACATCACCGTAGACACGCTCTATGCGCCCCCAGGCATCGCTGACTTGGGCCAGCGCCTGCAAGTACTGATCGCGAGCGGTAATCAGCGTGCGCTGGGCGTCGAGCACTTCGAGGAAGCCGAACTTGCCCATCTCGAAACCACGGGTGGCGCTCTCTACCGCGGTCTGCGCGGTGGGCAGGATGGTCTGGCGGAAGGCATTCACTTCCATCTGCGCGGTGCTCCACTGCTGCAGGGCCTGCTGCGTTTCCTGGCGCAGCCGCAGTTCGGTGGCATTGCGCAGGTCGCGGGCCTGATCGGCACGGCGCGACTCGGCCAGGATGTTGCCCTGATTGCGGTCGAACAGCGGCAACGGCAGGCTCAGGCCGACGACGGCAATGCGGTCGCGGTTGCCTTCCTCGATGGCCTCCTGGGTGCCGACGGTGACGTCCAGGTCCGGGATGCGCTGAGTGCGCGCCAGGCGCAACGCGGCTTCGCTCTGATCGATGCGGCTCTGCGCAAGACGAAGCGAGGCGCTGTCGCCCAGTCGATCGAGCAGCGTCACATCCGAAGGCAGCTCCGGCAGCGGCCTGGTGGTGTCGCTAAGCACGCTGGTGAAATCGGGGCGCGGCAGGCCCATCAGCACGGCGAGGTTCTGGTAGGCATCGGCGCGATCCCGTGCGGCACGCTCCTGCTCCAGCTTTACTTCCGCCAGCTGCACCTGGGCGCGGTTGGCTTCCAGTGGAGGCGCCTTCCCGGCGTGAACACGACCTTGGGCTGCCTTCACTCCCCGCTCGGCCAATGCCACAGACTGCTGTGCCAGGCGCTCGCGCTCCTGGGCGCGCAGGGCAGAATAGAAGCTGGCAATGACATCGCCGCGCAAGGCGTTGCGTTGCTCTTCGACGCTCAGTGCCGCAACTTCCTCCCCCCGCTCGGCCAGCTCGACGCGCGCGCCGCGCTTGCCGCCCAGCTCGAAGGGTTGGGTCAGGCCGACGGTGGTCGTGCGATTGCGTGACTCGGTGCCCTCCTGCTCCCAGGACAAGGTAGGGTTACGCAGCAATCCCGCCTGCTGGCGAAGCCCCTGGGCAATGCCGATTTCACGGGAGCCGGCGGAGTACGAGGGGTTGTTCGCAACCGCCGCCTGCATCGCCTCCTCGATACCCAGATCACGTGCTGCGGCGGAATTCGACAGACTCCAGGCCACGGCGAGGCCAATGGCCCAACGCCCTCCTGATCGAACTCCCTTTGCGAATCGACTCGAACACACCATAGACCTCACCCGCTGGCTCCAGATTCGACGGCAAGAGCCGTCATTTGCTGCGCCAATCTAAAGGTGAGCCACTAGCGACAAGGTGACTGTCAAATTACAAAGATGTAATCCAGCCCCCCGCGCCAGAGCGGCTGAGCACGACAGCGTTCCGGTAATCCGCAGAAACAGTTACCCAGCCCTGCACCACATTGACCTTGTAGTAACTACAGCTTTTAGACTCCGCGGCCATTGCGCCCCGCACATTGGGGCACTGCCCGATGAAGTAGAGCGGAAGCTGACCGATGAAAATTCTTCTCGTCGAAGACGAACCCAAGACTGCCCAGTACCTGCGGCAGGGGCTGAGCGAAAGCGGTTATGTGGTGGACCACGCCGACAACGGCCTGGACGGACTGCACCTGGCCCGCCAGTTTCCCTACGACCTGATCGTACTGGACGTAAACCTGCCGAAGATGGACGGCTGGGAAGTACTGAGCCAGTTGCGCAGCAAATCCGATACCCGCGTGATGATGCTCACTGCACGCGGCCGCCTCAGCGAAAAGGTCAAAGGCCTGGACCTGGGGGCCGACGACTATCTGCTCAAGCCCTTCGAGTTTCCCGAACTGCTGGCGCGCATCCGCTCCTTGCAGCGGCGCGGAGAGCGTGCGCAACCCAGCCAGGTTCTACAGGTGGCCAATCTGGAGCTGGACCCAGGCCGTCACCGTGCCTTTCGCGGTGAACAGCGCATCGATCTGACCAGCAAGGAATTCACTCTGCTCCAGTTACTGATGAGCCGCAGCGGCGAAGTCCTGTCGCGCACGCAGATCATTTCCCTGGTGTGGGACATGAACTTCGACTGCGATACCAACGTGGTCGAAGTGACTATCCGCCGCCTGCGGGCGAAGGTCGACGATCCGTTCCCCAGCAAGCTGATCCACACGATCAGGGGCGTGGGCTATGTACTGGAGTCACGCGAATGAAGCCGGCTAGCCTGTCGCTGAGGATCGGTTTGTGGGTTGGCCTACTCGGCTCGGTGCTGATGGTGCTGTTGATCACCCTGACCTATCTGGTACTCGAACACCAGCTCGACATCCGCGCGCGGCAGTCGCTGGACAGCAAGATGGATCAGGTTCGCCATCGCCTTGACGAGGACATGGGCCCCGGCATCCTGCCTCAGGGCACCCATGCCCTTCGTGACCTGATCATAGGCCATGACTACCTAAGCCTGACATTGCTACCGACTGCGCCTGGCCTACCTCCGCTGATGCAGACCGAGTCTTTCGTAGACTGGCAGACCCTGGATCGCCTGCCGCTACAAAAGGGCAGTCGCGAATGGACGGCGGGCAACGGCCATAACCTGCTGACTTCGCGCAGTGTCGTGACGCTTGAGAACGGTGAGTCCGTGCGGGTATTTCTCACCCTTGACCGCCACGCCGATGCCGCACTGCTCGGCGCCTTCCTGCGCTCTTCGCTGCTGTCGACGCCGCTGCTTCTGCTACTGATCGCGCTGGGCGCAAGACTCGCGGCGCAACGCGGGCTTCTGCCCTTGCGGCGTTTCGGCAAGGTGGCCGCACTGGTCTCCACCGACGACATGAGCCATCGCATTCCAGTCAAACGCTTGCCGGATGAACTCAAGGATGCCGCTCATGCCCTCAATACCATGCTGGGCCGGCTGGACGAAGGTGTACGGCAACTCACGCAGTTCTCTGACGATCTCTCCCATGAGCTGCGCTCACCGATCAACAACATGCTGGGCAAGACCCAGGTAGCGCTTTCCCGCCCGCGTGACAACGACGCTTACCAGGCAGTGCTGGAGTCCAATGTCGAAGAGCTGGAACGGGTCGCCCGCATCGTCAGCGAAATGCTGTTCCTCGCCCAGGTCAGCCATCCGAAGACCCTCCTGCCCGGCGATCCCGTGCATCTGGCCGCAGAGGCGCACAAAGTTGCCGAGCTGTTCGAACTCAGCGCGGAAGAGAAGGACCTGCAGATTCAAATAACCGGCGATGCACAGGTGCTGGGCGACCGACTGATGATCCAGCGAGCCATCTCCAACCTACTCTCCAACGCGATCCGCCATACCCCTGAGCGGAGCATCGTCGAAGTCCGGATCAGCGAGGATGAATCAGGCATCGCACTGCAGGTTGAAAACCCAGGCTCTGGTATTGCCGCCGAGCACCTGCCACACCTGTTCGAGCGTTTCTATCGCGTCGATCCGAGTCGCACCCGTGCCGCGGGGGGAACCGGGCTGGGTCTGGCCATCGTCAACACGATCATGGACCTGCATCAGGGAACGGTCAGCGCCCAGAGCTCGGAAGCGGGCCCTACCCGCTTCCTGTTGAAATTCCCGCGCCGGGCCGACTGACTCAGCGAATCGAGCGGCAGGCGAAGCGCTCCTGGCGATACTCGACCAATTGCTCTTCGCCGAAGGAGTCCTTGTAGCGCATCTGTACGGGGACCACGCCGCAGTCGCGGCTGAGTGGGGTCACCGAAACGACCTCGGCGATATCCAGGTCCATGCCGTAGGTGTATTGCTTGGCCTGTGCGACCTCTGTGGCCGAGGGTTGAGCAGCCGCCATCGCGTGCTGCCGCGCTTGCTGCATGCGCGAGAAGGTGATGTCGCCACCGCCGTCGGCCAGGGCCAGCGATGTCGAACCGAACAGGACGGTGAACAGAAGAGCGTGCTGAATTTTCATCGTGATCGCCTCGGTGGAGTCAGTGCTATGCATTGACTCCACCTTACGATCCGGCCCCTAACAGCAGCCTGAGCAACTCATGACGATTCGGTAATGCGGCACGGCGAGCTAGCGCTCGTTGCGGCAGTTGCCGTTGACGGTATAGCGGATGCTCTTCAGCTCTCCCGTGCTGTCCTCGTAGGACATCAACTTGGGAACATTGCCGCACAGGTTAGCGCTCGCCGTTGGAGTGACATGAATGACCTTGGCCACATCCATTTTCATGCCAAAGCGATAGTCTTCCACCGCGGGAACGGCCTTGCCTTCCGCCTCGGCATGTTGACGCACGGCCTGATCGTTGAGGGTCTCCATGCGCTGCACATAGTCCTCCGGCACCGCCTGGGCAGAGGCGAAGAATGCCTGGCTTAGCAGAAAGACCGCGGTAATGCCGATTGCCTTGGAAAAGCTCGATTTGCTCATTGCCTGTCTCCTTTCGAGTTTCCAACACGATACGAGGCAGGTGCTGACCAGAGCATGGCGAGCGACTTACATTACTGAAACGTCCTCGCCGGAAAGCCGGAAACGGCAAAAGCCGCGCCCCTTTCGGGACGCGGCCGCTGTTCTGTCGACGGCTGTTCAGTTCTTCGCGGTTTCGATCTGCGCCGGCACTTGCTGGGCTGCTTTCATTGCCTGCTGGCGAGCCTGCTCCATGCGCGCAAAGGTGATATCGCCGCCGCCATCGGCCAGGGCGAAGGAAGAGGTACCGAGCAGAGTGACGAGGAGCAGAACACTTTTGACTTTCATGGAGGGCCTCATGGCTGTTGTCCGTGGATGACAACACCTTAAGGCCCCATGCCTAACGGCATCCTGAGCGAAAGATGACGATTCGGTAATGCGCGGAGCTCGCCGCTCACAAGTAACGGGTGATCTCGCGAAACTCGTCCAGCGCGCCCGGCTTCACCCCCTGTGGATCATCCAGCGCATGCTCCAGGCAATGATCGATGTGATCCTGAATCAAGGTTCGCTTGGCCCGGCAGACCGCCTTTTCCACGGCGTGCAGCTGCTGGGCGATGTCCACGCAGGCGCGCTGTTCCTCGATCATTGCGATGATGCTGCGCAAGTGCCCTTCCGCGCGCTTGAGTCGCTTGCGCACCGCCTCATGGGAAGAGTGCGGCCCGTGATCCTGCATGTGAATTCCTCGTGCAGCGTAAAAAGTGGCTCTACCACAGCTCGATGCCGAATCGGTGCATCAGCAATGAAAAGAGGGCGAACAACAGCAAGGTGACGAAGATGCTGGCGATCAGCGTCGGCCAGAACCCCAGGCGCGGCAGGAGCGCCGGAAACAGCAGGAACATCGGCAGCGTCGGCACCACATACCAGAAGGTGTACCAGGCATGGTTGGCGATCTTGTCCTGCCCCTGGTTCTCCACCTGCAGCCAGATCAGCGTGAGCACGGTGACCAGCGGCAATGCCGCCACCAGCCCACCCAGTCGGTCACTGCGTTTGGCCAGCTCCGAGACGAGCACGACGATGCCGGCAGTGGTGGCGTACTTGGTCAGAATCCAGAGCATCGGGAGCCCTCCGGGGCATGAAACCCTGAAGCCCAGAATATCCCCCCAGGGGGGATACGACAAGTGACGCCCTCAGCGATTCAGCGATTCAGCGATTCAGCGATTCGATGATCCGACACTCCTCGATCACCCCGCCGTGGCAGCAGGCGAGCAGCCGCTGCAATTCCTTCTCCAGCTCCTGCAGGTCGCGAATGCGCGAGCGCACCTGCACCAACTGCTCCGCCACCTTGGCGTCCACCGAGGCGCAGGAGGCCTGGCGGTGGTCAGAAAAGCCCAGTAGCTCGCGGATGTCATCCAGGCTGAAGCCCAGTGAGCGGCTGCGCCGGATGAATTGCAGGCGATCCCGCTCCTGCGCGCTGTAGAGCCTGTAGCCCGACGGCGTGCGAACCGGCGGCGCGAGCAGACCCTGCTGCTCGTAATAGCGAATGGTCACCGACTTGGTATCCGTGGCCCGTGCGAGCTGGCCGATGGTGAATTGGGCATCGTTCATGGCTCTTGACCTTATAGCGACTATAAGGTCCATCCTACCCGCTGAATCGACCGAGCGGGAGTCCACCATGGACAGCTGTTGCGAAAACAAAGCCGGGGAACTGGCACAACTGCGCGCCAAACAGGCCCGCGTGCTGTACATCGTGCTGGCGGTCAACGCCCTGATGTTCCTGGTGGAATTCGCCGCAGGCTGGATCGCCGGCTCGACAGCCCTGCTGGGGGACTCCCTGGACATGTTCGGCGATGCTTCGGTCTATGCGCTGACCTTGTTCGTCCTGCATCGCAGCGTCCGCGCTCGGGCCGGAGCCGCGCTGTTCAAGGGCGGCTTCATGTTGCTGTTCGGCCTGGTGGTGGTGGCCGATGCCGTTCGCAAACTCCTGATACAAGAAGTTCCAGCAGCGGACTGGATGGGCGCCGTAGGATTGCTCGCCCTGCTGGCCAACGGCTGGTGCTTCTACCTCCTCTTTGCTCACCGTTCCGACGACCTGAACATGCGCTCCACCTGGCTCTGTTCGCGTAACGACCTGCTTGCCAACTCCAGCGTGATCGTAGCGGCCGGGCTCGTGGCAGTGACCGGCAGCCTGTGGCCGGACATCATCGTCGGTCTGGCCATCGCCGCGTTGTTCCTGCACTCGGCCTGGCAGGTGATCCGCGAAGCCTTGGCGGAGTGGCGAGCCAACCCAGCGCCACGGGCAGAAGCGGTCGTTGCCACCAGCAGCGCTGCCAGCGCGGGGGTCTGTGGCGGAACCAATACAACCACCGACACCTGCTGCGCGCCACCCGCATCCCAGAGCAAGGGCTGCTGTGACGAGCAGAGCGGCGCCGCTACTGCGACGGCCGTAAAAGCCACTGCCTGTTGCGAACCGGCGCCGGCGAAAGCACTCAGCTCGTGCTGCGCCGAGCATACGACCTCCTGCAGCGAGCCGGTAAAAACGACGCAGAGCCCATTGCTCGGCATCAGTGAGCCGGCCAAGAACACCGCCGCAGAAGTCTCTTGCTGCGGATCGCCTAAAAACCCCTAAGGGATGAGGACCGAAAGGATGCGATACGCTTGCACGCTATGCCTGCCATTACTACTGACCTCGATGTTTGCCCAGGCCGCCATCGAGGTCGGCGATGCCCGAATCAGGATTCTGCCTGGCGACCTGCCGGCAGCCGGCTATTTCACCCTGACCAACGATAGCCCGACGTCTGTCACCCTCGAAGGCGCCGAAAGTCCTGCCTTCGCCAGCGTGATGATGCACCAGAGCGTGCAACGCGACGGCACCGCCAGCATGCAACACCTCATGCAGGTAGAAATCCCGGCCAACGGAAAACTCAGCTTCGCGCCCGGCGGTTATCACTTGATGCTCATGCAGCGCCAGGTGCCACTGGCCGTGGGCGACAAGGTGCAGATGACCTTGAAGTTCAGCGACGGGCAGCGAGTTCCTGCGACCTTCACCGCCGTCCTCCCCGGCAGCGATTGAGGGTGCCCGCCATGACTCAAGCTCTCAGCTCGCGCGCCTGGTATCTGCTGCTCTTTGCCTGGCTGGTGGCACTGGTTTCGACGCTCGCAGCCCTGTTCATCGGCGAAGTGCTTGGCCAACAACCCTGTGTGCTGTGCTGGTACCAGCGCATCCTCATGTTCCCGCTGGCGATCCTACTGGCGATCGCCTGCTTCCGATCAGACTTCGAGATCTGGCGCTATGCGCTGCCACTGTCGGTGATCGGTGGCCTATTCGCCCTTGGCCATAGCCTGCTCTATGCCGGCATCATTCCTCAGCAGATACAGCCCTGCAGCCCCACCGGTCCTTCCTGTACCGACGCCAACACGACCTTGTTCGGCGTGATTCCGCTGCCCTTCCTGGCGCTCCTCGCCTTCATCCTGATTTCCGCCACCCTGCTCATCGTTCGCCGGAGAACCACGCCATGAATCGCCGCGCCCTTGTCGTGACCATCTGCGTGCTGCTACTCGGCGTCTTCGCTGCGGCGGCATACGTCTTCAAGCCTCAGAAAACATCGGAATCGGCCCTTGAGACAACGTCAGCAACGCCGCCCGCCTCGGTGAAGAACAACTTGGTTCGCTTCCATTCGCCCTCCTTCGGCCGGGCCAGCGCCCCCGTCACCATCGTCGAGTTCTTCGACCCGTCCTGCGAGGCCTGCCGCTCCTTCTACCCCTATGTGAAGAACATCCTCGCGGAGGACACCCAGAACGTGCGCCTGGTCCTGCGCTACGTACTGTTCCACAAGGGCTCCGAGGAGGTGGTGCGGATGCTCGAAGCCTCGCGCAAGCAGAACCTGTTCCCGCAGGTGCTGGAGGTGGTCCTCAAGGCGCAGCCACAGTGGCATGACGACGCCACCGCCGCCGCAGCCTGGGACGCTGCTGCCGCTGTTGGGCTGGACGTCGAGAAAGCCCGAAAGGACATGTACGCCCCGGCCGTCGATGCGGTACTCGCCGCCGACAAGCAGGACGTCCAGACCGTTGGCATCAAGTCCACACCCACCTTCTTCGTCAACGGCAAGCAACTGATGCAGTACAGCCCGGACGTGCTGCGCCAGATGGTTCGCGAAGAAGTCGCCAAGAGCCGGAACTGAAGATCATGGCGTGGCTCGAGCATCGCATCCCGCCCGTTGTGCTGATGCTGGTCTGCGCCTTGCTGATGGGATTTGCCGCCAGACTGCTGCCGCCCCTGGAGGTGTCGCTGATCTGGCGGCTCCCGCTGTCTCTGGCCATCACGGCTACGGGCACCGCTATCTGCCTCACGGGCGTTCGCTCGTTCCGGCGGGCAAGGACAACGGTGAATCCGCTGAGCCCTGACTCGGCCAGCGATCTAGTCACCCAAGGGATTTACCGACTGACGCGAAACCCGATGTACCTAGGATTCACCCTGATGCTGGTGGGCTGGGCAGTCCTGCTCGCTTCGTTCTTTGCGTTTGTAGGTGTCGCAGCCTTCGCTCTCTGGATCGATCGTTGGCAGATTCGTCCCGAGGAGCGAGCGCTTCAAAGCTTGTTTGGCGATGACTTTGCTGAGTATTGCTCTCGCACCCGACGTTGGATTTAAGAAACGCACTTCGGATGGAGTGCTGCGGCTCTAGCCGGCTGAACGTGCTATGGGGCGTTATATGCGGATCGCGGCCACGCAGTAAATGCGTCAGATCTGGTAAAAGTAACTGGTCAAATCGAGTGTAGTCAGGTGGCCAGATAAGCGCAGATGCGCATTAGGACAAATTACGTCTCAACCACTCTGGTTCTTAAACCCAATTTCGCTTGGTATCCTGCCATCTGGAGTCGGTACATTATCGAGCTTGCGAATAAGGCTCTCCAGTTTTTCAAAGGCCTGCCAGCGGACGAATTCGAGTTCTATCGCGTAAGCAAGGCTGTAAGCCAACGAAGGGATGCTCCCTCTATAATCACTCCGTTGCGAGATTAATAGCCTCACAGCACTGGTCCTTGCGCCATGAGAACGCATTCTTTCTGCAATGCATCAAGCACAGCGCCAACTTTGTGAAAGTCGTAATTTCTACTTTTTATTTCCTCAGCAGTAAGGGACATAAAATCCCTTGTATACGACTCCTTAAAATCCAAAGAACCATGATACAACTTTAGTGACTGCTTATAATTAGTCCAAGCAACACGAGCCGGATTATATCCCGGCAGCTCAAGATCCAAATAACACTCAATTGCAGCCGCCTTACCATTAATATTAGCCATGCCCTCCCCTTCCGGCCCAAACACCGGGAAATCTTCAAAATCGACAAGATCAGGCAAACACATCCTACGCATATTACTCGGGAGCTTTAGCCTTCCAACCTTGCCATAAGCCTCCACTCCTTCAGCATCATTATCGAACACAAAAACAATCTGGTTTTGAACATCAATATTAACTAGACCTTCTGCAAACTTTGTCAAACCTCCAGTTCCAGAGAAGGGATGGCCTGCGGCATCAATAAATTTGAAAAAATCTGCCACATCGGGCCTAAGGATACTAAGCGCTTGGGAAATTATCAGCGCGTCGGACGTTCCCTCTGTGACAACTAGAATTTTATCTGCTCTTTCGACCCCGGCATTGAAATCACTTTCACTTGCCCATCCAGCATCCACCAAAGGGCCGTATTCCCAAACCACCTCGCATCTAAGATTATCTGAGTTCTCACAAAGCATCCGCATAAACAAATAAGGATGCAAAAAATCTATAAGCGTCCGAAAATAACTTAGCTCAGAATAAAAATTATTATCATAACCCTCAATAGTAGGAATTCTCTCCAGCCGTGGATCATGCAATAAATTCCCCTTCATCCACTCAAAATCCACACCTCCATCATAAATATCCTCAAAGGTCTCAAGAGGCCGCGACTTAATGAAAGCCAGGAGTTCTTCAAAACTCATCGGAGAGGCTTCCCCTTCATCCAAATCAACTATAGAGGAAAGATAATTCTCGTACTCGAACTTTGCTCGCATCAATGTATAACCGAGCAACTCCAGCCTCGGCTTGACGTGCCTCAAAGTTCGTCTAAACGCCCACTCCAACTCAGCAGAATCATCCTCCAGACCATCTCGCGCACCATAATCACTAATACTTCGACCACGAGTTCTTTTTCTATCAACCTCCTGAAATAGAGCGCCGTGATTTATCCCAACATGATTTTTGGAATAACAGAGTTCCAACCCTCCGACATCCAATGTGATTACAGTTCCCACTGTCCAGCTCCTCTGCCACATGCCCCAGCTAGTTTTTCTCTACAGAAAAACTGAGATGGGCCTCAATGAATATTAAAGATAGTTCCCCTTCCTAATCTAGGAGCCGCGGTCCCAACGTCACGTCAAGAAGGTCATCTTAAGGTCAACCAACATCAGAAAAAATCCATGCGGGTGGGCTACGCATTTCTTGCTGCAGCCATCCCCCTGATGCGCGAGGGTGTTTCCGGCTTCGAGAGGACACCCATGAACCTGCGCCCTACCCGATCATCGCTGCTCATCACGATAGGATTTCTTGCCCTCGGGGGCCTCGCGGCTTACCAGCAGTACCAGTTGGTCAATATGCGAGGCTCCTTGGAAGGTGCTGCCGAAAAAACGTCGATCAACGCTCTTCTCAGCCGAGTGGGCAAGCTCGACGAGCGAGTCGACACCTTCGCCGGCCAGCACATGGTCAGCGATGAGGATTTCCGAGCTGCCCAGCAGGCGCTATCCAACCGGATAGACGCGGCTCAGGCATATGCCAAACAAGCAGCCGACAACGTGAGCCAGCTCGCGCAGACGTCAGCCTCTGCAGGGGACATCGTTTTACTGAAGGCCGACCTGGAGACACTCAGCAACTCCGTCCAGGAGCTGAAGAGGCCGCAAGCCCAACCGGCCTCAGCACCGGCCCCAACCAAGAAACCCGCTGTCGCGAAAGCTAAGCCCTCCCCTCCTAAAGCCAAACCTTCTCCGCCGGAACCTCCGCCGTTCCACATCGTGGGCATCGAGTACCGAGGAGGCGAACGCTTCCTCTCGGTCGCCCCACCGGGCAGCACGCGGTTGAGCCAGATCTACCTGATTCGCCCCGGCGACGCAGTCGCCGGCACTACCTGGCGACTCAACTCTCTCGACGACCGAGCCGCTCGGTTCGACGCCGCCGGCACAACCAAGACCATCAGCCTGCAGCCATAGGTCCGACCATGCATAAACGAGCTCTCAATCACTTCGCAATAGCAGCTGCCTCGGCGTGCTTGATGCTGGCAAGCATCTGCACGTCGGGCGCCGAGCAAAGCTCCCAGTCCGCCGCCTCGCAGTGGCAACACACAGCAGAACAGAACCTCGGTCAGCAGGCCCAGCAAGACCAGTTGGCCCGTGAATGGGGGCTCACTGAGCAGGAATACGAGCGATATCAGCTGCTGATGCAAGGTCCCCGCGGAATCTACTCCCCAGGCCTTGACCCGCTGACAGCGCTGGGCATCGAGGCGCAATCGGACGCGGAGCGGCAACGGTATGCCCAACTGCAGGTGCAAGCAGAACGACAGCGTGTCGAAAAAGAGCTTGCGTACCAGCGTGCCTACGACGAAGCCAACACCCGCATGTACCCGGGTGAAAAGGTCATCCAGATCTCCCCGAGCTCCAGCCGCAACGGCGCGGCCGGCAAGGCAACCCTGGAGAGCAGCGGGCGCCTGGCAGTCTTTGTGAAGGACGATTGCGCTCCGTGCATCGACCAGGTGCGCGCGCTGCAGACCGCCAAACGCTCCTTCGACCTGTATTTCGTAGGTAGCCAGGGCGATGACGATCGAATCCGGCGCTGGGCGATCCTCGCCGGCATCGAGCCGGCAAATGTGAAGAGCCGGCAGATCACGCTCAACCATGACCAGGGCCGCTGGCTTGGCCTGAGCCTGGGAGGTGAGCTGCCCGCTGCCGTCATGAAGGTCAACGGACAATGGCAACGCCAGTGACCCGCTTCCTTGCCCTCGTCACTGCGCTGCAGCTCTGCGTATCAGCCCGCGCCGCCGAAGAGCCACCACCGGCCTATCAGACGATAGCGATCGCGCATGGCGTACCGTCGGTAGTCCTCTACTCCGTCGCGCTGCAGGAGAGTGGCGCGCGGATCCGCGACCAACTGGTGCCATGGCCCTGGACGCTGAACGTCGCCGGCGCCGGCTATCGGTTCGCCACGCGGAAAGATGCCTGCCAGGCGCTGATGATCGCTCTCGTCACAGCCGGCCCCGCTCGTGTCGACGTCGGACTCGGGCAAACCAACATTGGCGCGAATGGCCATCGCTACAGCTCCCCCTGCGAAGGCCTCGACCCCTACAAGAACCTGGCTGTTACTGCCGAAATTCTCAGCGAGCAAAAAGCGAAGGGAGGCAGTTGGATCGACGCTGCCGGTCGCTACCACCGGCCTGCCGGTGGCGCACCAGCTGCGCGCTATCGCGAGTCGTTCGCCCGCCACCTCAGCCGAGTAACCGGCATCAACCTCCTGGTGACCAACCCATGAAGCTTCCGCTCGCGCGCTGCCTGGTCGCGCTCAGCCTAACCTTCCCTTACACCCTGGCATCCGCTGGCCAACTGGTTGTCCTCGAGGATCATGGTGGTGTTTCCGCCCTCCCCTACTACCAGGACCTCGTACCTGATCCGGCTGACGCCCAGCGCCCTCCACTACAGGGCGTCCAAATGGGCGGAGCCTTTCCCGTTGTAACGCCGGAGATGACTCCCGGCCTAGTTCAGGGCCGGGTGATCAACGCTCCAGGGCTCCAGCCCCTGTTCCTGGTTGGGGACGATGAGCGTTCCAGGACCTGGCTGCAGCAGCACCTGCAGCAGCTCCAACAACTGCAGGCGGTAGGGCTGGTAGTAAACGTCAGCGGGCCGAGCCGTCTGGCCGAAGTGAGGAAGTGGGGACCGGGCCTACAACTGCTCCCCACGCTGGGATCGGACATCGCCGGTCGACTCGGCCTACGCCACTACCCCGTCCTCATCACATCGACCACCGTCCAGCAGTAGGAGGCGCTCTTGTCGTCGCTCAACTCTCCACGCATGACCCTGATGATCGAATTGCCGAAGGACGTGCGGCGCCAGGACCTCATGCTCGACCAGATGCAACACGTCATCACCCTTTTCGGCGGCCGCGTTGCCTGGAGAACCGAGGACGACCTCCTAGCCATGCTCCAGCGTCTGCGCGAACGGCTCGCAACAGGAAACCAGCAGGATCCTCAACAAAGCATCACGTCTCCGGGGAGCTAATTGCCATGGCCGCCACGTATACGCTGGATGCGCTACTGCGCCCTCCTGTGGAGCTATACACCACCACCATCAGCTACATGGCCGCGGCGCTCTGTGTCCTAGCGCCCTGGGCACTAGCCCTTACGCCGCTCTTCGGCTTGATCGCTGCGCTGATGTTCGCCTACCTGGGAACGATCCGGCTGATGCAAGCGCTTCGAGTTCTTCGCTACCAGAAGAACATCCGTCGACTACCGCACTACACGATGACCAGCGCCGAGATGCCCATCAGCAACGAGCGTTTGTTTATCGGCAAGGGATTCCGTTGGACTCAAAAGCATACGCAACGCCTGGCTGATACCTACCTCCCTCAGTTCGCCCCCTATGTAGAGCCATCGCCCTTGTACCAGCGCGCGCGGCGCCTCGAGGAGCGACTGGAGTTCGCACCATTCCCGCTGAGCGTTCTGGCCAAGGCCACATCGTGGGACTCATCCTGGAACCCAGCGCGGCCTCTACCACCCGTTGGAGGCCTGCCACGGCTACATGGTATCGAGCCAGAGGAGCACGACGTCAGCTTGGCGCTGGGGGAGCGGCCGGGCCACACGCTTGTTCTGGGCACAACTCGGGTGGGCAAGACCCGACTCGCCGAGTTGTTCATCACCCAAGATATCCGTCGAACCCATCGCCGGCGCCGGCGCGTCCAGATGGGGCGGCGTACCCAGACCGTTCACCATGGCCACCGACGTCGGCGCGAAAGCGAGCAGCCCGATCACGAGGTCGTAATCGTCTTCGATCCGAAGGGCGATGCCGATCTACTCAAGCGCATGTACGTCGAGTGCGCCCGTGCGGGAAGACTGGATGAGTTCTACGTCTTCCATCTGGGCTGGCCCGACATCTCCGCCCGCTACAATGCTGTCGGGCGGTTTGGCCGCATTAGCGAAGTGGCGACTCGCATCGCCGGGCAACTGTCTGGCGAGGGGAACAGCGCGGCATTCCGAGAATTTGCCTGGCGATTCGTCAACATCATCGCCCAGTCCTTGGTCGCCCTGGGCAGGCGTCCGGACTACGAGCAGATCCGCCGGCACGTCATCAACATCGACGAACTGTTTGTGGAGTACGCGCAGAAATACTTCGCCGATCACGATCTCAAGGCCTGGGAAGCCATCGTGGCCATCGAGGGCAAGATCGACCGGAAGACTCTCAGCTTCGCAATGAAAGACCGGCCGCTGCGGGTGGTGGCCATCGATGCCTACCTTACGCAGAAGCGCATCTCGGACTCCGTCATGGATGGCTTGCGCAGCGCAGTGCGCTACGACAAAACCTACTTCGACAAGATCGTCGCGTCGCTCTTGCCGCTCCTGGAGAAACTCACGACCGGCCGGATCGCAGAGCTGCTCTCACCCGACTACCTGGACCTCAACGACTCGCGGCCAATCTTCGACTGGATGCAGGTCATCCGGAAGCGCGCTGTCGTCTACATCGGGCTCGACGCCCTGTCGGATACCGAGGTGTCCTCGGCCGTCGGCAACTCGATGTTCAGCGACCTGGTCTCGGTTGCCGGCCACATCTACAAACATGGTCTCGACGATGGCCTTCCCGGCGGCCAGGCCGCAGGCAAGGTGCGTATCAACCTTCACGCCGACGAGTTCAACGAGCTGATCGGCGACGAGTTCATCCCCATGGTCAACAAGGCAGGCGGAGCCGGCATCCAGGTGACCGCGTATACGCAGACCCTGAGCGACATCGAGGCCAAGATCGGCTCCCGGGCAAAAGCTGGCCAGGTCGTGGGTAACTTCAACAACCTGTTCATGCTACGGGTTCGTGAGACAGCTACGGCCGAGCTGCTGACCAATCAGTTGCCCAAGGTGCAGATCTACAACAGCACGCCGGCGAGCAGTGCGAACGACTCGGTCAACGGCAAGACGGCGTTCACCTCGAATACCCACGACCAGGTGCAGATGACCAGCGTGCCAATGATTGAGCCGGCACACGTGGTAGGCCTGCCAAAGGGACAGTGCTTTGCGCTCATCGAAGGCGGAAACCTGTGGAAGATCCGCATGCCACTACCTGCCAACGATCCCGACGAGGTCTTACCGAAGAACCTGCAGGAAATGGCAGCAGGCATGCGCAAAGGAGCGACATCCAACTCCGGGGAATGGTGGGAGGCCCCCGGCTACCAGAACATCAACGATGGGCTCCCTGCCGACCTGGTCGACGATTTCCGTCACCTGGGCGGCAGCGACGAGGCGGCTTGAGAGATGAACCATGGCTGAAATCGCTGAACGAGCCCAGACCCAGCAGGAGCGCCCAGAGTCCCTCCTGCGTACGATCATTGGCCTCCCCTTCCAGCTCGCCGGCGTGCTCTTCGGCTCGTTGCTGGCAGCGGTGGTAGTGGAGTGGCTCTGCCTCTACTTCTTCTGGCCAGAGGCTGGCTGGCAGCATGCCCAGGAAATGCTCAATTACGAGCTGGGATGGCTGTCCCAGGGACTTCTGCACAGCGTTCTGGTCCAGGAACCCGGCCACACGGCGAAATGGATCGTGGGCCTGATCTACGAGTGGCTGATCGTGAAAACCGGCCTCTTTGACTGGATGCAAGGGATGTCCTCGGTGGCGCAGGCAGGCCCCAGATCGGAATTCGACGTCCGCTACCTCGCCGCCCAGGGAGTGTCCACCGTGCAGACCTATGCCCTGGCCGCACTCTTCACAATTCTGACCTTCTGCGTCAGGACAGTGGTCCTGGTGCTGACGATCCCGCTCTTCGCCATGGCGGCCTTCACCGGTCTAGTCGACGGACTGGTCCGGCGCGACCTGCGTAAGTTCGGCGCCGGCCGGGAGTCCAGCTACCTGTACCACAAGGCCAGAAGCACGATGCTTCCCTTGGCGATCCTGCCCTGGACGCTGTATCTCGCCATACCGATTAGCATCAGCCCTCTCCTGGTCCTGCTGCCCTGTGCATCGCTGCTGGGTGTTTCGGTCAGCATCACAGCTGCCAGCTTCAAGAAGTACCTCTAAGGAGCACAATATGCAGTGGACACCAGATCAACAGCCCATCATTGGATCGCGAGCCAACAAGCACAATAGATTGGCATTCGCCGGCACTGGCAAACGACCACGCTAGCAGGCTGCGAAATAGCACCTCACATGACCAGCGATTGCATCCGATTTGATCAGCCAACCGCATTCGTGTTGACAGCCTCGCGAAGAGGCGACCGGCAGAGCAAGCCTGTGGGTTCAATCCGTGAAAGCAACACGCCTAGCCCAGTTTAAACGGAGAGGGCTTGGCAGCATCTGCCTCATGCCCGCTGCGTGTTAAGTCTGTGACTATACTCTGCGCCGGCCTAGCGACCTGCGTCGCTCAGCTTCCGTAAGCCTTTACTCTGGTAGCCAAGGACATTGGAGATCAACGTGAGTGAACGCCCCGCCACCAAGCTCTCTCTGCTTGCGCTTTTCGCGATGGTTGTCGGCTCCATGGTCGGTGCTGGCATCTTCAACCTGCCGGGACGCTTCGCCACCGCGACCGGTCCTTTCGGCGCCATCATCGCCTGGGCGATCGCCGGCACCGGAATGTACATGCTGGCTCGGGTGTTCCAGACCCTGGCCGCGAAGCGCCCGGACATCGACTCCGGCGTCTTCGCCTACGCCAAGGCCGGGTTCGGCGACTACGTAGGCTTTCTGTCGGCATTCGGCTACTGGCTGGGCAGTTGCCTGGGCAATGTCTTCTACTGGGTGCTGATCGGCTCGACGCTCGGGCGCTTTTTTCCCGAAGTCTTCGGCGATGGCAGCAGCGCCCCGGCCATCGCCGTCTCGCTGGTCGGCATCTGGCTGTTTCACTTCCTCATCCTGCGTGGGGTCGAGCAGGCCGCCTACATCAACACCGTGGTGACCATCGCGAAGATCGTGCCCATCTTAGTGGCCATCCTTTCGTTCATCTTCTTCTTTCACTACGATCAATTCGCCGAGAACTTCTTCGGTGGCACCGGCATGCCGGAGAAGCCCCTCCTGCAGCAAGTGCGGGACACGATGCTGATCACCGTCTTTGTGTTCATCGGCATCGAAGGGGCCAGCGTCTACTCGCGCTATGCGCGGACTCGCTCGGACGTTGGTCGCGCCACCATCCTGGGGTTCGTCGCCGTTACCGGCCTGATGGTGGCGGTAACCCTCCTGCCATACGCCGTAGCGCCACGGGCGGTCATCGCAGGGGTCTCCAACCCTTCGTTGGCGGGGGCCCTGGAGCTGGTCGTCGGCCACTGGGGGGCGGTGTTCATCTCGATCAGCGTCCTGGTTTCGGTCCTCGGCGCCTACCTCGCCTGGTCGCTTATCTGTGCTGAAGTGCTGTTCGCCGCCGCAGGTTCAAAAGACATGCCCAGGGTCTTCGGGACGCAGAACGCCAACGCGGTTCCGGCCAACGCCCTCTGGCTCACCAACGGGGTGGTTTCCTGCTTCGTCATTTCGACATTCTGGTCGCGCGATGCCTTCAACCTCATGCTGGACATGACCAGTGTCACTGCACTGCTGCCGTACCTGCTGGTTGCCATCTACGGCGTACAGGTGGCGCGCGGCGGCGAAGGCTACGAGCACGCTTCCGGCGAGCGAGGCCGCGACCTGGTGATCGGTGCGCTCGCCGTTATCTACACCCTGTTCATGTTCGTGGCTGCCGGGCTCGAATATGTTCTGCTGATGGCAGTGCTCTGCCTGGCCGGTACGGTGCTTTATTTCTGGGCCAGGAAGGAGCAGAACGCTCGGCTGTTCTCCGGTGTCGAGTTGATGATATTCGTAGTGACGATTGCTGCCGCTCTCGGCGGGATCTATGGCTTGGTGACCGGCACCATCAAGATCTAGGACCCGCAGACGCCCCATGCATCTCTTTCAAACCCGTTTCCGAGGCAATACGTAGTCGCTTGAGTCGCTCTGGCGCATTGTGTCGCATCGGCAGTTGCAGGCACCTACTCGGATGGTAGGTCGCTTTCATGCGTCCATTTCAGAATCCGGCGGCGCTCAAGAGAAATCTCGGTTGAAGAATCACAGTTCCGTCCTCGCGGATGAAACACCGCTACGAAAAAGCTTGCGGGCTAAACTTTCGCCGTCCGCTTCTGGCCCAGGCCGTGTAAAAAACGTGGCTGGTGCTCTTGCTGTCCTGCCGTCGGCAGTCATAGCGGGGCAGTCCAAGAAGCGTTTCATCCACGGCGAGCATCGAGGTCAATGCACACTGCTGCCCGAGAGCCTGGATGATTACGTCGCGGCCCCCAATCCGGTGCGAATAGTCGATGTGTTCGTCGATGAACTCGATCTTGGGCGGATGGGCTTCGGCCACGTGATTCCCGCCAAAACTGGCCGCCCTGCGTATCACCCGGCCGTCCTGCTGAAGATCTACATCTACGGTTACCTCAACCGCATCCAGTCGAGTCGCCGCCTCGAGCGTGAAGCACAAAGCAACGTCGAGTTGATGTGGCTGACCGGACGCCTGATGCCGGACGTCAAGACCATCGCCAACTTCCGCAAGGACAACGGCAAAGCCATTCGTGTTGTCTGCCGGCAGTTGAGAAAGGCCTGAAGCTGCACCGTTCCTAGAGTTCGAATCGCCAAGGCTGTGCGTTGAAAGATCAGTGCACACCGAGTGCGCTGCGGCGAGTGAGTCGCTGGGAACACGAGTCGGTGATCGACGCGATTCAGTCCCGCCTGGATCAGTTACCGGAGATGATGCGCATCCGCCGCCAGACAGTGGAGCATCCTTTCGGCACATTGAAGGCCTGGATGGACGCCACCCATTTCCTCACCAAGACGCTCAACCGCGTGAGCACGGAAATGAGCCTGCATGTGCTCGCCTACAACTTCAAACGGGTGCTGAACCTGCTGGGCAATAGTGCGCTGATAGCGGCAATGAAGGCCTGAAACCCCATTGGCAGCCTTCCGAACGCGTCGCACAGAATCGTGGAAGCAGCACTTGCCAAATCAACTGAATGCCCATGATGGACACACCAGGCCTCCAAGAGGCCGCTGGATATCGTTAAAATCAATCCATGTCCGGCCTATCCAGTGCTCGCTGTGTTTTTACACAGCTTGGTCCACGAAGGGACGTTTATTTAGGCCCGCTTTCAGGCTCCTATTCTGACTATCCCTGCTTCGCCGATCCCGTAGCTCGGTGGTAAACCCTACCAAACTTTTTAAGCACGGGATCGACCACCAAAATGGTACGTATCAAGGGGCACCCGGCAGCATCGGGATGCCTGTCGGTTTAGACACCGTTACATACGTATGGCAACTTTCTTTGGCTGCATCGCCGTAGAGCTTATCCTCACGACCCCATCGGCACATGGACGCATTTGCCCATCAGTGCTCGACGGGCGTGAGGAAGCAGCGAGACAACGAAGTGCCTAGCACTTGCTGTGTTCATTTCCCTTTAAATCGGACTCTGCTACGGGAGAAGATGCCTTCTGCTCTTTATTAACTAGAGAGTTTTCAACGAAGGATTGGCGGATTTTTTCCATCTTGGCAAACGTGCGATCCCCACCACTCTCGGCCATGGCTAGAGAAGAAGCAGCAAAAACAACAATTGCCACAAGAGTTTTGAATGAGTTCATATATTGGTCCTTGCTAATATTCATCCGTCATTTGACGGCTTGAGCATTATGCTCAAGGACATAGTAGCCAGGGCATACTGTTGGGAAGCTGAGGCCAAAATTACATTTTGGCAATTTTCAACCCACTCAGACGATCAGTGCGAGTCTCGCGGAATTGCTGAGTCACGCTTGCAGAAAGTAAATTCAATATCATTCGATAGCCATGTCCATTTCAGGGCTCAGTGTTCCGAACCAAGCTACGAGACTGACAATGACAATCGCCACTGCGAACTCAAGAATGATACTGCGCTGTAGCGCATTAATTGCAGGAGCATAACTACCAGTCTGCAACGACCGATCTAGCAAAGGACTGAGGTGATAGCGGTTTGCTGCAGCAAGCACTAACATCGCAACAAAGAGCGCGACCTTGATTGTCAGCAATAAACCGTACGTGCTCTTTACCAATCCACCAATTTCCGGACCAATTATTAGCACATAATTAGCGATGCCAGTAACTGTCAAGCTAATAACGATCAGAGCTCCTGCCTTCTCGAAACCTGTGAGCGTCCGCGACAACAAGCGGAGATGCTGCTCACCTTCAAGCTTCTTGGAGCGGAGTAGCAATACGAAGGCTACCAAGGCGCCCAGCCATCCCCCTGCACCGAGAAGGTGGGCAATGTCGCTGGTAAAATGCACATAGCGCAAGATACCCTCATCCATAGCGCCGTGCCCTGTCCAGGCCAAGCTAGCAAGGGCGATAGCACCTAGTGCGGATACTGCCAGCAGACTCAATGTTGGCGCGCGCCTGTTGAACAGGGCAGCGATCGCTGCCAATACCAAGGCCGCGACCCTGACTATCCAAGTCAACCCGACATCGGTGCCCGCTAAGATCATCTCTAAAATATGGCGATGTATTTCGAAGAAACTGGAAACACCGCTCATCACCTTAGCCATCTGAAGCATTGCAGCTACAGATAGCAAGATACCGATCAAGGCGGCCCACACCAATATCGACTCGAAGTTGAATACCGCCCCGCTGACCCGCTCTTGTCCCTTAAGGCTGTACAGGCCGAACAACGCCAAACCGAAAAGCATAATCAGATCAACATACAGGGCGAAGCGTAGAGCGATAGTGACGGGGTCGCCCATGACTTACTTCACCTTGAAGGTAACAGCGCCAGTAATCGGGTGCGTATCAGAAGAAACGGCCCGCCATTGGACCTTATAAGTACCGGTGGTGAGAGGAGCTGCCGGCGTGATGAGCATCACTTTCGGATCGGTGCCGCCCGAGACAGCTGCTTTCACGCCCATGGGGGAGGAGTGAGACATGCCTGGCATTTCAGTCATGACAAGCTTGGCGCCAGAGAGTTGAGTCAGCAGCGTTTCTGAGAAGTGCAATTCGATCTTGCCCGGAGCCTCGACGACACTTCCCTCAGCGGGCGAGGAGGAGAGCAGCTTGGGGTGTGCCTGGGCTGCCGTACTCAGCAGCACTCCCGCCCCGAGCGCAGCCATGACGGCGAACGTTTTGAGATTTTGCATGCAAGACTCCTCGCGGCTAAAACCGCTATGTTTATTTAGGAAGAAACACGGAAGGGGTGAAATAGCCAGTTAGAACCACATACGTACACCGAGGACCAGGCGTGCCTCGCTGGCGTCCTCCCCCTCTTCGCGGGCGTAGTCCGCTGTTTTTCCGTAGAGGTGGTTCCAAGTAACGCCTATGTAGGGCGCGAACTCCCGGACGACCTCGTAACGAAGCCGCAGCCCGATTTCTGAGTTAGAGATACCTGACCCGTTACCACGTTGCGGGTCATTCCGGCCGTAGAGGTTCAATTCGGCGGTCGGCTGAAGGATCAAGCGATTGGTCAAGAGGATGTCGTAATCTCCTTCGAGCCTCAGAGCGCTTTGGCCACCTTCCCCCAGGAAGGCAGTTGCCTGGGTTTCGAAGTCATACAGGGCCATCCCCTGGACGCCAACGGCTGCCCAGGTTTGTGGCGAGCCAGGTTTGAAGTCCTGCCGCACGCCGCCAACTACGTCCCACCACGGACCGATGGAGTGCCCCCACAGGGCCTGCAGCTCAGCGTTCTCGGTAACCCCATTGAGTCGCTCCCCTTCGGAGCGCAACCACAGGCGATCAATATTGCCACCGACCCAGCCGTTGGCCTCCCAACTGAGGGCACTACCTTGATCGGCGTCCTGCCACTCCAACTTATCAATGACGAATAGGGAATTGAGTGCTTGTCCCATATGGTGGTCCATGCTGCCCTTGTACACAGCGGCACGATCAGCATCGGTCAATACAGGAATTGGCGTGCGGCTTTCCGTTGGTGCAGCCGGTTGCATTCCTTGCATATCGGAGTAGTCCGCATCCTGCATCTGGGAATGATCCATGCCCTGCATCTGGGAGTGGTCCATACCCTGCATCTGGGAATGATCCATRCCCTGCATCTGGGAATGATCCATACCCTGCATCTGGGAATGATCCATACCCTGCATCTGGGAGTGATCCATGCCCTGCATCTGGGAGCCATCCATGCCTTGCATCGGCTCTTCAGCGTGGGCACCCGCCAAAGGGAGCAAACTCACCCCAAGGACTGCGATGCTGGCTAAAACGGAGTGACGGGTCTGTTCGAGGTCCATGCTGTTCTCCTATTCCTGCACTCGCACTTCACGGAACATGCCCAGTTCCATGTGATACATCAGGTGGCAGTGATAGGCCCATCGACCAAGCGCATCAGCCGTCACGCGATAGCTGCGCTTCGAGCCCGGCGGCATGTCGATGGTGTGCTTTCTCACCATGAAGTTGCCCTGTTCATCCTCCAAATCACTCCACATGCCATGCAAATGGATGGGGTGCGTCATCATGGTGTCGTTAACCAGGGTGATACGAACACGCTCGCCATACTTGAGGAGTAGCGGCTTGGCATCAGCGAACTCAATGCCATCGAACGACCAGGAGAACTTCTCCATGTGGCCGGTCAGGTGTAGCTCGATGGTTCGGGATGGGACTCGTCCGTCAGGATCTTCGAATGTGCTCTTGAGATCGGCGTAGGTCAGCACACGCCGGCCATTGTTACGCAAGCCAATACCCGGATCGTTGAGCTTCGCCGTAGGGGTCATGGTCTGCATGTCGACCAAGGGATTATCGGCCTCGGACGCAGGGTGGGATTGCATCTGTGCGCCCATCCCCTGCATCTGGCTGTGATCCATGCCACCCATGTCGCCGTGGTCCATGCTGGACATATCCATACCCGCCATGCCGCCGTGGTCCATCCCGGACATATCCATGCCCGCCATGCTTCCATGGTCCATGCCTCCCATCCCCATATCGTCCATGGTGATTTGTGGGCGGGGATCTAGCGCCGGAACTGTCGCACTGATTCCTTCCTTTACCGCAAGCGTGCCTCGGGCGTAGCCGGTACGGTCCATCGATTGAGCAAAGATGGTGTATGCGGCCTGGTCTGTCGGCTCGACAATGACGTCATAGGTTTCAGCAACGGCAATGCGGAACTCATCAACACTTACCGGCTGGACTGGCTGCCCATCTGCAGCCACTACTGTCATCTTCAGTCCGGGAATCCGAACATCGAAGTAGGTCATTGCAGAGGCGTTGATGAAGCGCAGTCGGACCTTTTCTCCGGGCTTGAAAATGCCGGTCCAATTGGTATCAGGTGCGTGACCGTTGACGAGATAGGTGTAGGTATAACCACTTACGTCGGCGAGATCGGTTGGGCTCATCTTCATTTCAGCCCACATTTTTCGGTCGGCGACAGTTTTCGACCAACCCTTCTCGCTTACATCATCAATGAAATCCCCGACAGTGCGTTTATGAAAGTTGTAATAACCAGAGTCTTTCTTCAGCTTGGCAAGGACACGACTGGGATTCTCATCCGACCAATCGCTCAGCATGACGACATAATCACGGTCGCAAGAAATTTTCTCTGGCTCTTTGGGGTCGATAATTAACGGCCCGAAAACGCCAAGCTGCTCCTGGAAGCCAGAGTGGCTATGGTACCAGTAGGTACCATGCTGATTGACCTTGAATTTATATTCGTACATGCCATCGGGAGCAATTCCCTGGAAACTTAAACCCGGCACACCATCCATGTTGGCTGGGAGAATTATTCCATGCCAATGAATGGAGGTATCTTCCTTCAGGCGATTACGAACGCGGAGTGTAATCGTGTCACCTTCGCGCCAACGCAAAGTTGGCCCAGGAAGCGATCCATTGATGGTCATTGCTGTACGAACTGCGCCAGTCAGATTGACTGAAGTTTCACCAATGAACAGGTCGAACTCGGTACCGGCAAGCACGGCCGGTTGAGTCGGGCTGGTAAGGGCCCAGACGGGGGTGCGCCACAAACCGAGACCACCGAGAATGCCTGTCGCCGCAAGGCCCTTAACGAAAGTCCGTCTTGACGTTTTGTTCTGCATTCCACTACGACCCTGCTTGAAGAGAGCTCTTAGGAACCAATTTCTGGGGCCATTTTCGAGCCATTATGAAGTGGACTTCATTTCGAGCCTGACGATCAGAGGCTCAGATGTCCTTGAAAAATTTGCCATATTTAGGCAGTCGCGATGATTACATTTCTGTAAGGATCAGCCTTGCCGCTACCTGCCGGGGCTCGCAGGGCGTAGCCGCACGCGGCCAGCATCGCTGTTAGCCGCCGGCGGGAGCTCTACTCCCTACCCACAAGCCTGCAGCGCAACCTCGCCATCCACTAGTTTATGGCAATCTGCCCTACCATCCCTTTCTGGTAATGCCCTGGAACGTTGCACGCAAATTGCAGCCCCGATGTTTTACTAAATGTCCAAACCAGTTCCTTGGTTTGACCTGGTTCAATTAAAACGCTGTTGGCGTCATTGTGGTTCATGCTGGGCATGCTCATGCCATGCATGTCACCTTCCATACCCGCCATATCGTGCTCGGCGTCGTTAACTTTCATTGCCGTTAAATAGCCACTCTTGAACATCTCCACCATTTCCTTCTGGTGCTGCACGTGCGCCGCTGCCTTGCCCAGATTGAACTCATGAAGAACCAGCCCTTCGTTTTTCAATACAAATCGAATGGTCTCGCCATTTTTTACATCTATACGAGAAGGCTCGAAGTAGAGATCCCCAATCTTAATCTCAACTGTCCGATCTGCTTTCTCCGGCGCGCTGCGACTTCCAAAATCGAAATTCACTGCCTTTTCACTGGCCATCGAAACTGCAGAGAGAAAGAGTAAAATCCCCGCAACTAGGAAATTCCAAAATTTAGTACCCATAGAACACCTCTCAATAGAAGTTTAATTCCAGGCCAGCTCAGTTAAAAAATTATGCTCTTGGCATCAGCTCTTGAGCGCGTACTGATTGCTAAAAAATCGGCGCCAAGGCGGCGCCGATTGGCCAAAGGAGCATTGGTAAGGCCTTAAGGGGATCGTGCCAATCGTCACACCTCGCGTGTTCAGATCGTCCAAACGAAGTACTCGCTCTAGAAGTCGTCTCAACCATAGCGCTACCTGCCTGACCGTCGGCTTATGCCAAGATTACATTTTTGTAAGGATCTGGTTGGTGGCAACCAGTAGCGGCACACTCACAGCATTGTTCGGCTATGGGGCAGAAAAATGAGACTTCTTGTCGCTGAAGACGAACCCAAGATCGGCTTGTACTTGAAGCAAGGACTGAGCGAGGCCAGCTTCAATGTCGACCTGGTCAATTCGGGTACTGAAGCGCTCCAGCATGCACTCAGCGAGTCGTATGACCTGCTCATACTGGACGTGATGATGCCTGGTCTGAGCGGGTGGGAAGTACTGCGCATGGTGCGGGCCGCCGGCAAGGATGTTCCGGTGTTGTTCCTGACCGCACGCGACGGCGTGGATGATCGCGTTAAGGGACTTGAGTTGGGAGCAGATGATTACCTGGTCAAGCCTTTCGCATTTGCCGAGCTCTTGGCGCGCGTACGCACGCTACTACGGCGCGCGACAACAGCTCCAACCCTGATGACCCTAAAAATTGCGAATCTCGAAGTGGACCTGCTCAAGCGCCGGGCAGTGCGAGGCGGGGTGCGCATTGACCTGACGGCAAAGGAATTCTCGCTGCTTGAGCTGTTGATGCGGAGACGCGGGGAGGTTCTACCGAAATCACTGATTGCCTCTCAGGTATGGGACATGAACTTTGATAGCGATACGAACGTTATCGAGGTGGCAGTACGGCGGCTGAGGGCCAAGATCGACGATGACTTCGAGCCCAAGCTGATCCATACGATTAGGGGAATGGGGTACATGCTCGAAGAGCCCGAGCAGAAATGAAGCGACTATCGCTAACTGCTCGCATGAGCCTGATGTTCATGCTTGCTGTGGTGTCCGTCCTGACCGTTGCTGGAGTGAGCTTCAGTGAGTTGAGTCGTCGGCACTTCTGGATGCAGGATCAGCAGACGATCACCGAAAAGCTCAACTCCATTCAGCAAATCCTTATGTCCTCGAATGCCAATCTGGAGAGCAGTCACATTCGCTTGGAGCTGAATGCCTTACTTGGCGCGCACCATGAACTCGAATCGATCATTACCACGACGGAGGGCAATGTACTTTTCTCGAATTCAACCATTGCTAATTTGCCGTCTCAATTTTCGCAGGAAAGTGCCGGCATGTGGGAGTGGGAGAACCATGGGCGGCTGTATAGGGGTATGACTGCTCGGGTTGGCCCACAGTCGGGGCCTAGCTCGGCAACGGCCGTCCTGATATTGGATGTCACCAGCCACTCTCACTTTTTCGTGACGCTAGAACGTTGGTTTTGGATAGGCTTGGCGATCAGCGCCATTGCAAGCGGCGCCTTGGGCGTCGTGGTTGTCAGAAGTGGCTTGCGACCGATACGACAAGTTACCGCAGTGGCAGCATCGATATCAGCAAAGTCCTTGAAAGACCGTATCCCACTGGACTCCATCCCTTCTGAACTTCAAGAATTAGTAAGCTCCTTTAATGAGATGCTGGCCAGGCTAGACGATTCGTTTATACGCCTTTCCAACTTTTCGGCGGATATTGCCGGCGGTTGCAGAAGCTGAGTGCAACACGGTTACTGGATTGAAGCAGGTGCATCATGCTGCAACGCCACTACCTCTGTCATGACCTCAATCGGGCATT
>NZ_MACM02000191.1:0-37088 GCF_001675465.2 Pseudomonas sp. AU12215
AACCGCGCGACAAGGCCAAGGCCGAAGTCGGCGTSCTGAAGATGTGCGTGATCTTCGGCGCCGACAGCAACCTCGCCTGGGACGACAGGCTCTATCGCATCCGCGTCCTGCGCCCGCTGATGTGGCTGCTGGAGCGGACAATCTCGACGCCCGCCACCCATTCGGCCCACCACGGATTGAGTGCCGACGATGGCGTGACCTACTACAAGGGCAACTTCGGCAACCTGCTGTTCTTCTGGGACGTGCTCTTCGGTACGGCAAAGATCACCCGGCGCCGCCCACAGACCTACGGCATCGAGGACCTGGCGCCGGTCAGCTGGCAGGAGGAAGTGTTCTGGCCGCTGGTGCGCAACCGTGCGCCGGACACCGAGAAGGACGTGGCAGCGGAGGTGGCCCGATGAGCCCGAATATCGTGCTGGTCGCCGGCTCCAGCCAGTTGGACAGCCAGTCGGCGAAGGTCGCTCGCTACCTTGCCGGCCGTCTGGAAAGCCTGGCGCTGTGCGGCTGGGCGCAGGTCATCGACCTGGGCGCCACGCCACTGCCGCTGTGGCCGGCAGCGGATACGCAAGGCCATTGGCCGCAGCACCGCGAGCTGCTGCACGAGGCCGATGCGCTGGTGGTGATCGCTCCGGAATGGCACGGCATGGCCTGCCCGGCGCTGAAGAATTTCTTCGTCTATGCCGGGCTGCGCGAACTGGGGCACAAGCCGGCGCTACCGGTCGGGGTTTCCGCCGGCCAGGGCGGCGCCTATCCGCTGGCCGAGCTGCGCGCCTCCAGCTACAAGAACAGCCGCATCGCCTACCTGCCGGAACAGCTGGTGGTCCGACAGGTGGAAAGCGTGCTCAACGAAGGCCCGCCAAGCGATGAAAACGACCAGCGCCTGCGCGAACGCGCCGACTGGGCGCTGCACATGCTTTGCCAGTACGCAGGCGCGCTGCGCGAGGTCCGCCAGCGGATCGACCTGCACAATCCGGCCTACGCCAACGGTATGTGAGGCGCCCAGGAGGATGCGTAGGAAGGCGCTTCAGGGTATCTTCTGCGCCTTCCTACAAAAACTTCGACAGGACTCGTCTCCCGATGCTTCGCACCGCCCTGCTCTGTGCCACCGCGCTGTGCTCCAGCCTGACCTTCGCCAAGGTCGAGGTGAAGCAGGTGCAGCATTCCAAGGTCGGCGAAGTACTGGCGGTACGGATCAGCGAGGACATCGCTCCGGGCGACTACGAACGTCTGTTCAAGGGGCTGCTGGCCAACCCCGGCAAGTTCGCCCGCAAGGTGGCCCTGCTGGACAGCATCGGTGGCAGCGCCGCCGAGTCGATCAAGATGGGCCGCCTGCTGCGTGAATCCGGCTTCGAGACCCTGGTGCCGACCAACAGCGTCTGCCAGGGCTCCTGCGTCTACCTGCTGGCCGCCGGCAAGCACCGTACCGTGCGCGGCTACGTGGGCCTGCATCGCCCCTACTACCCGGCCGGCGATTCGTCCCAGGCCGCGGGCAGCTACAACGCCCGCACCTATTTCCGCGACATGGATATTCCCCTGGAGCTGGCCGACGCCATGCAGAGCATCGACCCGCAACGCATGCGCGTGCTGACCGCGCAGGAATTGCAGCGCTACCGCCTGGGCGCCACGCCCAGCCAGATCAGCGCCCGCTGACGTTCAACGGCCACTGATCCGCGTCGAGGTAACCCAGCAAGCGCGGCGTCTGGTCCTTCTCGCTGAGCACGAAGAGCGTCGAGGCATAGTCCGGGGTCGCCGGGTCGTCCACGCTGACCGAGTGTTCCAGGTCTTCGATGCATTCGCTGTGGGTCACCAGGATCAGGTTGCGGTGCGCCACCTTGTGCTGCAGCGCCTGGTCCAGCATCGTTCCTTCGCACTTGTACAACCAGTTCTGCTCCACCGGCTGCCGGCCGAACATCGAGGAGGCAGTCTGGACGGCGCGCAACTGGTCGCTGCTGAGAATGTCGGCATTGGCCAGGCCGAGCGCGGCGAAATCCTGCCCGATCTCGTGGGCACTCTGCCCGCCCCTGACGGTGATGCCGCTGACGTCGGCCATGCACGGTGCGCTGGAGCGGTCGCAGCGTTCGGCATGGCGCACCAGCACGATCAGGTCGCCGTTCTGCCAATGCTCGCGCAATTCGGCCTGGCGCTGGGCGTCACCCACCAGCGGCGTAGGACGCGAGAAGTCCAGCGGCAGGAAGCCACTGAGCAGGGCAATCACCGGGAGCATTGCCAGTAATGCCAGCCAACCGCGGGACATTGATCTGAAGACTTTCGGGATGGGCATGATTGAGGCCGCGCTGCTGGAAAGAGGTCCGCATCCGTTCCCTCTTCGACGAGGGAGGCCCGACCCATCCCTGGGGTATCCATCGCACTGCGGGTTGTCAGATGGCGGGCGATCAAACCCTATCCCCGGATTCGTGAAGAACCCGTTATGAATTGCTGAAGAAACCGTCTCTGTCGGAAACGACCGTCTGTCGCCCCGCCGCCATCGAGGGGTCAACCAGCGCAATCGGCCGCTTTTCGGTCATCGCGATGTGGTAGAACAAGGCACAGTGCCATCAGAGAGCCGCCGCCATGCCGTACGACGCCTCCCCGGAGAATCCCGTCTACCAGACCCTCCTCGAATCCACCCGCGCCATCCCGTGGAAGATCGACTGGAAATCCATGACCTTCGCCTACATCGGCCCGCAGATCGAAGAATTGCTGGGCTGGAGCCAGGCCAGTTGGGTCAGCGCCAACGACTGGGCAGAGCGCATGCACCCCGAAGACCGCGAGCGGGTGGTGAATTTCTGCATTTCGCAGTCCCGCGAGGGCACCGATCACGAGGCGGATTACCGCGCGCTGACCATCCAGGGTGATTACGTGTGGATTCGCGATGTGGTGCACGTGGTGCGCGACGACGACGGCGAGGTGGATTCGCTGGTCGGCTTCATGTTCGACATCAGCGAGCGCAAGCGCGCCGAAGAACAGCTGATCATGCTGCAGCGCCAGCTCGAGGAGTACTCGTACAAGGACGGCCTGACCGGTGTGGCCAACCGGCGCATGTTCGATTCGGTGCTGGACACCGAGTGGGGCAGCGCCCAGCGCAGCGGCCAGCCGATCTCCCTGGTACTGCTGGATATCGACTACTTCAAGCAGTTCAACGATCACTACGGGCATGTCCGCGGTGACGACTGCCTGCGCACGGTGGGCAAGGCACTGGCCGGTGCGCTGCATCGCCCGCGGGACTTCATCGCGCGCTTCGGCGGCGAGGAGTTCGTGCTGGTGCTGCCGGAGACCGACAGCGAGGCCGCGCGGCAGGTTGCCGAGCGCTGCCGCAGCGTGCTGCGCGAACAACAGATCAGTCACGAGAAGTCGAATGTGTCCTCGCTGCTGACCATCAGCCTGGGCGTCGGCACCGCCGTGCCCTCCTCCAGCGACCGCCCGCTGGACTTCGTCGCGGCGGTGGACCGGTTGCTCTACCAGGCCAAGCAGGCCGGGCGCGACCGGCTGGTGGCGGCCCAGTGGAAGCGCGGCGACGACCTGCGGCGCGACGCGGTGCAGGCGCGTTGATAGGGAAGGCTGCGACGTCCTGACTCGACCCACTGAGCGGGCGCCGTTGCGCTTCTCGTGCCAAATCCCCTCGTGAACGGACGTCAGAGCAATGTTTGTCATTAGCCGAGGCGCCTCGTGCGCAACCGGATAAGCTGACCTGTAGAAAAAATATCAAAGTGATATCACCCCTGATACACTCGCGCCCTTTTTCATTAAGGAGACTTGCGGTGGCAGGGACGACGCGGAACCTATCCTTGGACTCTTTCCGAGGAGCCTTCGCTTTAGTGGTTGCAGTTGGGCATTTCTATTTCTGGAGCGGAATAAAGGACGTTGTTCCTTCTTCGTTTATTCTGGCCGTAGACTTCTTCTTCATCCTCAGTGGCTTCGTTCTCACCAAATCGATACTGGCCGATAGGCGCGACGGTACCGACTGGTTCGTCAGGTTCACCGAAAAGAGAATCTATCGACTCTTCCCGACTTTTCTGTTTGCTGTCGCTGTTCAATTCGTGATTTTGAAGTTCACGAAAAACCTGCCTTTGCCGAGCGGTCTGGACCTATTCAAGATCGTCACGCTTACTCAACTCTTCCCCTTTGGCGGTGGCGGCAACTACAGGTTTGAACCCATTGGGGTGGGCTGGAGCATTTCCGCTGAATTCTGGCTGGGCATGATTTTCTTTTCTCTCATTCATGCGCTGAAGGAGAAGCATGCGGGCGTTCTGCTGGCCTGTCTGGTATTGGTAGCGCTCTGGCTGGCAGTGCTGATCAGCAGGACATCTCCGCTGCACATGAATGTGCACTACCACTTATGGAACAATGGTGTTCCGTTTGGATTCATCCGCTGCTTAATTGGCTTCTGTCTCGGCGCCGCCGTCGCCATCCACGTGCGCTCGAAGCACCTATCCGAATGGGGTGAATCGCTCATCCAGATCGCCGCCATCGGCGCTGGCGTGTATCTATTTGCCAAGACCAGTTGGGTGAACCGTGATGCTTACATTGCCCCGTTCCTCTTCACCGCTCTTATCTACTCTCTCTCAAGCCAAGCGGGCATCGTGTATCACCTGACGAATAATCGGCTGGGTGATTTCCTAGGCCGTATTTCCTATTCGGTCTATCTGATTCACCCGATCTTTGTGTCCTTCTTCAAGGAGCACATGGACATGAGCGATTGGTCCGCCGCACCGTCGTACCTAATGATGGTTATCGGTGCTGCGTATCTGGTTCATCTGTTCATCGAGCAGCCCGCCATCGACTATGTGAACAGAAAGCAAAAAGCATCGCGCGCCCCGCTCGCCACAGCGTGATGTGCACCACGACGCCCTACCGATCATGAAGAGGCCCGCCCATTGGCGGGCTTTTTCACCGAGCTCGTCTGAAGGTTCAAGGGGCCGGTATGACGACCTGACTCGACAATCAGGGCGGGCACTGGCGCCAGAGCTGTCTAAGCTCTATAGCCACACGCGCGTGCCGGCGGCAGCGCGGTGGCCTCACAAGGGCCGCCGACCGTTGCGCCAACCCCTTGGAACACCTGGCCCGGAGCCGGCATTGCGTAGAGCCGACCCCGTAACCAGGACCCCTGACCATGCACGATATCGACCCCGTCGAAACCCAGGAATGGCTGGACGCGCTGGAATCCGTACTGGAAAAAGAAGGCGAAGAGCGCGCCCACTACCTGATGACTCGCCTCGGCGAGCTGGCCAGCCGCACCGGCACGCAACTGCCCTACGCCATCACCACGCCCTATCGCAACAGCATTCCGGTCGGCCATGAAGCACGCATGCCCGGCGACCTGTTCATGGAGCGGCGCATCCGCTCGCTGGTGCGCTGGAACGCGCTGGCAATGGTCATGCGCGCCAACCACAAGGACCCGTCACTGGGCGGGCACATCTCCACCTTCGCTTCCTCGGCGACCCTCTACGACATCGGCTTCAACTACTTCTTCAACGGCCCTACCGAGGAACACGCCGGCGACCTGATCTACTTCCAGGGTCACGCCTCCCCAGGCGTCTACGCCCGCGCCTACATCGAGGGGCTGCTCAGCGACGAGCAGCTGGAGAACTTCCGCCAGGAGGTGGATGGCAAGGGAGTCTCCTCCTACCCGCACCCCCGGCTGATGCCGCACTTCTGGCAGTTCCCSACSGTKTCCATGGGCCTGGGSCCGATCCAGGCGATCTACCAGGCGCGCTTCATGAAGTACCTGGARAGCCGCGGCTTCATYCCCGCCGGSAAGCAGAAGGTCTGGTGCTTCCTCGGCGACGGCGAGACCGACGAACCCGAATCCCTCGGTGCGATCTCCCTGGCCGGGCGCGAGAAGCTSGACAACCTGATCTTCGTSRTSAACTGCAACCTGCAGCGCCTSGACGGCCCGGTKCGCGGCAACGGCAAGATCATCCAGGAGCTGGAAGGCGTGTTCCGCGGCGCCAACTGGAACGTGATCAAGGTGATCTGGGGGCGCCTGTGGGACCCGCTGTTCGCCAAGGACACCGCCGGCCTGCTGCAGGCGCGGATGGACGAAGCGGTGGACGGCGACTACCAGAACTACAAGGCCAAGGACGGCGCCTACGTCCGCGAGCACTTCTTCGGCAAACGGCCCGAGTTGCTGGAGATGGTCAAGGACCTCTCCGACGARGAGRTCTGGAARCTCAACCGTGGCGGCCACGAYCCSTACAAGGTCTATGCGGCCTACCACCAGGCGGTSAACCACAAGGGCCAGCCCAGCGTGGTCCTGGCCAAGACCATCAAGGGCTATGGCACCGGCACCGGGGAGGCGAAGAACATCGCCCACAACATCCACGAAATCGACGTGGACAGCCTGCGCGCCTTCCGCGACCGTTTCGACATCCCGATCAAGGATGCCGACCTGCCCAGGCTGCCCTTCTATCGCCCCGACGAGGGCAGCGCCGAGGCGCGCTACCTGAAGGAACGCCGGGCCGCCCTGGGCGGCTTCATGCCCCATCGCCATGGCAACAGCCAGGCCATCCCGGCACCGCCGCTGGAAACGCTCAAGGCGCTGCTGGACGGTTCGGGCGACCGTGAAATCTCCACCACCATGGCCTTCGTGCGGATCATCTCGCAGTTGGTCAAGGACAAGGAGCTGGGCCAGCGCATCGTGCCGATCATCCCGGACGAAGCCCGCACCTTCGGCATGGAGGGCATGTTCCGCCAGCTCGGCATCTACTCCTCGGTGGGCCAGCTCTACGAGCCGGTCGACAAGGAGCAGTTGATGTTCTATCGCGAGGACAAGAAGGGCCAGATCCTCGAGGAAGGCATCACCGAGGCCGGCGCCATGTCGTCGTTCATCGCCGCCGGCACCGCCTACAGCAACTACCGCCAGCCGATGCTGCCGTTCTACATCTTCTACTCGATGTTCGGCTTCCAGCGTATCGGCGACCTCGCCTGGGCGGCCGGCGACAGCCTGACCCGCGGCTTCCTCCTCGGCGGCACCGCCGGGCGCACCACGCTCAACGGCGAAGGCCTGCAGCACGAGGACGGCCACAGCCACGTGCTTGCCTCGGTCATCCCCAACTGCCGCACCTACGACCCGACCTACTCCTACGAGCTGGCGGTGATCATCAGGGAGGGCGTCCGGCAGATGATGGAGGAGCAGCAGGACGTCTTCTACTACATCACCGTGATGAACGAGAACTACCCGCACCCGCCCCTGCCCAAGGGCACCGAGGAAGGGATCATCAAGGGCATGTACCTGCTCGACGAGGACAAGCGCGGCGCCGCGCACCACGTCCAGCTGCTCGGCTCGGGAACCATCCTGCGCGAGGTGGAAGCGGCCGCGAAAATCCTCCGCGAGGACTTCGGCATCGGCGCGGACATCTGGTCCGTGCCCAGCTTCAACGAGCTGCGCCGCGACGGCCTGGCCGTGGAACGCTGGAATCGCCTGCATCCGGGGCAGAAGCCGCGTGCGAGTTATGTCGAGCACTGCCTCGGCGGCCGGCGCGGGCCGGTGATCGCGTCCACCGACTACATGAAGGTCTACGCCGAACAGATTCGCCAGTGGGTGCCGACCAAGGAATTCAAGGTGCTGGGCACCGACGGCTTCGGCCGCAGCGACACCCGCGCGAGGCTCCGTCACTTCTTCGAGGTGGACCGCCACTGGGTGGTGCTCGCCGCGCTGGAGGCGCTGGCCGATCGCGGCGACATCGAGCCGAAAGTGGTGGCGGAAGCCATCGCCAAGTTCGGCCTCGACCCGGAAAAACCCAACCCGCTGGACTGCTAGAACCTGTTCAAGGTCTTGCCGAACGCAGCTCAGGCAAGGCGAGAGCAGGCGAGAAAGCGCAGTTTACGAGCGGTAAATGAGCATTTCGAGCCTGCTCTCAACGCCGCATGAGCAAGTGCAGGCAGACATTGAGCAGGTTCTGAGGAGAGGCACCGTGAGCGAGACCATCCGCGTACCCGACATCGGCAACGGCGAAGGCGAAGTCATCGAACTGCTGGTCAAGGTCGGCGATCGCATCGAGGCCGACCAGAGCCTGCTGACCCTGGAATCCGACAAGGCCAGCATGGAAATTCCTGCGCCGAAAGCCGGCGTGGTGAAGGCGATCAAGGTGAAGATCGGCGACACCCTCAAGGAAGGCGACGAGATCCTCGAACTGGAAGCCGAAAACAGCGCCACCGAGGCCAAGGCCGAAGAGCCCGCCAAACCGGCAGCCGAACAACCCAGGCCCGCCGCCGCACCGGCCCCGCAATCCGCGCCTGCGGGAGGCGGTGGCGTGGAAACCATCAAGGTTCCGGACATCGGCAACGGCCAGGGCGAGATCATCGAACTGATGGTCAAGGTGGGTGACTCCATCGAGGCCGACCAGAGCCTGCTGACGCTGGAATCCGACAAGGCCAGCATGGAAATCCCCGCGCCCAGGGCCGGGGTGGTGAAAGCCATCAAGGTGAAGATCGGCGATACGCTCAAGGAAGGCGATGAGATCCTTGAACTGGAAGTTGCCGCTAGCGCCGCGCCGACTGCTGCGCAGGACACCGCGCAACCCGCTCCGGAGCCCAGCGCAAGAACCGAGCAGACCAAGGCACCGGAAGCCGCGCCCGTCGGTGCGCCCAGCCGCGACGACACCAAGGTCCACGCCGGGCCGGCGGTGCGCATGCTCGCCCGCGAATTCGGCGTCGACCTGGCGCAGGTTACCGGCACCGGGCCCAAGGGCCGCATCCTCAAGGAGGACGTGCAGTTGTTCGTGAAGGAGCAACTGCAACGGAGCAAGTCCGGCGCGGCGGCAGGAGCCGCTGGCGGCGCAGGGATTCCGCCGATTCCGGAAATCGACTTCAGCAAGTTCGGCGAARTSGAAGAAGTGGCSATGACCCGCCTGATGCAGGTCGGCGCCRSCAACCTGCACCGCAGCTGGCTGAACGTGCCCCACGTGACCCAGTTCGAGTCCGCCGACATCACCGAGGCGGAAGCCTTCCGCCTCGCGCAGAAGGCGGCGGCGGAAAAGGCCGGGACCAAGCTGACCATCCTGCCGATCCTGCTCAAGGCCTGCGCCCACCTGCTGCGAGAGCTGCCGGACTTCAACAGCTCGCTGGCGCCCAGCGGCAAGGCGCTGATCCGCAAGCATTACGTGCACATCGGCTTCGCCGTGGACACGCCGGATGGCCTGCTGGTGCCGGTGATCCGCGACGTGGACAAGAAAGGGCTGCTGCAGCTTGCCCTGGAGGCCGCCGAACTGGCGGAGAAGGCGCGGACCAAGAAGCTCTCCACCGACGCGATGCAGGGCGCCTGCTTCACCATCTCCAGCCTGGGACATATTGGCGGCACCGGCTTCACGCCCATCGTCAATGCGCCAGAAGTGGCGATCCTCGGCGTGAGCAAGGCGACCATGCAGCCGCTGTGGGACGGCAAGGCCTTCCAACCGCGGCTGATGCTGCCGTTGTCGCTGTCCTATGACCACCGGGTGATCAACGGTGCGGCGGCGGCGCGGTTCACTCGGCGGCTCGGCGAAGTGTTGGGGGATATTCGCAGTCTTTTGCTCTAAGGCCCCATGGCAGCGGGCTCCGACTGCGATGAGCCTCGCACCCGGGCGCTTCCCCTCACCCCGGCCCTCTCCCTGAGGGCCAGGGTGAGGGGAAGCAGTGGCTCGAATGTCCGGGAGCGCAGGAAGCGTTATCCGCCATCACGGCGGATAGCCCGCAGCGGTTCGCGAACCTGTTCACTCCGACAAGTTCGTAGCAGGTTCCATTGGCAGGAGCGAGTCTGCTCGCGAACCCGTTGCCTCACCCTACATACGATTCAGCGGAATCCGCAGATACCGCACGCCGTTGCCCTCGGCTTCCGGCAGAACCCCGCCACGCATGTTCACCTGGATCGACGGCCAGATCAGTGCCGGGGCGTTGAGCGTCGCATCGCGTTCGTTGCGCATCGCGACGAAGGCGTCCTCGCCCACCCCGTCATGCACATGGACGTTGGCCTCGCGCTCGCGCGCTACCGTGGTCTCGTGCTGGTGCTCCTCGCGCCCCTCCGTCAGGTAGTCGTGGCAGAGGAACAGCCGGGTCGAATCGGGCAGCGCGAACAGCCGCTGGATCGAACGGTACAACTGCCGCGCGTCGCCGCCGGGGAAATCGCAGCGGGCGGTGCCGTAGTCGGGCATGAAAAGCGTGTCGCCGACGAAGGCAGCGTCAGCGATGAGATAGGTCATGCAGGCCGGCGTATGGCCCGGCGTGTGCAGTGCCTGGGCCTGCAATTCGCCGATGCTGAAACGCTCGCCGTCCTCGAACAGGTGGTCGAACTGGCTGCCGTCGCAGGGAAAATCCTCGCCCAGGTTGAGCAGTCCTGCGAAGGTGCGCTGTACCTGGGCGATGCTGGCGCCGATGGCGAGCCGACCGCCGAGCTCGGCCTTGAGCCAGGCTGCGGCGGACAGGTGATCGGCATGCAGGTGGGTCTCCAGCAACCACTGCACCGTCAGCGCCTGTTCGCGCACATGGTCGAGGATGCGCCGGGCGCCGGCGTTGCTCACGCGGCCCGAGGCGGCATCGTAGTCCAGTACCGGATCGATGATGGCGCAGTACCCGGTGCTGTGATCCGCCACCACGTAGCTGTAGGTGGAGGTGGCCGGGTCGAAGAAATGCTGGATCGTGGCGCTCATGCGGGCTTCCCCAGGTTCTCGCGATGCCATTCGCAGGCGGCGTGGAGCGCCATCCCCACCAGCATGGCGAGGCAGAACAATGCGCCCTGCCAGTAGCCGGCGGAGAAGGTCACCAGTGCCGGTCCCGGACAGATGCCGGCAATGCCCCAGCCAACGCCAAACAGCAGGCTGCCGCCGATCAGCCGGCTGTCCAGGTCGCGGCGCTGCGGCAGTTGCATCAGGCCACCCAGCAACGAACGATCGTGCCGCCGCGCCCACGTGAAGAACGGTAGTCCAACAGCGATGGCAGCCAGCATCACCAGCGCCAGCGAGGGGTCCCAGCGCCCAGCGAGATCGAGGAAGCCCAGCACCTTGGCCGGGTTGGCCATGCCTGCCAGCAACAGGCCGATGCCGAACAGCAGGCCGAGCAGCAAGGCGACGATCCTGTTCATGCTCCAATCCCCAGCCAGTGACGCAGAACGAACACGGTGGCAAAGCCGGTACCCATGAAGCACAACGTCGCCACCAGCGAGCGGCCAGACATCCGTGATAGCCCGCAGACACCATGCCCACTGGTACAGCCGGAGCCGAAACGACTGCCAACGCCGACCAGCAGGCCCGCCACCGCCAGCGTCATCCAGCCTGCCTCGAAACGAATCTCCGGCAATGGCAGCAACGCAGCCCACAACAGCGGCGCGGCCAGTATTCCGAGCAGGAAGAACAGCCCTTCTCCGCGCCAGCCGGCGCTTTTGAACAATCCGCCGAGCAGCCCGCTGATGCCGGCGACGCGACCATCGAGGACGGCGTAGAGCCCGGCCGACAGACCGATCAGCGCTCCACCGGCCAGGGCGCTCCAGGGGGTGAAATGAGTCCAGTCGATCATCTTGGTTGCTCCGCGCAGAACAGCCGGTACAGCGTTTCGATCACCGCCAGCGCCTGGTGGCTCGCAATGCGGTAATAGACCTGCTTGCCCTCGCGGCGGGTCTCCACCAGCTCTTCGCGGCGCAGCACCGCCAGTTGCTGGGACAGGGTCGGCTGGGAGATGCCCGTACGGGTTTCCAGCTCACCGACGTTCAGTTCACCCTCGGCCAGTTGGCAGAGCAGAATCAGGCGGTCGGTATTGGCCAGCGCCTTGAGCAACTGGCAGGCGGTTTCGGCGGACTGATGCAGACGCAGCGCGTCGGCGGGGTCGAGCGCAGGAGTGGTCATGGGTACGATCTACAAATAAACAATCTATGTTTTTATAGATTGTTTTTCACCTCCTGGCCAGTCCCCGATCTCTTCTTCAGATCAGCGGCTTCTCGTACCGCCAGGCATCGGCGCCGTCTTCGTAGAAACCCGCGGTCCGGCCAAACCGACGATAGTCGTGCCGCTCATAGAGACCGATGGCGATGCCATTATCGACGCGCACCTCGAGCCGCAGCGCCTTGCAGCCGCGCCCCGTGGCACTGCGCTCCACCTGCTCCAGCAGGCCACTGCCCAGCCCCCGACCACGCGCCAGGGGCGAGATCGCCAGCGAATACAACCGCGCCACCGTGGCGCCCCGGCGAAACAGCAGCAAGGCGTAGCCAAGCAGCTCGCCCCCCTCCTGCGCCACGAGGAGTTCAGCGCTCGGCGCGGCGATCAGATGACGGAAGCTGCGCGCGCTCAGGCGGTCCTCGTCGAAAGTGCCTTCCTCCAACGCGAGAAGAGCCGGCAAATCGGCCTGCGTGGCAAGGCGATATAACAGTGACATGGGTTCTCCATAAAACTTTCGTAATGAACCGGGACATTTCAGAAAGTTACTGCTTAATAGACACACGGCAACTTCCAGACAGGTCCGTAAACAATGTCTTCGTTACACACTAACTTCCATGAAAAGTTGAACGCAAGTTCTCTCCGGATAATCCCCGAGGCCGCTGCAGAGCCTCCTTCAGCGCGGTCCAGCCGGGTTCTGATCATCGTCGACCGCAAGGAAGACTGGGCCTCGTACCTCCACAGCGAGGACATGCTGACGGCGCGGGAATATCTGGAAGCCTCCCGCCAGTTCGAAGCAGGGAAACGCTTCCAGGTCATCAACTTGTGCCGCCACTATAAATATCTCGGCCACGGTTATTATTGTTCGCTGCTCGCCGAAGCACGTGGCCACAAGGTCATTCCTTCCGTGCGCACCATCAGCGAATTGGCGAAGAAATCCCTCTACGGCCTGGCTCTGGACGGCCTGGAAAGATCCCTGGAAAAAGCCCTCGCCCAGCATCCCTGCTCCAGCACCGACGGCTTCACCCTGCGCCTGTATTTCGGCCGCACCGACCTCGAACCGCTGCAACCCATCGCCCGCCAACTGTTCGAGGTCTTCCCCTGCCCCATTCTGCTGGTGGACTTCCGCCGCACCGACGCCTGGCACATCGCGGGAATCCGCCCCGGCGCGCTGCACAAGCTGCGCGATAACCAGGAGGACCAGTTCGCCGATGCCCTGGACCGCTTCAGCCGCCGTGTCTGGCGCCAGCCCAACTCGCGGCGCCTGGCGCGTTACGACCTGGCCATCCTGCACAACCCGGCGGAAAGCCTGCCGCCTTCCAACGCCGGCGCACTGGAGAGTTTCGTCCGCGTCGGCCGGCAGTTGGGCATCGACGTGGAGCTGATCGAGAAGAAAGATTACCCGCGCCTCGCCGAGTACGACGCGTTGCTGATCCGCGAGACCACCAGCGTCGACGACCACACCTACTGCTTCGCCAAAAAGGCCGAGAGCGAGGGGTTGATCGTGATGGACGACCCGGCCTCGATTCTGCGCTGCACCAACAAGGTCTATCTCAGCGACCTGCTGCGCAGCCACGGCCTGGGCATGCCGGCCACGGAAATCCTCTACAAGGACGACCCGCAGGAACTGGAGCGCATCGGCGCGCGGCTGGGCTTCCCGCTGGTTCTGAAGATCCCCGACGGCTGCTTCTCCCGTGGCGTCTACAAGGTCGAGGACGCCCAGCAACTGCACAGCGTCAGCGCCGAGCTGTTCGAGCACTCGGTGCTGCTGCTCGCCCAGGAATACCTTTACACCGAGTTCGACTGGCGCATCGGCATCCTCAATCGCCAGCCGGTGTTCGCTTGCCAGTACTTCATGTCCCGCGGGCACTGGCAGATAGTCGAGCACAAGGCCGGCGGCGAGGCGATCGGCGAGTGCCGCACGCTGCCGGTGGAAAGCGCGCCGCCCGCCGTCGTGGAGCTGGCACTGAAGACTGCCAACCTGATCGGCGACGGCCTTTACGGCGTCGACCTGAAGGAGGTGGACGGCGAAGTGGTGGTCATCGAAGTGAACGACAACCCCAACCTCGACGCCGGTATCGAGGATGCCTGCCTCAAGGACGACCTTTACCGCCGGGTGCTGGAGGAGTTCATCCGCCGCCTGGAGCTCAAGCGCCACGGCCAGGCGCTCTGAGCGAACCGCCCAAGGAGAATCCTATGGAAGCCACGCATATCGGCCTGACCATCCTGATCGCCATCGTCGTGTTCGGCACCGCGATCAACTACTTCGACCACCGCATGAAGCCACGCGAGGTGCGCGAAGAGGCCAGGCACAAGACTCAGCCAAAGCGCACGCAGTAGATCGGCGGCAGGTGGACGGACAGGCACTGCCAGTGGTCCCCGCCGTTCTCCGACAGCCACAGGCCACCGGTGGTGGAACCCATCGCCAGGCAGGCGCCGTCATCATCGATGGCCAGGCCGTGGCGATAGACCAGGTCGAAGGCGGCGCCCTCGGGCAGGCCACCGTCCAGTACTTCGAAGCTGGCGCCGCCGTCGCGCGTGCGGGTAACGACGAAGCGGGCATCCACCGGAATCCGGCACACATCCTTCACCGCCGGGACGAACCACGCCGTCTCCGGCCGTGTCGGGTGGACGGCGACGGCAAAACCGAAACTCGAGGGTTGGACCGGTACGTCGCTCCAGCGCGAGCCGCCGTCGATGGAGGTGAAGATGCCGTTGTGATGCTGCACCCAGAGGCGATCCGGTTGCGCCGGGCAATGCACCAGGCGGTGTGGATCCTGGATGGCGCCCTCTTCACGCAGCTCCGGCGGCATGTAGTCGGCGTACATGCCGGCGGTGCTCAGGCGCCAGCTGGCGCCGCCGTCAACGCTCTGCCAGACGCCGCCGCAGGACACCGCGACGGTCAGGTGCTGGCTGTCCCGCGGGTCGACGCTGACCGAGTGAATGCCCGGCCAGTCATAGCCGCCGCCCATCCAGCGCGAGCGCTCGGGCACATCCCAGAGCGGGCGGTTCAACTCCCAGCTGTCGCCGCCGTCGTTGCTGCGGAACAGGCCGCCGGGAATGGTGCCGGCCCAGAGCACGCCGGGCTCGGCAGCGCCACCGGTTTCCAGGCACCAGATCTGTTGCAGGGTCCAGGGCGCGGGCGGCGCTCCCCCTTCCGCGGGTTCGGGCAGCGGGTCGGGTTGCGGCGGATAGGTCGGCACGGCGACTTCCAGCCAAGCTTCACCGGCGCGTTGGCGCCAGAGCTTGCAGCCAAAGTGGCCGAGGTTGAGCGCGGCGTAGAGGGCGTCATCGCGCGGGTCGGCCAGCACGGTGTTGAGCGGTTCGCCGATGAAGTCACGGCGGCTTTCCTGCCAACCGTCCGCGCCACGCTGGAAGGTGAACAACCCCTTGCGGGTCGCCACCAGCAGTCGATCATCCATTGTGCTCTCCTGAATTACCGCCGGTTCTCATCCACCGCTCAAGGCCTGCACCACGTAGACCTCGCTGTCCGCCGCCAGCGCATCGCTGAGGCGGGCGCGGTCCCGCAGGCGCAGCCCATCAATGAAAATCGTCAGGTGCCGGCGCAATCCGCCCTGGTCATCCAGCAGGTAGCCGCGCAGCTTCGGCGCCTCGGCGAACACCGTTTCCAACGCGCCGGACAAGGTGTCCGCCGTCAGCTCGCGCTCAGCGATGGGAACGTGACGCTGGATCGACGGGGCGAAGGCGATACGGCACATGGGCGAACTCGCAACGGGCGCTGACTGCACCAGTCTAGGGCAGGTGTGGCGGGTGTTCCGAGCGCTTCGACGGGATGCGCCATGGCCACCGGAGAGGCTCTGGAACGGCCTTCGTAGCGGTCCTTCCCCGGCATTCAGTTTCGATAAAACGAAACCAAACGTCGTGAAAATCACATTTAACAAACCCATCCGCCGTGCGAGTCTCCGGGAATCGTCAGCCATAACCTTCGACATGCATCTGCTCGTTTCGCCCGCATCGCTGGAACCCGTCGCCGCCCGCAAGGCCGGCAGCGCTGTCCGCCTGCCGCGCAAACATGCCCGCTGGCTCGAACTGCAACCGCTGACCCTGCCTCTTGAACTGGCCTTCTGGGCGCTCTGGCACTGCCGCCACGCCCGTCCACCGGACAGCACCTCTCGCTGATCGGGCGTCATCGCCCGGATTCACTCGACGGAACTACGCTCAGGACTGGCCATACGCCGTTCTCGAACAAGACGTAGCCCGTTGTATCGCTTGCCTGCCTTCAATCCTGCGCCCGTCGGCGCGGCCCTGGCCTGCAGGTCGTCAGCGCATCCGCGTGGATGCTAACGAGAGCCCCATGAATTTCGCCTCCGTGCAAGAAGCCCAGTATTTCCTGGCCCAGAACCCCGATATCGAGATGGTCGAGCTGTTCATCCTCGACGCCAACGGCGTGCCGCGCGGCAAGCTGCTGCACCGCGAGGAACTGCTCGCCGTGTACCAGTCCGGCCGGCCGCTGCCCAGCACCATCCTCGGTCTCACCGTGCACGGCGAGGACGTGGAGGATTCCGGGCTGGTCTGGGACGTGGGCGACATCGACTGCCGCGCCTACCCGTTGGCCGGCAGCCTGGTGCGCCTGCCCTGGCGACAGATTCCCACGGCGGCGGTGCAGGTCAGCATGCACCCCGAGGAAGGCAAGCCGGCGGACATCGCCGATCCGCGCCACGTGCTGCTGCGCGTGATCGACGGCCTCAAGGCCGATGGCTTCCACCCGGTGATGGCCTGCGAGCTGGAGTTCTACCTGCTGGACGCCAAGCGCGATGCCAATGGCCGCCCGCAACCGGCGCTGGACGCCGACGGCGGTCGCCCGCGCGCCACGCAGGTTTATGGCCTGCGTGAGCTGGAGCAGATCGAGCCGTTCCTAGCCGACCTCTATGCCGCGTGCAAGGCCCAGGGCATTCCGGCCCGCACGGCGATTTCCGAATACGCGCCGGGCCAGGTGGAGATCACCCTGGAGCACGGCGATGCGCTGGTCGCCATGGACCAGGCCGTGCGCTACAAGCGCCTGGTGAAAGGCGTGGCGCACAAGCACGGCATGCAGGCCTGCTTCATGGCCAAGCCGTTCGACGACCTCGCCGGCACCGGCATGCACATGCACGTGTCCCTGGCCGACGCCGAGGGCAACAACCTGTTCGCCAGCGAAGACCCCGCCGGCACTCCGCTGCTGCGCCAGTCCGTGGGCGGCATGCTGAAAAGCCTCCTCGACTCGCTGCTGCTGTTCTGCCCCAACGCCAACTCCTACCGCCGCTTCCAGGCCAACAGCTACGCACCGCTGGCGCCGACCTGGGGCTGCGATAACCGCACCGTCAGCCTGCGCGTGCCCGGCGGCCCGGCCTACACCCGGCACGTCGAGCACCGCATCTGCGGCGCCGACGCCAACCCGTACCTGGCTGCCGCCGCGATCCTCGCGGGTATTCACCGCGGCATTCGCGAGGCGATCGATCCGGGTGCGCCGGTGGAAGGCAACGGCTACGCCCAGGCCAAGGAACTGCTGCCCACCGACTGGCTCACCTCGCTGCGCGCGCTGGAACGCTCCAGCTGGGCGCGTGACGCGCTGGGGCACGAATTCCTCGGCGTCTACCTGAAGGTCAAGCAGGCCGAGTACCGCCAGTTCATGGGCGAGGTCGGCGAGCAGGACTGGCGCTGGTATCTGACGCAGGCGTGAAAGCATCGTGCAACTGCTTGCAAGCCCCTCTCCCCAGCCCTCTCCCTGAAGGGAGAGGGCTAGGAAGAGGGAAAGGAACAACAAGGGAAACACAAAAATGAACGCTGCACTGAACCCCGCCACTCCCGCCCCCGAGCGCGCGAAGTCCTATTATTCCGCGAGCCTCAACGAAGAGACCCGCTACCCCACGCTGCAGGGCGAGGTGAACGTCGACATCGCCATCATCGGCGGCGGCTTCACCGGTGTTGCTACTGCCGTGGAGCTGGCCGAGCGTGGCTACAAGGTCGCCATCGTCGAGACCAACAAGGTCGGCTGGGGCGCCAGCGGGCGCAACGGCGGGCAGGTCACCGGCAGCCTCTCCGGCGACTCCGCCATGGAAAAACAGATGCGCCAGTGGCTGGGCGACGACGTCGACGACTTCATCTGGCACCTGCGCTGGCGCGGCCACGAGATCATCAAGAGCCGCGTGGAGAAATACGGCATCCAGTGCGACCTGAAGTTCGGCCACCTGCACGCGGCGATGAAGCCGTCGCACATGGACGAACTGAAGGCCACCTTCGATGACGCCAAGCGCCGTGGCATGGGCGACGAGATCAGCCTGCTGGACGGCGCCGGTGTGCGCGCGCACCTGGAAAGCGACCTCTACTGCGGCGCGATCAAGAACACCCGCAACATGCACCTGCACCCGCTCAACCTGTGCATCGGCGAGGCCAAGGCCGCCGCCAGCCTGGGCGCGCTGATCTTCGAGCACTCCGAAGTGCTGGACATCATCCACGGCCCGCGCCCGGCGGTGGTCACCTCGGGCGGACGGATCAACGCCGCGCAGGTGATGCTGGCCGGCGACGTCTACCACAAGCTCGAGCGCAAGCAACTCAAGGGCATGATCTTCCCGGCCATGGGCGGCATCGTCACCACCAAGCCGCTGGGCGAACTGGCCAAGCGCATCAACCCGCAGGACCTGGCCGTCTACGACTGCCGCTTCGTGCTCGACTACTACCGCATGACCGGCGACGGCCGCCTGCTGTTCGGCGGCGGCGCCAACTACTCGGGCCGCGACTCCCGCGACATCGCCGGCGAACTGCGCCCGTGCATCGAGCGCACCTTCCCGGCGCTCAAGGGCGTGGACATCGAGTTCCAGTGGAGCTGCGCCATGGGCATCGTGATGAACCGCATCCCGCAGCTGGGCAAGCTGTCGGAGAACGTCTGGTACTGCCAGGGCTACTCCGGCCACGGCGTGGCGACCACCCACATCATGGGCGAGATCATGGCCACGGCGATGACCGGCGACCTGGAGAAGTTCGACACCTTCGCCCAGTGCAAGCACATCCGCGTGCCCATGGGCGACGTGTTCGGCAACCCGATGCTGGCGGCGGGCATGTGGTACTACCAGATGATGGAAAAGCTGCGCTAACGGCCAGATCAGAAGTCGAGCTGTAGGAGCAACTGTCTTCTTCAGGTCAGTCCGCGCCTGTGATTCCCCCTCACCCCAGCCCTCTCCCTTAGGGAGAGGGGGCAGATTGTGCCGGCTGAGGCCATGGTTTCATCCTGCGCCGAACGGTCCCCTCTCCCTCTGGGAGAGGGTTAGGGTGAGGGCGGCCCCTGCGCCGAGGTCATCCCGTAGGAGCGGCAAGACCGGGGTTGCCGTTGCGCGCGAACGGCTCTTTGTAGGAGCGAGCTTGCTCGCGAACCCGCCCCGCCGCGAAACCCGTTCGCGAGTTTTGTAGGGCGAATAACGCGCCAGCGTTATCCGCCGAAGGAGCAGCGGCGGATAACCTGTTCCAGGTTACTCGCCCTACGGTCTGGCTCCGGCGCTCCTGGGGTGCGCGAAACGCGCCGCAACACCCACCCTCTCCGCCCGTACCCGCAGCCACTCGACACCACCGCCCCGCTCAGGGATAAAGGTTCCACTTCGCGCACTTGGAGTGAGCCATGCGTTTCCCCTCGATGACCGCCCTGCGCGTGCTGGACGCCGTCGCCCGCCTGGGCAGCCTGTCCGGCGCGGCCAGCGAGCTGAGCCTGACCCGCAGCGCCGTCAGCCACCAGTTGCACAGCCTCGAAGACTGCCTGGGCATCCCGCTCACCGAACGGGTTGGCCGCGGCATTGCGCTGACCTACCACGGCGAATGCTTCGCCCGCGAAACCCAGCGCGCCCTGGCGATCCTCAACGAGGCGCGGCGCTTCGCCAACGCCGAGGAGGTCTCCGGCCGCCTGTGCGTGAGCTGCACGCCGGGCTTTGCCACCTACTGGCTGTGCCACCAGATCGGCAAGTTCCAGCGCGCCCACCCGCAGGTGGAGCTGAACCTGGTCTCGCCCCGCGTCCCCGACGATGTCAGCGACCGTGACGTCGACCTGTTCATCGCCTACGGCGTGGGCGACTGGCAGGACCTGCACGTGGACCTGATCGCCACCCTGGACACCTTCCCGGTGTGCAGCCCGTCGCTGATCAACTCCGTCGGCGGCCTCGACTCGCCGGAAGACCTGGCCAGCCTGCCGTTCCTGCACATGGTCGATCACTCCGACTGGCTGCTGTGGACCGCCGCCGCCGGGGTGAAGAACCTCAATGTGCGCAACGGCATCGTCTTCTCCGACGCGCACCTGGTGCAGTCGGCGGCCATCGCCGGGCAAGGCGTGGCCATGGGCGATGCGCTGGTCAGCGGCGACGCCATGGCCAAGGGGCAGTTGGTGCGCCTGTTCAACGTCGCCATCGAGCCGCCCAACCGCTACTACTTCGTCACCGACCCGGCCAAGTCCGAACGCCCCGACGTACGGGCCTTCAAGGCGTGGATGAAGGCCGAGCTGCGGATGTCCGAGCAGTTCCGTCAGAATGCGCGCCATGCGCTGATTGGTGAGTGATTTCGAACAATGAGGGCAAAAAAACGCGATTGAAGCGAAGAGAGATTTGACAATACTGCGTTAAAAAAAGGCCGCTGATTTTTACCTGATCCTCACCCGGCGGCTGCTCGAACAAGAACAAGAAATCGAGGTAAGTGCAGTGGAGCGACAGCCCCAACTCCGTGCCATCGGCATCGGCAAGAGCTACGGAAGTTTCAACGCGCTGGATGGCGTGAACATCGACGTCCAGCAGGGTGAGTTCCTCACTCTCCTCGGCCCGTCGGGCTCCGGCAAGACCACCTTCCTGATGATCCTCGCCGGCTTCCAGGACCCATCCCGCGGTCGTCTGGAGGAAGGCGGAGCCGACATCACCAAGCGCCCTGCCGAGAAGCGCAACTTCGGCATGGTCTTCCAGGGCTACGCCCTGTTCCCGCACATGAGCATCGAGGACAACGTCGCCTTCCCGCTGAAGATCCGCGGCGTGAAGGCTGAGGAACGCAACCGCCGCGTGCGCCACATGCTCGAAGTGGTCGGCCTCGGCGAACACCTGGGCAAGCGCCCCGGCGAGCTCTCCGGCGGCCAGCAGCAACGCGTGGCCATCGCCCGCGCCCTGGTCTTCGAACCAGACATGCTGCTGCTCGACGAACCGCTCTCCGCCCTCGACAAGAACCTGCGCGAGCAACTGCAGGCCGAACTGCAACGCATCCACCGCCAGGTCGGTACCACCTTCGTCTTCGTCACCCACGACCAGAACGAAGCTCTCGCGCTGTCCACCCGCATCGCCATCTTCAACCGTGGCCAACTGGCCCAGGTCGATGCTCCGGAAATCATCTACAACCAGCCGAACAACCGCTTCGTCGCCGAGTTCCTCGGCAAGATGAACCTCTTCCCGCTCAGCCAGGTGGGCCGCGCCGGCGAGCTGGCCTGCGGACGCTTCGGTGAGGCCGAACTGCGCGCCAGCTACTCCCCCGCCCTGCAGGCCGACGCGCCGCTGCTGGCGGTACGCCCGGAGCACATGCAGCTGCACAGCGCACCGCCAGAGGTGAACGGCCACAACGTGGTGCAGGCCGTGCTGACCGCCAAGACCTACCAGGGCGCCAGCACCGAGCTGTGCCTGGGTGCGGGCACCGAAGGCAAGTTGCCGATGAGCCTGGCCGTGCACGCCGACCATCAGGCCTCGCGCCTGGAGCACGGTTCGAAGGTCTGGCTGAGCTGGCCCATCGAGAAAAGCCTGCTGCTGGCCTGAGCCGCCGCACGCGTTCGTCCCCTAATTCGCCATCCCACCTAATCGGGAGCTGCACCCATGTTCAATCCTCACCAGCAAGACTGCATCGAAGTCCTCATCGAAAAGACCCGCCGCGGGCAGATCGACCGCCGCACCTTCCTCAAGGGCATGGGCCTGATGGCCGCCCTGCCGCTGGCCCTGCGCAGCGGCGTGAGCTTCGCCGCCGGCGACAAGCCGCTGGTGGTGGTGAACTGGGGCGGCGACGCGATCAAGGCATTCGGCAAGGCCTGGACCGAGGGCTTCTCCAAAGCCACCGGCATCCCCACCAAGATCGACGGCAGCGGCCCTACCGAGGGCGCCATCCGCACCCAGCTGTCCAGCGGCCGGGTGAGCTGGGACGTGGTCGACGCGGAGAGCTCGGTCCTGCAGATACTCGGCAAGGAAGGCCTGGTGCAGCCGATCGACTACAACGTCGTGTCCAAGGACAAGGTGCTGCCCGGCTTCGCCTACGAGTACGGCATCGCCGACTACATGCTCAGCTACGTGATCGCCTACGACAGCGAGCGTTTCGGCGACAAGGCACCCAAGACCTGGGCTGACTTCTGGGACGTGAAGACCTTCCCCGGCAAGCGCACCCTCTACAAGTGGATGAACGGCATGCTGGAGGCCGCGCTGCTGGCCGACGGCGTGACCCCGGACAAGCTCTACCCGCTGGACGTGCCGCGTGCCCTGAAGAAGATCGAGGAGCTCAAGCCCCATGTGCTGTCCTTCTGGGGCTCGGGGGCGGAAACCCAGCAGCTGCTGATCGAGGGCGAAGTGTCCATGGGCGCGATCTGGAACACCCGCGCTCAGGTCATCACCGACGACAGCGAAGGCCGCATCAAGTGGACCTTCGACAACGCCCTGCTGGGCTGCAGCAACTGGGGCGTGCTCAAGGGCAACCCGGCCGGCACCGAGGCGGCGATGAAGTTCATTGCCTACGCCCAGGACCCGCAGACCCAGGTCGAACTGTTCAAGATGTTCGGCAACGGCCCGGCCAACCCCGCCGCCGCCGCGTTGATCCCTGACGACCGCAAGCACCTCAACTGCACGGACCCGGCGAACCTGCCCAAGCAGATCATGCTCAGCCACGAGTGGTACACCGACCACTACGGGGCAACCCTGGAGCAGTACCTGACCCACATTTCCAAGTGACGCGGAGCGCAGGTCATGGCCGATAACGCCCCCTCGCGGCTCAAGCTGGGCGCCCTGCTGCTGCCGCTGCCGATCGTCCTGTTCGTGTTCTACGTACTGCCCTTCCTCGGCGTGCTCGGCTGGAGCGTGACCCTGCCGGAGCCCGGGATCGAGCAGTACCAGCGGATCATGACGGACCCGGCGATCCACGACGTGCTCTGGCGGACCTTCCGCCTGTGCACCACGGTCAGCGTGATCTCCCTGGTGATCGCCTACCTGATGGCCTACTGCTGGGTCTACAGCCCGCCGTTCTGGCAGCGCGTGGTGGAAATCTGCGTGTTCATCCCGTTCTGGCTGTCGGTGCTGGTGCGTGCCTTCGGCTGGCTGATTGCCCTGCGCAGCAACGGTTTGCTCAACGACTGGCTGCAATACCTGGGCATCACCAGCGAGCCCTTGCAACTCACGCGCAACGAGCTGGGCGTGGTGATCGGCATGGTCCACTTCATGGTGCCCTTCGCGCTGTTCCCGCTGGTCTCGACCATGCGCCGCCTCGACCCGCGCGTGCTGCTCGCCGCGCGCGGCCTGGGCGCCGGGCAGATGCGCACCTTCTGGAGCATCTTCGTGCCGCAGACCGTTCCGGGCATCCTTGGCGCCTTCATCATCGTCTTCGTGTTCTGCCTGGGCTTCTTCATCACCCCGGCGATCCTCGGCGGTGGGCAGACGGTGATGGTGGCCGAGTACGTCTACCTGCAGATGTTCCAGACCAGCAACTGGGGCCTGGGCGCGGCGCTTTCGGTGGTGCTGCTGGCGCTGGTGAGCGGGATGATCTGGGCGCTGCTGCGCATGACCCGCGTCGACAAGCTGGTCGGCTGAAGAACGAGGGCCTGTGGTCGTTTCGCGACGACCGCGACGGAGGCCCATTTGGCGCAGGGCAAGGCGCGAGGAGAGAGGTTTGGTGATCCAAATGAACGACGAGCAACGCGGCTCTGCGCCAAATGGGCACCGTCCCTCCGGGTTGCGCGGCAAATCGCGCCATGCTGCGTTGCAGGACTTGCCAAGGGAATAACCATTACCTGCGTCCCGCGCCTTGCCTGGCGCAATTTGACGCGGCAACGCGGCTCGCCGCGAAACGACAACAGGCCCTCATGATGAACGCACACGAAACCAAAGCCCCCAGCCGCCTGCTGGCGACCATGGCGATGATCTTCATGATCTTCCCGCTGCTGGCGGTGATCCCGGTGTCCTTCACCAGCAAGCGTTTCCTGTCGATGCCCAACGGCAACTGGTCGCTGCGGCATTACCACGCGCTGCTGGACAGCCCGGAATGGCTCTCGGCGATCAGCCAGAGCCTGATCGTCGCCACCGCCACCTGCATCATTGCGACCGCGCTGGCGGTGAGCTTCAGCCTCGGCATCTGGTACCTGCGCTCGCGCCTGGCGACCCTGCTGATCGGCCTGGTGCTGCTGCCCATGGCGATCCCGCCGATGATCTCGGCGATGGTCCTGTACTTCATGGAGACCAAGGTCAGCCAGTTCGCCCCCGGCCTGGGCTACGACACCCTGTTCGGGCTGACCATCGCCCACATCGTGATGGTGGTGCCCTACGGCGTGGTGACCATGCTGGTGGCGCTCAGCCAGCTGGATCGGCGCATCGAGCTGGCCGCGCGCAACCTCGGCGCGAGCCTGGGCCAGACCACCTTCATGGTGGTGCTGCCGAACCTCAAGCTGGGCGTGGCGAGCACGGCGCTGCTGTGCTTTGCCCTGAGCTGGGAGGAGATCGCGGTGACCCTGTTCGTCACCAGTACCGAGGTGAACACGTTGCCGCGGCAGATCTGGTCCGGCCTGCGCGACAACATCGACCCGGCGGTAGCGGCGATTTCGGTGGTGCTGATCGCCCTCACCTTCGTCGCGCTGATCGGGCGGATGATCGCCCAGAAGATTGCCGCACGCCCGGTAGGAAGCTGAAGCCTTTCCCTGTGGGAGCGAGCTTGCTCGCGAACAAATCCCCTGGCAGCTCCGGCGCCGGGCGCTTCGCGAGCAAGCTCACTCCCACAGAAAAGCGCTATCGCCGGTGACTCTGCGGCTGAAATTCAACGTCGGGCGCAGCGGCCACTCCCTGCAACAACCGCGCGGCGTAAAGACATCGCGGACGAAGTCCGCTCCCATGCGCGTCCGGATATCGGCAGCGCGATCACTCCGCCTTCTTGCGAATCCAGTACAGGTAGGTCCCCGCCTCTTCCTGCTGCTCCACCAGCTCGTGGCCGAGGAAGACGCAGAACTTGGGAATGTCACGGCGCGTGGAAGGGTCGGTGGCAATCACCTTGAGCAGCCCGCCGGCCGGCAGGTCGCGCACCTTGTTGTGCAACATCATGACCGGCTCGGGGCAGTTCAGGCCGGTGGCGTCGAGAATCGCATCGACTGGCTGGGACATCGGGTAACTCCAGAAAAACCAATGGCGTATTGTCGCGCAAAGCGCACCGTGCGGTCACCTCGCGTCCGTCCGGGTCACCCAACCTTGGTTGGGGGTGGGCGCTACGGGCGCCGGGCATGCTGGCGCACCTGCCTGACCTGCCTGGAGTCCCGATGCGCGCCCTCCTCTGCCTGTGCCTCGCCCTGCTCGCCGGCTGCGCCGCCCGCGACCAGGTTCCGGACTTCAGCGCCAGCCGCGGCCAGGACCTGCCGGCCACCTGGTTCGAAGCGGTCATCGTCGCGCGCGACGGCACCCGGCTCTCCGCCACGGTCTTCCAGCCCGCGCTGAAGGCCGGCGAAACGGCCCCGCTGATCGTCCACACCCACGGCTGGGGCGGCTGGCGGGTGACCGGGCCGGAGGGTTACTACGGCAAGAACATGATGTCCGGCCGCGCCGCCTTGCGCGCCTGGAAGGCCGGTTTCTGGGTGGTCAGCTACGACCAGCGTGGCTGGGGCGGCAGCGACGGGCGCATCGAGATGATGAACCCGCAGTTCGAGGTCCAGGATGCCAGCGCAGTGATCGACTGGGCCGCCACGCACCTGGCACGACTGACCATGGACGGCCCTAACGACCCGCGCGTCGGCATGCTCGGCGAAAGCTATGGCGGCGCCGTGCAGTTGCTGGCCTCGGCGGAAGACCCGCGCATCGAAGCCATCGTGCCCATCGCCACCTGGTACGACCTGGCCGACGCCCTGGCGCCGGACGGCCAGCTGAAGATCGGCTGGGGCGGCGTGCTGGTCAGCCTGGGCCTCGCTACCGGCTACGACCTGGGCAAGTTCGTCCAGGCCGACTACCTGCACACCACCGGCGGGCGCATGGCGGAGCCGGTAAAGGCCGAGCTGCACGCCAACAGCCTCGCCAGCTACTGCGCGGCCGGCCGCCTGCCCCACGCCGACGCCCTGCTGATCCAGGGTCTGCGCGACACCCTGTTCCCGCTGGACCAGGGCCTGCAGATCCGCCAGTGCCTGAAACAGGGCCCGGCGGACGTGCGCCTGCTCGGCATGCAGGGCGGCCACATCCTGCCGCCGCCCATGCAAGCCTGGAGCGGATTGCCGCCGTTCAACAACGAGCCGGTGATCCATTGCGGCTCGCGGGCGATCAATCTCTATACCGGCATCCTCGCCTGGTACGAGGAAAAGCTGCGCAAGCGCCCTGGCGCCGCCGACGGCGTGCCGGACCTGTGCATCAGCCTCGACCTGGACCAGGGAGTGGCACTGGACGACTTGCCTCCGCCGGGCGTAACCGTCGCGCTGCCGGCCACGGCGATCCGGCCGGCATTGAGTGGCCTGGTTCAGCCTTCGACGTTCATCCCCTTGCAGCGCGTAAGCGAAACCAGCGCCTTGCTGGGCAGCGCCGAAGTGCGCCTGGATCAACCGCTGGCGGAACGCCCGGACGCACAGGTTTTTGCGGCGCTGGCGATCCGCAGCGCCGATGGCCGCACGCAGCGCCTGGATGAACAGGTGAAACCCCTGGCGAACCAGGGCAGCACGCGCCTCAACGCCGTCAGCGCCAGCCTTGCGCCGGGGGACGAGGTCGGCCTGCTGGTGAGCGGTTTCAGCGACCAGTACCTGTTCAACAGTTCCTGGCGCATCGCACCGGTAGAGTTGCGGGGCGAGGTGCAGCTGCCGAGCCTGGTGCCGCTGCAACCTCGTATGGCTGGTTCCCCGTAGAAGCAACAGCCTCACGCCCCAACTCAATCCGTGCGCGCGTTTTCCCCTCACCCCAGCCCTCTCCCGGAGGGAGAGGGCGCCTCCCGTGCCGGCTGACGCAGAGTTTTCATCCTGCACCGAATGATCCCCTCTCCCCCTGGAAGAGGGTTAGGGTGAGGGCCGGGCCAAGTGCAGAACTATCCGATCGGCGTTCGGTGGAGTCCACGATTCGCGAGCAAGCTCGCTCCTACAAAGAGCGAGTCAGAACCAACCTGCAGGGCCGAGGGGGACACCCAGTCCTTGCTCGCGAACAGAGCCACACCAACGCTTCCCGGCGAATCGCCTAACGCAACGGCCCGTCCGGCGCTTCGTCCAGTTGCGCCAGCAGCATCGGCTGGCCATCGCCTTCGGCGGGCAGCAACGCCCACTGCTCCTTCTTGCCGAGGCGGCGATAGACCTGCTTCACCTGGCTGCCCAGCGGCAGCGGCGCCTTGAAATGTGCATCCAGGCGCACGTTCTCCGTCAGGCGGCGGCCGGTCAGGCTGCGCGCCAGGCCCCACATGCCGTGGGCGAAGGGTTTGCCGAAGCCGTAATGCGAGGCCATCAGGCGCGACAGGTGCAGCGGGTTGAAGTCACCACTCAGACCCGCGTAGCGCCAGCCGACGATCTTCGGCACGCGCCACTGCACGCCGGAGTGGACGGGCGCTTCCAGGGTGTGCCACTGGGCGCGCTCCGGCAGCGGGTCGGGTTCGGTCTGGGCATCGAGGAAATCGCCACGGCGCAGGTAGGTGGTGATCGACTGCCAATAGAGCATGTCGTGGTGCCAGGCCTCGGTGACCACATCCACTTCCAGCCCCAGCTCGCTACGCCGGCTGGTGAGGATGCGGCAGTCGAACTGCAGCGGTTCGTGCTCATCAAGCATGCGGTAGCGCTGGATATGGCTGCGCAGGTGGATCAGCCCCACGACCGACAGCGGCATGCGCGATCGGCTGAGCAGGCGCAGGTGCAGCGGCAGGCTGATGACCTGCGGATAGAGCAGCGGCACGCCCAGCGCCGGGTCGAGGCCGAAGTGCTGGCGGTAGGCGCGCAGGTGGCGCAGGTCGAATTTCAGGGTACGGCTGTCCATTGCCAGGTAGGGCACGCGCTCATCGCGGCCCAGGCCGCGGCGCGGCAGCAGCATACGGCTGTAACTGCCCAGCAGGGAGGGCAACTTTCGCTTCACGAAGGTCTCCGCAAGGATTCGCGCCGCCTAGCATGGGCAATGCCGGGCGGCGCGACAAGCCACCGAAGGTCGGGTGGCGCTACGGAGCCGTTCCGAGTCGCTAGCGCTCGCCCTTCTCGATGCGGCGCAGGTGGCAGGTCACTTCCTCACGATCGTGGTAAAGCTGCTTGCAGCCGATCTGCACTTTCAGCCCACGCTCGCGGAAGGATTCCTCCAGGCGGTCGAGGATGCGCCGCACCTCGGCATAACGCTGCTTCATCGGCAGCTTGAGGTTGACGATGGCCTCGCGGCACAGCCCCTCGCCGATCCAGGTCTCGATCATCGCTCCCGTGCGTGCGGGCTTCTCGACGATATCGCAGACCATCCAGTCCATGCGCTGGCGCGGGCGGAAGGCGTAACCGTCTACGCGCTGGTGCTCGACCAGCCCGGAGTACATCAGGTTCTCCGCCATCGGCCCGTTGTCCACGGCGACCACGCGCATCTCCCGGTTCACCAGCTGCCAGGTCCAGCCGCCGGGCGATGCGCCCAGGTCCACGGCGAGCATGTCCGGCGCCAGGCGGCGGTCCCAGTCGGCGCGGGGGATGAAGTGGTGCCAGGCTTCTTCCAGCTTGAGCGTCGAGCGGCTGGGCGCCTCGCGAGGGAACTTCAGGCGCGGAATGCCCATCGGCCACATGGCGCAGTTGCGTGCCTCGGCCACGCCGATAAAGGCCTCGCGGCCAGAGCGGAAGGTCAGCAGCAGGCGCGGCAGGCTGGGGTCTTCCACGAGCTTGCCGGCTTTCACCAGGGCCGCGCGCAGGGGCTTCTCGAACTTGCGGCAGAAGGTCGAAAGCTCCTTGCCGTCGTTGGTGTCGAACACCTCCAGCCAGAGGCTGCCGCACTGCGGGAAGCCGGCCAGGGCCTCGAGGATCGCACCAATGCGGTCCTGCTCCGGCAGAGTGGTGAAGCCCGTGCCTCGCGCCCACTGGCGCGGGAAGATCAGCTCGGGGAAGCGCAGTTGGCGCATCAGGCGCTCGGCGCCATCGGCATCCATGCAGATAAATTCGGCGTAGGCTGTAGCCGGTTTGGCGCGAGCGTAGCCGGGAATGTCCAGGCGCGCAGCGTGCTCGGACAGCTCGGCGCAGACCTCATTCTCGAAGCCCGGCCGGCAGTGCAGTAACAGGGTATTCATCGGGGTGTCTCCTCGGCCGCGCACTATAGAGGCTGCCCACGAAGGTTTCATGCTGATTTACAGGAATGGTCCCACAGACAGAGCCATTTGTTCTGAACCCGTTCGCCAAGCGAACGGTCCAGAACAGATGGCAACACCCCGTCGGACGGTCTAGCTTGAGTGTTCTGGCCTAACCGCCCAGAAGACTGCCCGATGATTGCCCTGCATGGCGAAATTTGCCGCCAATCGCGCTTTTTCTGCGATGGATCAGCTCGGTTGAACGCACTTTCGCCAAGTATCGCTAGCGCACCCGACATCAGCCGTGCCTGACGATCACGAGCAGAATCCAAGCCTGAGGAGAATGTCATGCCCGCAGTGGATAGCCTGAACAGCCTGCGTACCCTGGAGGTCGCCGGCAAGACCTATCACTATTACAGCCTGCCTGAAGCGGCGAAGAGTCTCGGCGACCTGGGCAAACTGCCCATGTCCCTGAAAGTCCTGCTGGAAAACCTGTTGCGCTGGGAGGACGGCAATACCGTCACCGGCGATGACCTCAAAGCCCTGGCCGGCTGGCTGAAGACCCGCAGCTCCGAGCGCGAGATCCAGTACCGCCCCGCCCGCGTGCTGATGCAGGACTTCACCGGCGTGCCGGCGGTGGTCGACCTGGCCGCCATGCGCGACGCCATGGCCAAGGCCGGCGGTGATCCGCAGAAGATCAACCCGCTGTCGCCGGTCGACCTGGTCATCGACCACTCGGTGATGGTCGACAAGTTCGCCAGCCAGTCAGCCTTCGCGCAGAACGTCGAGATCGAGATGGAGCGCAACGGCGAGCGCTACGCCTTCCTGCGCTGGGGCCAGAACGCCTTCGACAACTTCCGCGTGGTGCCGCCGGGCACCGGCATCTGCCACCAGGTCAACCTGGAATACCTGGGACGCACGGTGTGGACCAAGGACGAGGACGGCCGCACCTACGCCTTCCCCGACACACTGGTCGGCACCGATTCGCACACCACCATGATCAACGGCCTCGGCGTGCTCGGCTGGGGCGTCGGCGGCATCGAGGCAGAAGCGGCCATGCTCGGCCAGCCAGTGTCGATGCTGATTCCCGAGGTGATCGGCTTCAAGCTCACCGGCAAGCTGAAGGAAGGCATCACCGCCACCGACCTGGTGCTGACCGTCACCCAGATGCTGCGCAAGAAAGGTGTTGTCGGAAAATTCGTCGAATTCTATGGCGACGGCCTCGCCGACCTGCCGCTGGCGGACCGCGCCACCATCGCCAACATGGCCCCGGAGTACGGCGCCACCTGCGGTTTCTTCCCGGTAGACGAGATCACCCTGGGCTACCTGCGCCTGTCCGGCCGCCCGGACGATGCCGTCAAGCTGGTGGAGGCCTACAGCAAGGCCCAGGGCCTGTGGCGCGAGAAAGGCCACGAGCCGGTCTTCACCGACAGCCTGCAACTGGACATGGGCGAAGTCGAAGCCAGCCTCGCCGGGCCGAAGCGCCCGCAGGACCGCGTCGCCCTCGGCCATGTCGGCCAGGCGTTCGATGACTTCCTCGGCCTGCAGATCAAGCCCGTGCCCAGCGAAGAAGGTCGCCTGCTCAATGAAGGTGGCGGCGGTGCGGCCGTGGGCGCCTCCATTGCGGCCGGCGAGACCGATTACCAGCACGACGGCCAGACCCATCGCCTGAAGAACGGCGCCGTGGTAATCGCCGCCATCACTTCCTGCACCAACACCTCCAATCCCAGCGTCATGATGGCCGCCGGCCTGCTGGCGAAGAAGGCGCTGGAGAAAGGCCTGCAGCGCAAGCCCTGGGTGAAGAGCTCGCTCGCACCCGGCTCGAAAGTGGTGACCGACTACTTCCGCGCCGCCGGCCTGACCCGCTACCTGGACGAACTGGGCTTCGACCTAGTGGGTTACGGCTGCACCACCTGCATCGGCAACTCGGGGCCGCTGCTGGAGCCCATCGAGAAGGCGGTACAGCAGGCCGACCTGACCGTCGCCTCGGTGCTTTCCGGCAACCGCAACTTCGAAGGCCGCGTCCATCCGCTGGTGAAAACCAACTGGCTGGCCTCGCCGCCGCTGGTGGTCGCCTACGCCCTGGCCGGTACCGTGCGCACCGACCTGACCAGGGACCCACTGGGCACCGGCAAGGACGGTCAGCCGGTCTATCTGAAGGACATCTGGCCAACCCAGCAGGAAATCGCTGACGCCGTACAGAAAGTCGATACGGCGATGTTCCACAAGGAATACGCCGAAGTCTTCCAGGGCGATGAGAAATGGCGCGCGATCCAGGTGCCGGACGCCAAGACCTACGTCTGGCAGAACGACTCCACCTACATCCAGCATCCGCCCTTCTTCGAGCACATCGCCGACGCGCCACCGAAAGTCGAGGACATCAAAGGCGCCAACATCCTTGCGGTGCTGGGCGACTCGGTAACCACCGACCACATCTCCCCCGCCGGCAACATCAAGAAGGACAGCCCGGCCGGCCGCTACCTCAGCGAGCACGGCGTGGCCTACGCCGATTTCAACTCCTACGGATCGCGCCGTGGGAACCATGAAGTGATGATGCGCGGCACCTTCGCCAATATCCGCATCAAGAACGAGATGCTCGGTGGCGAGGAAGGTGGCAACACCCTCTACGTACCCACCGGCGACAAGCTGGCGATCTACGATGCCGCGATGCGCTACCAGCAGGACGGCACGCCGCTGGTGATCGTCGCCGGCAAGGAATACGGCACCGGCTCCTCCCGTGACTGGGCAGCCAAGGGCACCAACCTGCTGGGGGTAAAGGCAGTGATCGCCGAAAGCTTCGAGCGCATCCACCGCTCCAACCTGGTGGGCATGGGCGTGTTGCCGCTGCAGTTCAAGGACGGCGAGGACCGCAAGGCGCTCAAGCTGACCGGCAAGGAAGTGCTGAGCATCAGCGGCCTGTCCGGCGAGCTGAAGCCGCACATGAACCTAAAGGTCGCGGTGCAGCGCGAGGACGGCAGCCAGGACAGCTTCGAGGTGCTCTGCCGGATCGATACCCAGAACGAAGTCGAGTACTTCAAGGCCGGCGGCATCCTTCACTACGTGCTGCGCAGCCTGATCTGAGGCATGGCGGCGGCCTGCAACAGGCCGCCGCCTCCTTCTTTGGTTTCATTTCGGTGACCAGTGGCGATAGGCTATCGTCCATATCCTGGCGTCACTCTTCTGACTTTTTTCTGTGACAGCCATCAAATTTTCGATCTGGCGGCCGATAAGCTGGACAGACGTACCATTTTCGACTTTGCCCGAGATCCCAGCCTGATGCGCAACAACCAGCCGATCACCCAGCGTGAATGCTCCTTCCCCGCCGAACAGCGGCTGATCTCCACCACCGATGCCCGCGGCGTGATCGGTTACGCCAATGAAGCTTTTACCGCCATCAGCGGATTCTCCCGCGAGGAACTGGTCGGCGCACCGCACAACCTGGTGCGCCACCCGGACGTTCCGTCCGCCGTGTTCGCGCACATGTGGACCACCCTGAAAAAGGGCCGCCCGTGGATGGGCATCGTCAAGAATCGCTGCAAGAACGGCGACCACTACTGGGTCAGCGCCTACGTCACGCCCATCTATGAGCGCAACGAGATCGTCGGTTACGAGTCGGTGCGGGTGAAACCCACCGCCGAACAGGTGCGCCGTGCCGAGGCGCTGTATGCACGGATCAATGCCGGAAAGTCGGCCATTCCCACCCGCGACCGCTGGCTGCCGGTGCTGCTGGACTGGCTGCCGTTCATCCTGATCGGCCAGATCGGCTTCCTCATCGGCGTCTGGCTGAATTCTCACTGGGGCTTCCTGCTGGCCGCCCTGCTGTCGATCCCGCTCGGCCTCATCGGCCTTGGCTGGCAGCAGCGCGGCCTCAAGCGCCTGCTGCGCCTGGCCGAGCAGACCACTTCCGACCCGCTGATCGCACAGATGTACACCGACAGCCGTGGCGCACAGGCGCGCCTGGAAATGTCCATTCTCAGCCAGGAAGCACGCCTGAAGACCTGTCTGACTCGTCTGCAGGACACCGCTGAAACCCTCACCGAGCAGGCCCGCGAAGCCGACTCGCTGGCCCACCACAGTTCCGCCGGCCTCGACCGCCAGCGTCAGGAGACCGAGCAGGTGGCCACCGCCGTCAACCAGATGGCCGCTACCACCCAGGAAGTGGCCGACAACGTGCAGCGCACGGCCGATGCCACCCGCCAGGCCAACGATCTGACCACTGAGGGCCGGCAGATCGCCGCCGAGACCCGCGAGGCCATGCAGCGTCTCTCCAACTCCGTGGGTGAAACCGGTGAAGCGGTCAGTCAGCTGGCCCGCGACAGCGAGCAGATAGGCGGTGTGGTGGACGTGATCAAGGGCATCGCCGACCAGACCAACCTGCTGGCACTCAATGCCGCCATCGAGGCAGCCCGTGCTGGCGAGATGGGCCGCGGCTTTGCCGTGGTCGCCGACGAAGTCCGTTCGCTGGCCCAGCGCACCGCCGAGTCCACCGGGCAGATTCACCAGTTGATCGCCAACCTGCAGAACACCGCCACCGAAGCCGTGCGCGCCATGGAGTCCGGTCGCCGCCAGGCCGACGAAGGCGTGGACCGCGTGTTGCAGGCGGACAACGCGCTAGTGGGCATCAGCGATGCGGTGGCGAACATCACCGAGATGACTACCCAGATCGCCGCCGCCGCGGAAGAACAGAGCGCCGTGGCCGAGGAGATCAACCGCAACATCAGCACCATCGCCAACCTCGCCGACCAGACGTCCGGCGAAGCCCAGCGCACCGCCCTGCTCAGCGAGGAGCTGACGCAGACCGCACAACGCCAGTACTCGCTGGTGGAGCGGTTCAACCGCTGAGCCTTGACAGGCTCCCTGCCGGAGCGCGCCAGGCGCGAGATCGCTGGCGCGCCCGTTCCTGCAGAGGCATCTGTCAGCTACTTGAAGTCCCACTGCATCTGAGCCGGGATGCTGACATCTCGCGAGGAATGCACGCACACGCCCACGTAGTCGGTGAAGCGCGGCGGCGCGGCGATGCCTTCGTCGAGCAGACGCTGGTTGTCGAACAGGTAGTTGAGGTCGGCGAAGCCGCTGTACAGGCGCAGTGCACGCAGCACAAGGCGCGGGTTGGCCTTGCCGATTCGACTCTCGAAGCTGCCGGCCAGCTCGCGCAGATCCTCCGAACTGACCTTCCGGTAGCGGTCCCCCACTGGGGTCTCGCCACGGGCGTCGGCGTAGGCCTGGTCGATTTCGCCGAAGGTGCAGGCAGAGCCGTGTCCGGCGGAGACGTGGTAGAGGTTGTGGCTCAGTTGCGGCTTGAGCGCCAGGGTGACCAGTGCCTCGGCGCAGTAGTCCACCGGGATCACATCGATCTGCTCGTCCAGGCCGCAGGTAAAACTCTCCAGGGCGAACCCCATGCGGAACACCCAGAAGATGCTGCCCGAGGCGCGGCAGCCCAGTTCGCGATGCCCGACCACGATGGACGGCCGCGCCACCACCAGCGGTAACTGCGGCAGTTCTTCGCGCATGCGCCGTTCGATCTCGGCCTTGGAGGCGGTGTAGTCCACCAGTTGTTCTTCGCTGTCGGGGAAGTCCCAGGATTCGCGCACCGGCGACTCGCGCTGCGGCCCGCAGCACATGGCCGTCCCTACATGCAGGAAGCGCTTGAGGTTGCGGGACTGGCTGAGCAGTCTGGCGAAGGCGAAGGTGCCTTCGACATTCACCGGCCAGATGCTCGGGTTCTTCGAAAACGAGGCGACGGCGGCACAATTGATCACCTGCTCCACGCGCATCAGACGTGCGCGTTCGCCCTGCATCCAGGCGGTGTCGAGCAGATCGCCGCAAAGGATCTGGTGGTCCTGCAGGCGCTCCAGGGCAGCCTCTGGCACGCAGTGCAGCCGCAGGTTGTCGCGCAGGCGCTCCAGGCCCTGGGCTGGGGTTCTGGCACGCACCAGAAACAGCAGCGCCTCGTTCTGGCCGTCGGCAATCAGGTGCGCGGCAACGGAGCCGCCGAGGAAACCGGTGGCGCCAGTCAGCAGCAGACTGTGCGCGACACCTGGGGTGAAACGCGGGGCGTGGGTGGCAATGCGATCGGCAAATTCGGTGTTCATGGCAGCCTTCGGCCTGTCCTCTGGAAGCGGGTTGCCGGCTCCTGGAAGCCGGCGGAGGCGAGGATAGAAGGGATTGCCTTAAGGAGCGGTTACGACGCGAGGAACTCTGCTATTCGCTCGGCGGTAGTCTCCAGATGCTGGTCATGGGTCAGCCCGGAGACCTTGAGTGGCTTGAGATCATGGTCGGCCGCCGCCAGCCAGTGCAGCTGGATCGCCGGCGACAACGCGTAGCGTTCGACCGTGGCACGGTCGCCCAATGCATCGCGTTCGCCCTGGACGATCAGGGTCGGCGTCGTCAGTTCGGCGAGGTGGGCCACGCGCGGTTTTTCCGGCTTGCCGGCGGCATAGAACGGATAGCCCAGGCAGACCAGCGCGTCGGCGCCCAGTTCGTCCGCCAACAGGCTGGCCATGCGCCCGCCCATGGATTTGCCGCCAATCGCCAGCTTGCCTGCTGCTTCGGCGCGAACCTGCGCGTATACCCGCCGCCAGCATTCCAGCAAGTGCTTCTGCGGATTGGGCGGACGCCGCCGGCCGTCCTCGCGGCGCATGGCCATATAGGGGAACTCGAAGCGCACGACAGAGATACCCCGTTCGGCCAGCCGCGCGGCGATGTCGCCCATGAACGGGCTGTCCATCGGCGCACCCGCGCCGTGGGCCAGAACCAGCGTAGCCGACAGTTCGCGCCGTGCCGGGTTCCGCAGCAGCGACAAAGGACCGCAGGCGCCCGCGACAGAGGTCTCAGGCGGCAATTGATCCGAATCAATATTCCTCGACGGGCCTTTATCCATCCTTCACTCCGCTAATTCCGAATTAGTACCTATCCCAAGGGGGAGGGGCGGCGTAAGCCGTAAAAAACCTGCCGGGATGGGCATAGCCCATAACCGTGGATGGAAGCCCATAAATGAGCACAACCAATCAGACCGCTTATAACTATAAGGTGGTCCGCCAGTTCGCCATTATGACAGTGGTGTGGGGGATCGTCGGCATGGCCGTCGGTGTCCTGATCGCCGCTCAATTGGTGTGGCCGGACCTTAACCTCGGCTTACCGTGGACGAGCTTCGGGCGCCTGCGCCCGCTGCATACCAATGCGGTGATCTTCGCCTTCGGCGGCTGCGCACTGTTCGCCACCAGCTACTACTCGGTGCAGCGCACCTGCCAGACCCGCCTGTTCGCAGGTCCGCTCGCTTCCTTCACCTTCTGGGGTTGGCAGCTGGTGATCCTGTTGGCGGCCATTACCCTGCCACTGGGTTACACCTCTTCCAAGGAGTACGCCGAGCTGGAGTGGCCGATCGACATTTTGATCACCATCGTCTGGGTTTCCTACGCGATCGTCTTCTTCGGCACGCTGATGAAGCGCAAGACCAAGCACATCTACGTGGGCAACTGGTTCTTCGGCGCCTTCATCCTGACCGTGGCGATCCTGCACGTGGTCAACAACCTGGAAATCCCGGTCAGCCTGACCAAGTCCTATTCCCTGTACTCGGGCGCCACCGACGCGATGATCCAGTGGTGGTACGGCCACAACGCCGTGGGCTTCTTCCTGACCGCGGGCTTCCTGGGGATGATGTACTACTTCGTTCCGAAGCAGGCCGAGCGTCCGGTCTATTCCTATCGCCTGTCCATCGTGCACTTCTGGGCGCTGATCGCCGTCTACATCTGGGCCGGCCCGCACCACCTGCACTACACCGCGCTGCCGGACTGGGCGCAGTCGCTGGGCATGGTGATGTCCCTGATCCTGCTGGCG
>NZ_MACM02000192.1:0-86015 GCF_001675465.2 Pseudomonas sp. AU12215
ATCCGTTGAAGCATGAATYKWAGTGGCCAAGCTGGGTACGACCCTGACGCCCATGGGCTCGCAGAAGGAAGGCAACGCCGACGGCAGCATCCCGGCCTGGACCGGCGGCATCTCCCGCACCGCCGGCAAACTCGACGGCAAGGGCTTCCTTTCCAACCCCTTCGCCGACGAGAAGCCGCTGTTCACCATCACCGCGCAGAACGCCGATCAGTACAAGGACAAGCTCTCCGCCGGCCAGTTGGCGATGTTCAAGCGCTACCCGGATACCTACAAGATCCCGGTGTACAAGACCCACCGCACCTTCGCGCTGCCCGACGACATCTACGCCGCCATCAAACGCAGCGCCGAGTTCGTCCAGCCGATCAACGATGGCAACGGCCTGGAGAACTTCGAGAAGAGCCGCTACTACGCCTTCCCGTTGCCGCAGAACGGCGTGCAAGCGCTGTGGAACCATCTGACCCGTTACCACGGCGGTAACATTTCCCGCACGGTAGTACAGGTGGTGCCGCAGACCAACGGCAGCTACACGCCGATCCGCTTCGAAGAATCGATCGCGGTGCCGCAGAGCATGACTGACCAGGACGCCGGCAAGACCGGCAACATCCTCACCTACTTCAAGCAGCAGGTAACGGCGCCGGCACGCCTGGCCGGTAACGTCCTGCTGGTGCACGAGACCCTGGACCAGGTGAAGGAACCTCGCCTGGCGTGGATCTACAACGCCGGCCAGCGCCGTGTTCGCCGTGCACCGCAGGTGGCCTACGACGGTCCGGGTACCGCCTCCGATGGCATGCGCACCTCGGACAACTACGACATGTTCTCCGGCGCGCCGGATCGTTACGACTGGAAACTGGTCGGCAAGCGCGAGATGTACATCCCGTACAACAGCTACCGTCTGAACTCGCCGGACCTCAAGTACGACGACATCGTCAAGCCGGGTCACATCAACCAGGACCTGACCCGTTACGAACTGCACCGCGTGTGGGAAGTGGTCGGCACCCTGAAGTCCGGCGAGCGCAACATCTACGGCCAGCGGCATTTCTACCTCGACGAGGACAGCTGGCAGATCGCCGTGTCCGAGCTGTATGACGGCCGCGGCCAGCTATGGCGCGTCGGTGAAGGCCACGAGATGACCTTCTACACCGAACTCGCCACCGGCTACGCCGCTGAGTCGCTCTACGACATCCTCGCCGGCCGCTACGTGACCTTCGGCCTGAACAACGAAGAGAAGCGCGGCTATCAGTTCGGCCAGAAGGCCAGCATGGCCGACTTCACCCCCGCAGCGCTGCGTAACGCCGGCGTTCGCTGATCCCGCAGTCCGCTCCTTGGCCCCGGCATTCCAGGTGGATGCCGGGTTTCTTTTTTTGCGCTGCGGCCCAGCGGCGCGCCCTCTACTTCGGGCCTGGGCGCAGTCTGCGCTATACCGTCCCATGAGTCTGGCTGATGGTCCTTTGCCCGCTCTGCCCACGGGCATAGTCTGGCCTGCAAATGGCCGGAAGAAGCCCATGTCGACAATCGCCCAGCACAGCGCGGCGCTGCCTCGCCTGCCCCGCCAGCACCTGCCCCGCGAACGGCTGCACGCCAGCCTGAGTGCCACCGAGTGCCGCTTGCGCCTGCTGGTGGCGCCGCCCGGTTGCGGCAAGACGGTGCTGATGAGCGAATGCGCGCGCCTGGTACCGACCGGAACTCGCGTGGTCTGGCTGGGGCTGGGAGGGAGGGCGTTGCAGCCGGAGCAGTTCTGCGAGCGCCTGGGCGAGGCACTGGGCGTGCCCTGGGCCGGCGAGGCGGCACTGGCGAGCTGGCTGGAGAACGCCAGCGAGCCGGTCTGGCTGATGCTCGATGACTATCCCCGCGCGCCCGATCCCGCTCTCGACGACTGCTTCGACCGCCTGCTTGCCGTCGCTTCTCCGCTGATCGGCTGGTGGCTGGCCAGCCGTCGTCGCCCGGCCTGCAACCTGACCCGCCTGCTGCTCGAAGGCGAGCTGCTGGAGCTGGGTGCCAGCAGCCTGGCCCTGACCCAGGGCGAGCTGGACGCCTACCTGCAGACCGCCGGCCTGGAGTGGCCCCAGGCCCAGCGCCAGGCGCTGCAGGACGCGACCCATGGCTGGTTCGCCGGCGTGCGCCTTCGCCTGCTCAGCCTGGGCAATGAGCCCATCGCGCCCTGCGCTACACTGGTCGCCGAGACCGGCAACGGCCTGCTGCAGGATTACCTGCAACGCGAAGTCCTGGCGAGCCTGCCGGCGGAGCTGGCGGAGACGCTTTGCGGCCTCGCGCAGATTGCCCGCTTCAACCGCGAGCTCTGCGATTACCTGTTCGATGAGCCCGGTCTTGGCCTGGACGGCTTGCAAGCCTGGGGAGTGCTGATCGAAGCGGTGGACAACACCCAGCACTGGTTCCAGGTGGCACCCATGCTCGCGACGGCGCTGGCCAGCCTGTCACGCTGGCCGGCGGCGACCCTGCATCGGCGCGCCTGCCAGTGGTTCACCCAGTGCGGTGAGATCCACTCGGCTTTCGAGCATTCTCTGTACGCCGAGCAGCCGGATGTTTCTGCCAGCCTGCTGCAACGCCTGACCGAAGAGCAGCTCTTGCACGGTCGCAATGTCGAGCGTGTGCTGCAACTGCGCGAATCGCTGCCCGAGGAGTTGCTGTGCAGCACTCCGCGCCTGCTCATCCTCAACGCCTGGACCTTGTTGTTCGTCGGTCGCCTGGATGACGTGGAAGCGCTGCTGGCCGGCTTCGATCGTTTCCTGCCGATGCCCGGCGAGCACCGCCAGCGTGCGCTGATCGCTCAGTGGCAAGGGCTCAACGGCATGCTTACCCATGCCCGTGGCCTGCGTGGCTCCCGCGAGCAACTGCGCGAGGCATTGGCGTACCTGCCGGAGGAGGCCTGGGCGCAGACCCTGATCTGCCTGTCCGCGCTGACCCAGCAGGCCCAGGCCGAAGGGCGCCTGGCCGAGGCACGGCTGATCAACCGCGAGGCGCTGCGGCGAGCGCGCCTGCAAGGCAGCACCACATTCGAAGCGCTGCTGGAACTGGATCGTGCCCAGTGGCTGGAGCAACGCGGCGAACTGCAGCGGGCCGATGCGCTGCTGGCGCGGGTGCAGGAATACCTTGATGAGATGCGCATCACCTGCAATGCCATGGCCGGCCGTGTTGCTCTGCGCCGCGGCTGGCTGTGCCTTCGCCAGGGGCGTGACGACGAGGCCCGCGAACTGTTCATTGCCGGGTTGAACGAAACCCGCCGCAGCCACGACCCGAGCTCGATCTATGGCTTCACCGGTATGGCCTGGCTGGATGCGCTGGACGGCGACACCGACGGCGCCTTCAGTCGCCTGCTCGAGGTCGAGCGGCTGATGCAGCTGCAGCATGTCCCGGAACCCATCTACCGTGGGCCGCTGCTGCTCGCCAGCGGCGCGTTGAACCTGCGGCAGAACCGGGCGGGGCCGGCGCGGGAGGTCCTGCAACGCGTGGCCGCGCGCTACCGTAGCGACTCTCTCTGCCCGCCAGCGGCGGCGCCGGACCAGATCCTGCGGGTCGAACACCATCTGGCGCTGGCCGAGCTCTACGACGGCGACGTGGATGCCGCGCAGCAGAGGCTGCTGGCAATGTTGCCTGACCTGCTGCGTCAGGGACGCAACACCCTGGCCTGCGACGTCTGGCTGGCGCTGGCCGAAGCACATTTCATCGCCGGTAGCCTGGACGAGGCGCGCAGCGCGCTGGACGAGGGCGTTGCTCTGGCCCAGCGTTTCGGCCTGGTCTCCACCCTGCGCGACACCCAGCGCAGGCAGCCGGGCCTGTTCGGTCTGCGCCCGCATGCCGGCGAGATGGCCCCGCACAACCTGCTGAGCCTGCGTGAGCTGTCGGTGCTGGAATTGATCGCCCGAGGGTGTTCGAACCTGGAAATCGGCGAGCGACTGTACATCTCCCTGCACACGGTGAAGACCCATGCGCGCCGGATCAACGGCAAGCTCGGCGTGGAGCGACGCACCCAGGCGGTGGCGCGGGCGAAGGAATTGGGGTTGCTGAAGGTCTGAGGCGTCAGTGCAGTGCCTTGGGCGGCACGCTGATGTCGGCCAGGCGCTGGGCCAGGCGCATCTGCTCGGCGGCGTCGTCGCTGAGCAGCATGGCCCGTTCGAGGTCGTAGCGTTCCGCCTGCGGGCAGTCCAGCACGTGGTAGAGGTCGGCGCGCGCGAGGTGGTCGCTGGCGCTGGGCGGCCCCAGTTCCAGCACGCGCTGGGCATCTTTCAATGCCGCCAGCGGTTCCCCGGCGGCGAGGTGCAGTTGACGCAGATTGCGTGACAGGCGCTGGAGCATGTCGGTGGCGCTGGCCGTCCGCAGGTGCTCGGCGGACAGCTCGACGTTGGTTCCCATCTGGCGCGCCAGCAGGTCGCGGCAGTCGCGGGTATAAAGACGGCGGCCGGTGGTCGGGTCGAGCAGGTGGTCGGCACCGGGCACCCGCAGGAGGAAGCGGCCAGGGAAATTCACGCCGACCAGGGTGATGCCGTTGCGGCGCGCCATCTCCAGGGCGATCAGCGCCAATGACAGCGGTTGGCCGTGGCGGCGTTGCAAGACCTGTGGGAGCAGGGCGGCGCGCGGGTGCAAGGGGTACTCGTCATCCTCGGCAAAGCCCAGTTCGCTCAACCGGCGCAGCAGGAACTGCGCGCGCTCCGCATCGCCGGTACCCTGCGGCAGCGCCACTGCGACCTGGTGCGCGAGCGAGTCGAAGAGCCGCAGCGCATGCTCCGGCGGCAGGTGCGGCTCGTGCTCGGTGGCGATCCACAGAGCGGCTTCGAACAGGGCGGGCGGGTCCTGGGCAAGGCAGGCAAGGCAGGCTTGACGCGGGTCCATGGCGTTCTCCGGCTGACTTTGCGGTTGTAACCGGAGCAATGGGCACTCGTCCAGTGGTGCGGTCGTCGCCCGTGAAGGTGATGTGACAGGCGCTGCCTATACTCAGGAGGGTCCTTCGACGGACCGTTGTCCACCCACAGCAAGGGAGCGCCGCCATGTTCGACATGATGGAAGCCACCCGGCTCGAGTCGCTGCATCTCTTCCAGGACCCGGCCACGGGACTCAAGGCCATCATCGCCATCCACAACTCCCGGCTCGGGCCGGCCCTGGGGGGCTGTCGCTACCTGCCCTATCCGAGTCAGGATGCCGCACTGCGCGACGCCGCACGCCTGGCCCAGGGCATGAGCTACAAGGCGGCGCTGGCCGGCCTGCGCCAGGGGGGCGGCAAGGCGGTGATACTGCGCGCGCCTCACGTCAACAACCGTGGCGAACTCTTCGAGGCTTTCGGCCGCATGATCGACACCCTCGGCGGCGCCTACATCACGGCGGTGGACAGTGGCACCTCCAGCGCCGATATGGACTGCATTGCCCAGTTCACCCGTCATGTCACCAGCACCACCAGCGGTGGCGATCCTTCCCCGCATACCGCACTGGGCGTTTTCGCCGGCATTCGTGCCAGCGCCCAGGCGCGCCTGGGCAGTGATGATCTCGATGGGCTGCGTGTAGCGATTCAGGGGCTGGGGAACGTGGGCTATGCGCTGGCCGAACATCTGTCGGCCGCAGGGGCGGAACTGCTGGTCAGCGACATCGACGCAGGCAAGGTCCAATTGGCCGTGCAACAACTGGGCGCACGGCCGGTGCCCAACGAAGCGCTGCTCACCACGCCATGCGACATCCTTGCGCCCTGTGGGTTGGGCGGTGTGCTGACGTCGCAGGTGGTCGGCCACCTGCGCTGCGCTGCCGTCGCCGGGGCGGCCAATAATCAGCTGGCGCACCCTGAGGTGTCGGATGAACTGGAGGGCAGGGGCATCCTCTACGCGCCGGACTACGTGATCAACTCCGGTGGCTTGATCTACGTGGCCCTGCAGCACCAGGGCGAGTCACTGCCGACCATTACCGCGCACCTGTCTCGTATCGCCGAGCGCCTGACCGAAGTCTATGCCCACGCACAGGCCGATCATCTGTCGCCGGCCCGGGTAGCCGACAAGCTGGCTGAGCGGATTCTCTACGGGGAATATTCGGGGCACTGAGCTTCGTGCCGCCGTACGTCACTCCTCGGCGGCGCCCTCGCTGAAGATGTCGTTGAGCGCATCGGGCTGGTTCTTGAAGGCCCGGGCGAAGGCGTCGCGATTCTTGGCCATGAAGATGCCGATCTCCTCGAGCTGATCTTCCTTGAGCGAAGGCACCGCCTTCTCCAGTACCTCGGCCAGCGTTTCCGCCAGTTCCAGCATCTTGTCGTGCCGGTCGGCTTCTGCCTTATCCATGAACAGGCGCTCCGGATCGCGGCTGCTGCGGTACACCACTTCGACGGCCATTCATCACCTCTGTGCCTTCTCTTTGATTGGGGGGAGCAAATTTACTGGTTGTTTATACAGTAAATTGATTGCGCAATGCTACTGCTGGTGTGCGAATCGTTGTCAGCAGCGTAGACGCAGGAAGGGGAGGTGCCTGTATCTGGCCACCATCGGTGGGCGGCCCAAAGCGGTGCGCACGCCCTGTGGGCGCGCGCCAGCGAGCCAGGTGACTGGCGCAATGAATCGTCAGTCAGATGGCTCTGAGGGAAGCAATTCTTGCAGAGGGGAACGTCAGGACGCGATCGGCAGGCCTTTATCGCCGCGCGTCATGGCTGCCAGCAGCTGCGGCGCTGTGCCGCCTTGCTCGATGGCGATGCCGAACCGGATGCTCTGGATAAAGCGCTGGAGTTGCTCCGGGTCCTGCAGCTGGGGATTGCGGATCAGGCGGCGCGCGGTCACACCCTCTTCGGTGGAGAGGGTAAGGACGATGCTGCCGTCGGGCCGTTCAACGCTGAAGTTGACGCGGTATTGGTCCTGAAAGGCGTCGGTCAGCGTCTGAAAGGGACTATCCATCACTCGTTCCTGCCTGTTGTGGGGCGTGCCTCTGGATGGACCGGGGCGCAGCCGAAAAAGTTCGCAGTCATATTCGCGCAGTCGATCTGTGCCATGACTGTGCAAGATCAATGGCGTAGCACTTGCAGGCTTCACGCCAACCAAGCCTTGTATTGCGGAGAACCGACGAATGAAACAGAACTGGGCCGAGCGCCTGAGCGAACGGATGCACGGCTGTGCCGAATCCCTGGGCAATCTGCTGGTGGAGGGCTTCCACTACCTGGCGCTGTTCGCCATCGGGGGCACGGTGTTCTGGTCGGCGGCGGTGGCCTTCGGCGAGATGGTCGGCAAGGGCCATGCGAGCATCGACGACATCCTGCTGCTGTTCATCTACCTCGAACTGGGTGCGATGGTCGGCATCTACTTCAAGACCAACCACATGCCGGTGCGCTTCCTGATCTACGTGGCGATGACCGCGCTGACCCGCCTGATGATCGCCGACATCCAGCACAACCACGTGCCCGACGACGGCATCATCCTGGTTTCGGTGGCATTGTTGCTGCTGGCGCTGGCGATCCTCGTGGTGCGTTACGCCTCCTCGCGCTTTCCCTCGCCGAGTTCCTCGCAACGGGGGGGCGGTGAGCGCGATCTGATCAGCGACGACGAGCGCTGATCGCCCGCCGGCTTGATCCAGAGCCGCCGCTCGGGCGGCGGATGCACTACCATCGGTGCATCCGCCGCCTGAGAAGACCACTCCATGAAGGGATGGAAGCTGTTCGCACCCCTGCTGATCCTGGTGATCATCGCCATCACCCTTTACCTGCGCCTGCACACCCAGCCGCTGTTGCTGCAGGGTGAAGCGGACGCCACCAACGTCATTGTCGCCTCCAAGGCCAAGGGTCGGGTCGAAGTGCTGCATGTGCGGCGTGGCGACGACGTGAAGCAGGGCCAGGTGCTGATTTCCCTCAGCAGTCCGGAGCTAGAGGCCCAGCTGGATTCCCTGCGCGCTGCACGTAACCAGGTGCAGGCCAATCTCGACGAATCTCTCCATGGCACCCGCGAGGAAACCCTGCGCGCCCTGCAGGCCAGCCTGTCCCAGGCCCAGGCCGAGCTGCGCAATGCCGAGCTGGAGTACCAGCGCAATGAGGAACTGGCCGGGCGCGGCTTCGTTTCCCAGGCGCAGATGGACCTTTCCCGCCGCGGCCGCGACGTGGCGCGCAACCGCGTCGCCGAGGCCCAGGCCAATCTCGACCAGGGCAACCAGGGCGACCGCGAGGAGCGCCGGCAGGCGCTGGAAGCTGCCGTGCGCCGGGCCGACGCGCAAATCCTCGAGCTGCAGGCCCAGACCGACGACCTCAACGTGGTGGCACCGGTCGACGGCGAGGTCGGGCCGATCCCGGCGGAGCAGGGCGAACTGGTCAATGCCTACAGCCCGTTGCTCACGCTGGTGCGCCTGTCCGACAGTTATTTCGTCTTCAACCTGCGGGAAGACATCCTCGCGGATGTGAAGAAAGGCGATGAAGTGGCCATCCAGGTTCCGGCATTGAAGGGCGCCGAGGTGAAGGCCAAGGTCAGCTATATCGCACCTTTGGGCGACTTCGCGACCAAGCGTGCCACCCGTGCCACCGGTGACTTCGACCTGAAGACCTTCGAGGTCCGCCTTTATCCGGAGCAACCGGTGCCAGGCCTGCGACCCGGGATGAGCGCGCTGTGGCAGTGGAAGCAGTAAGAAGCAACCTGCGGCGCTTCGCCCAGGCCTTCGGTAGCGAGACGCGGGTCGCCCTGCGCAGCTGGACCATCCACTGGCTCGGCTGGCTCTGGCCGTTGCTGCTGTTCGTGGTGATCAGCGGCGTGTACCAGGCGGGCACGTTGCTGGACATGCCGGTGGCGGTGGTCGATGCCGACCACAGCAGCCTGTCGCGACGCATCGTTCGTGAGCTGGATGCCGGCTCCCACGCCAAGGTCGAGGTGCTCGGCGGCGGCCTGCAGGAAGGCCTGCGCCGCCTGCGCATGGCCGACGACTATGCGCTGCTGTATATCCCCCGCGACTTCGAGGCGGATGCGCTGTCGGGTCGCCAGCCGGTTGCCGAGCTCTACTACAACTCGCTGTTCTATTCCGCCGGCTTCTACTCGACCCAGGATTTCAGCGGCCTGATGAGCTCGGTCAACGCCGAGTTGCACCCACGCCTGGCCGTGGGCATGGATCGCAGCATGCCGGCGCTGGCCAGTATCAGCGTGTCCTATGAAAGCCTGTTCAATGCCAGCGGCAACTACATCTACTTCCAGCAGTTCGCCGCCATCGTGCATCTGCTGCAGCTGTTCGTGATCGTTGCCACGGTGCATGTGCTGGCCCGGGAGGCACCGGAGCTGCGCGCGTCCTCGCCACACATCCTGCGGGCCAAGGCCCTTGGGGCGCGTCTACTGGGCAAGATGGCGCCCTACACGTTGCTGTTCAGTACGTTGCTGATGGTCGAGCTGTTCCTGCTGGTGGAGATCAATGGCGCGCGGATCAATGGCAATCCGTGGTGGATGCTGGCGATCACCGTCTGCTATGTGGCAGCGGCGCAGAGCGTGGGGCTGATGCTGTTCATCTTTACTGCCAACCGCTTCAGCGCCTATTCGCTGATCGGCCTGCTGATCGGTGTGGCGCAGACCTATTCCGGCGTGTTGCTGCCGGAGCTGGCGATGCCGCAGATCGCCCGCATCATCTCCGAGGCCGAGCCGCTGACCCATACCCTGCACGGCCTGTTCGACCAGTTCCTGCGCAGGGCGCCGGCCGAGTCCGGGCTCTATACCTGCTGCAAGCTGCTGCTCTACCCGCTGATCGCCTACATGATCGCCAAGATGCGCCTGCGCCGGCGCCTCGACCTGAGCCCGGCGTAAGGTACCGCCATGCAGAACTTCTGGACCGTCTTCCGCCAGTCCCTGGGCAACATGCTCGGCAAGCCGCTGTGGCTGTTGATGGTGTTGTCGGTGACGCTGACCACCCTGCCATACGCCCATCGCACCATGGACGACCTGCCGGTGGCGGTGATCGACATGGATCGCAGCTCGGTGTCCCGCGAGCTGATCCGCCAGCTCGACGCCGCGCCGAAGATCGCCGTGCGTGCCTACGACCAATTGCCTGAAGCCCAACGCGATCTCGCCTGGCGCGAGCTGTTCGGGATCGTGGTGATTCCCGTGGACTTCGAGAAGCGCGTGCTGCGTGGCGAGGCGGTCACCGTGCCGATCTTCGGCGATGCCACCAACCGCATGGCCAACGGGCAGATCCAGCAGGATATCAGTGCCACCTACACCGAACTGTCGCTGCGCTACAACCGCGAACGGCTGATGCGCGGGGGCTTCTCCGAGCAGCAGTCGAACGTCCTGCTGCAACCGGCCATCGGCCAGCTCACCGACCTGTTCAACCCTGGCACCAGCTTCGCGGCCATTGTGCTGCCGGGGCTGGTGACGCTGATCCTGCAGCACAGCCTGTTGCTTTCCTGCACGCGGGTGAATCTCAACCTGCGCGGCGGCACGCCGCGTTCGCTGCGCCAGCCGGCGTCCACGCGCTTTGGCCGGTACGCCGCCCAGCTGTCGATCTGGACGGTGCTGGCGATGCTCTTCTATGTGATCTGGCCGTGGATGATGGGTTACCGGCAGACCGCGTCGTTCTTCATGCTGATGGGGCTGGTGTTGCCGTTCCTGCTGGCGGTGATCGCCATGAGCGAATTCATCGCCGAGGTGCTGCCCTCGGAAGAGGCGGTCTACCTGACCATGACCTTCATCACCCTGCCACTGTTCTACATGGCCGGCTTCACCTGGCCGCCCCAGGCCATGCCGCAGTGGGTGCAACTGCTGGCCGACGCGATACCGTCCACCTGGGCGATTCGCGCGGTGGTGGAAATGAACCAGATGAACCTGCCGCTCTCTGCCGTTGCCGACAGGATTCTCATCCTGTTCGCCATGGCGGCGGCCTACGGTTTACTGGGTACTCTGGTCTACCAGTACCGCAACTGGCGCTGGGACCAGCTCAAGGGCTGGTAGGCGGCCACTTTCGTTATCGAGAGGGAGTTTCGATATGGCGATGTCTCGTTCCTGGCCTTGCCTTGCACCCTGTATCGACAGAAGCGCGACGGCAGCATCGAGCTTCGGTAAGACTGCGCCGGACCCAGGGAGATGAACGAATGCTGACTCGTCTGTTCACAACGCTGATCCTCACTACTGCCATTGCCGGGTGCGGCTCGGTCAGGACGCTGGACAGCGATGCCCATGAGAGCGTGAAAGAGCTGAAACTGGGCAGGACCTATTGCACCGAGATTCCTCGTATCTACAGCGGCGTTGCCTATAACTTCTGCGCGCTGCATGGTGATCCGGGAGGCAGCTACCAGCGCAGTGCAGGCCTTTCCCCGCCGTTGCCGGACGCTCCGCTGGGGCTTTACTGGCCCTTGTTCGACGGCGTGCTCAGTGCCGCTACCGATACCCTGGCACTGCCGTATACGGTCTATCGCCAACAGCGCGACGGCAATATCGAGCTGACGCGCGACTGATCCGTCTAGAGTGAGAGTTCCTACCTCTGCGGGAGCTCTGTGATGAATGCATTGAACGGCAAGGTTGCAGTGGTCACCGGCGCGGCCAGTGGCATCGGCAGGCAGATTGCGCTGACGCTGGCACAGGCGGGCGCGGCCGTGGCCATTGCCGACCTGCAGCAGGGCGCCGCCCAGCGTGTGGTGGATGAGATCGGGGCATCCGGCGGAAAGGCCCTGGCGGTGGTCATGGACGTCACCGACGAGCAGGCCGTGGACAGCGGCATCGATCAGGTGGCCGCCACTTTCGGCGGCATCGATATCCTGGTCTCCAACGCCGGCATCCAGATCGTCAACCCGATCCAGGACTTTGCCTTCACTGACTGGAAGAAGATGCTCGCCATCCACCTGGACGGCGCCTTCCTCACCACCCGCGCCGTGCTGCGCCATATGTACCCGGCCAAGCGCGGCGGCGTGGTGATCTACATGGGCTCGGTGCATTCCCATGAAGCTTCGCCGCTGAAATCCGCCTACGTCACCGCCAAGCACGGCCTGCTCGGGCTGGCCCGTACCCTGGCCAAGGAGGGCGGGCCCCAGGGAGTGCGCTCCCATGTGGTCTGCCCCGGCTTCGTGCGCACGCCGCTGGTGGAGAAGCAGATTCCCGAGCAGGCGAAGGAACTGGGCATCAGCGAGGAAGCTGTGGTCAAGCAGGTGATGCTCGGCGGCACCGTGGATGGCGAGTTCACCACCGTGGAGGATGTGGCGCAGACGGTACTGTTCCTGGCCAGCTTCCCCTCGGCGGCGCTCACCGGGCAGTCGGTGCTGGTCAGCCATGGCTGGGGGATGCGCTGAAGCGCAGGTGTAGCGCCAGAAAAAAGCCCCGGCTCAATCGATAGGCGAGCCAGGGCTTGGGGACAACATCTGCGCCGGCAAGCGCTCCGGTTCTGCTGGAATTTCTGCCTGTTCCGGGGTCGGGGCTGGTTGATTCGGCGCAGCAGTAGATTCCCCTGGATCGGGGCCGAGCGATGTAGTGGGTTTACCGTTCGGCCTGTCAGGCAATTCTCCATCGGCTGGCACGTCCGATTTGCCGTCGGGCGATTGCCGCTGGCTCGTCGTCCCCGGTGACGACAAATGGCACTTCCGTCCCTGCCGATGATCGTCACGACACACATGGTGCTTGCCGTGGCGGGGCCGCCATGGCGCATCGTTTTCAAACAATAATATTTCGTATTTAAGATGAAAAGCCTGCTGCTGCTCGCCGGTACCGCGGCGGTGGTGGGCAGTGGCAGCCTGGGCCTGCGCGACTCGCCCTGGCTGGTGCAGCAGCGCACCTCGGTGGGCGAGCGCCGGCGCATCGCCCTGCCGGATGGTGGCTGGCTGCAACTCAACACCGACAGCGCCGTGGATATAGCCTACGACGCCCACACTCGACGCGTGCGTCTGTACGCTGGCGAGATGCTGGTACAGACCGCTCCGGACAGCGCCGGCCGTTCCTTCTGGGTCGATACGCCGCTGGGGCGTCTGCAGGCGCTGGGCACGCGATTCGCCGTGCGCCTGGACGGCAGCGATGCGCGGCTTTCGGTGCAGGAAGGCGCGGTAGCGGTCATGCCGGCGCTGCGCCATGAGTCGGCCGGTGTCATCGAGGCCGGCCGCCAGGCCCGTTTCGACCGCAAGGGGCTGTACGGTGAAACGACGCTGGAGGCCGATTCGCTGGCGTGGAGCGAGGGTTACCTGGTGGCGCGGCAATGGACGCTCGGCCGCCTGTGTGCCGAACTGGCGCGCTATCGCCCCGGCGTGCTGCGCTGCGATCCGGCGGTCGCCAACCTGGCCATTTCTGGCGTGTTCCCCCTGGACCAGCCCGAGCAGGCCATTGCCGCGCTGCAACGCAGCCTGCCAGTGCGCGCGCAGTACCGTACGCGCTGGTGGGTGACGCTGGTGCCGTTGGCCTGAGGCCAATGTCCAAGGCTCCCGAGGCGTTTTCCGCAGGAGCCTGTTCGTTTGCGCAACGCTCCGCTGGCAATCACACCGCCTTGGGCAGCGGTGCGAAAAGTGCGTCGATATCCGCGTCGTCCAGTTGCCAGTCGGCGCCGGTACCTTCGAGGATGCCGGCGGCCAGCGCGGCCTTGTCGCGCTGCAGCCGCTGGATCTTCTCTTCCACCGTGCCGCGGGCGATCAGCTTGTAGACGAATACCGGCTTGTCCTGACCGATGCGGTAGGCACGGTCGCTGGCCTGGTTTTCCGCGGCCGGGTTCCACCAGGGGTCGTAGTGGATCACGGTATCGGCGGCGGTAAGGTTCAGGCCCACACCACCGGCCTTCAGGCTGATCAGGAACAGCGGCACGCGACCTTCCTGGAAATCCTTCACCGGCGCGCGGCGGTCGCGGGTGTCGCCGGTGAGCAGGGCGTATTCCAGGTTGCGTTCGGCCAGCGCCTCGCCGATCAACGCGAGCATCGAGGTGAACTGCGAGAACACCAGTACGCGGCGGCCTTCGGCGAGCAGCTCCTCGAGCATGTCCAGCAGGTAGACCAGCTTGCCCGAGGTCACCGCGCGGGCGGATTTGCCGGTGGGCGGCGGCGCTTCCTTGTTCACCAGGCGGATGTCGCAGCAGACCTGGCGCAGCTTGAGCAGCGCCTCGAGGATGATGATGCGGCTGCGCGCCAGGCCTCGGCGAGCGATCTCGTCGCGGACCTTGCGGTCCAGCGCCAGGCGCACGGTTTCGTAGAGGTCGCGTTGCGCCTCGCTGAGTTCGATGTGCTGGATGAACTCGCTCTTGGGCGGCAGCTCCGAGGCGACCTGTTCCTTGGTGCGGCGCAGCAGGAACGGGCGGATGCGCGCGGCCAGGTGCGCCAGGCGGCCCTGGTCGCCGTGGCGCTCGATGGGCGTGCGATAGTCCACGGCGAACTGCCGGGCGTCGCCCAGCCAGCCCGGCAGCAGGAAGTGGAACAGCGACCACAGCTCGCCCAGGTGATTCTCCAGCGGCGTGCCTGTCAGGCACAGGCGATTGCGCGCGCGCAGGTGGCGCGCGGCCTGGGCCGCCTTGGTGGTGGCGTTCTTGATGTTCTGCGCCTCGTCGAGGATCAGCAGGTGATACTCGTGCTGCCCGAGCTTCTCGGCATCGCGCGGCAGCAGGGCATAGGTGGTGAGGATCAGGTCGTGCTCGGCGATCTTCGCGAACGCCTTGCGCCGGCCGGCACCATGCAGCGCGAGCACGCGCAGCTCCGGCGTGAAGCGCTCGGCTTCGTCCAGCCAGTTGGGGATCAGGCTGGTGGGCATGATCACCAGCGCCGGGCTGGTCAGGCGCCCGGCCTGCTTTTCCAGCAGCACGTGGGCGAGGGACTGCAGCGTCTTGCCCAGGCCCATGTCGTCGGCGAGGATGCCGCTGGCGCCGACTTCGCGCAGCGTCTGCATCCAGCTCAGGCCCTCGTGCTGGTAGGCGCGCAGCTCGGCGTTGAGGCCGGTGGGGATCTGCGCCGGTTGCGCGCGGTAGTCGCGCAGGCGATGGGCGATCTCACGTAATTGCTCGCCGCCCTGCCAGGTCAGCGGCAGTTCTTCCAGTTCGGTCAGGCGCGCGGCATCCGGCGCGCCCATGCGCAGGCGGCGTACCGGCAACTGTTCGCCGAGGTAGAACTCGGACAGCGTGCCGAGCATCGGCTTGAGCTTGCCGAAGGGCAGCGAGACGCGCAGCGGTCGGTCGGAAGCGGTCTGCCAGGTGTGGATCGGGTTGCGCCCGGCATCCAGGCGCAGCACCAGTTGTTCATCGTCGGCATGGCGGGCGAGGGCGACCGGGTCGAGCAGCGCCGGCATGCGCCGGATCAGTTCGATCAGCGCCGGCAGCAGGCTGATGCGCCGGCCTTCCACCTCGATGCCCAGTTCCAGGTCGAACCACTGGCGGTCGTCGGTTTCCTCGATCTCGGCGTACCAGTTCTCCACCGGTGTCAGGTCGAAGACGAACTCCGGGCGGATGTCGATTTCCCAGCCCTGCTCGCGCAGGCGGGGCAGGCCCTCGCGCATGAATTCCTGCCAGGCGCTGTCGTCGGGCAGTTCGAACATTTCCCCGGCGCTGTCTTCCAGGGCATCGCTGCGGCGCATCGCCGGCTTGAAGCCGAGTTCGCGCAGGTCCAGGCGCCAGGCATGCTCCAGTTCCAGTTCGCGGCTGACACGGACGATCTGGTCATCGCGGAATACCCGGATCTCGCGGCCCGAGCGCGGAGTGACGCTGCCCGAGACCGGCATGTCGCCATACAGGAAGGCCAGCGCCGCGCGGTGCCGGGAGATGTTCTGCATGCGCCCGCTGCGCAGGTCGAAGCCGCTGTGCACGTGGCTGCCCAGGGTCAGCCGTGGCCGGGGCGCGAGTTCGTCGCGCTCCACGGCAGGCAGTGGAGATTCGGCGGGTGGCTTCATCCGAGTGTCCTTCCGGCAGTCCAGCCGAGTACGCAAACGCCCGATGATACCGCGATTTTTCTCGGGCGGGACGCGGAAGGAAACCGGCGGTCAGCGGGCGAAGCGTTTCGCCCCGGCGACGCACAGCACCACGGCGACGGTGGCGCCGGCCATCAGCGGGCTGATCTGCTCGTGCAGCAGCAGGCCGGCCAGTGCCAGGCCGAAGAAGGGTTGCAACAGCTGCAGCTGGCCGACCGCGGCGATGCCGCCGGTGGCCAGGCCGTGGTACCAGAAGAAGAAGCCGATCAGCATGCTGAACAGCGACACGTAGCCCAGGCTCAGCCAGGCCGGCCAACTGGCGCCGCTGAAGGTCTGCGGCTGGGTATACCAGGCCAGCGGCAGCATCAGCGGCAGGGACAGCACCAGCACCCAGCAGATCACCTGCCAGCTGCCCAGGTGACGGGCGATGCGGCCACCTTCGGCGTAGCCCAGGCCGCAGACGACGACGGCGGCCAGCATCAGCAGGTCGCCGGTGAAGTTGCCCGCGCCGCTCTGCGACAGGGCGAAGCCGGCCACCACGGCGCTGCCCAGCAGCGAGCAGATCCAGAACGCCGGGCGCGGCTGCTCGCCGGCGCGGATCACGCCGAACAGCGCGGTAGCCAGGGGCAGCAGGCCGACGAAGACGATGGCGTGGGCCGAGTTGACGTGCTTGAGCGCGAGCGCGGTGAGCAGCGGGAAACCCACCACCACGCCGCCGGCAACCACCAGCAGGGGGATCAGGTCCTTGCGCGCCGGCAGCTTCTGCCGCAGCAGGATGAGGATCGTCGCCGCCAGGAGGCCGGCGATGCTGGCGCGGGCCAGGGTGAGGAAGGTCGGATCGAAGTCGGCCACCGCTACCCGCGTCGCCGGGAGCGAGCCGCTGAAGATGAGTACGCCGAGGAAGCCACTGAGCCAGCCGCCGAGGTAGCTGTTCGAGGCGGCAGTGTGGGAGTTGTTCATGGGGAGCATCCGGCAGGAGAGCGAGCCTGGAGGATGCGCGCAGAGTCGCCCGGCGGCCAGTGACAGAAAGGTACAATTTGCGCAAACTGTCCGTAAATTATCCCGGTACAAAATCCAGGGGCGGGCGAGGGCGACATGGGCAGGCCAAAGAGCACACGGGTCGATTCGGTGATGCAGCATGTTCGCGAGCGCCTGGCGGCGCGGGCGCTGGTGCCGGGTGAACGGCTGCCGTCGATTCGCCAGCTGGCCGAGCAGCTGGAGGTGTCCAAGACCACCGTCGTGGAGGCTTACGACCGGCTGGCCGCCGACGGTGTGATCGCTGCGCGGCGTGGCTCCGGTTTCTATGTGGCCGGCCATGCGCCGCCGCTGTCCCTGGCGGACGTCGGCCCGACGCTGGACCGCAGCATCGACCCGCTGTGGATTTCCCGGCAATCCCTGGAAGCCGCAGATACCTCGCTCAAGCCCGGTTGTGGCTGGCTGCCGCCGTCCTGGCTGCCGGAAGAGGAGCTGCGCCGCGCGTTGCGGCAGATTGCCCGCGCGCCGCACTCCAGCCTGCTGGAATATGGTCGCCCCTACGGTCACTCCGGCCTGCGCGAACAGCTGGCGCGGCGGCTGGGTGATTACGGCGTGCCGGTGGGCCCGCAGCAGATAGTGCTGACCGATAACGGCACCCAGGCCATCGACCTGATCTGCCGCTTCCTGTTGGAGCCCGGCGACTGCGTGCTGGTGGACGACCCGGGCTACTTCAACTTCCAGGCTCTGTTGCGTGCCCATCGGGTGCAGGTCGTCGGTGTGCCCTATACGCCGACCGGGCCGGACGTCGCCGCCATGGCTGGCCTGCTGGAGCATCACCGTCCGCGCCTGTACATCACCAACTCGGCCTTCCATAACCCCACCGGCGCAGTGCTCTCGCCGCTGGTCGCCCATCGCCTGTTGAAGCTGGCCGAGGCCCATGACCTGCTGATCGTCGAGGACGATATCTTCGGCGACTTCGAGCACGAAAGTGCGCCGCGCCTGTCGGCCTTCGACGGGCTGGAGCGGGTGATCCAGGTCGGCAGCTTCTCCAAGACGCTGTCGGCTTCGGTGCGCTGCGGCTACATCGCCACCCAGCCGGAATGGTGCGAGCGCCTGGTGGACCTGAAGCTGGCGACCAGCTTCGGCAACAGCCCGTTCAGTGCCGAGATGCTCTTCGAACTGCTGCGCAAGGGCAGCTACCGCCGCCACCTGGACAGCTTGCGCGGGCGCCTGGCCGACGCCATGGGCGAGACGCTGCTGCGCTTGCGCGCGCTGGATATCCAGCCCTGGCTGGAGCCACGCGGCGGGGTGTTTGTCTGGGCCTGCCTGCCGGGAGGGCTGGACGCCGCCGAAGTCTCGCGCGCGGCCCTGGCGGACAACCTGGTGCTGGCGCCGGGCAACGTTTTCAGCCTGAGCCAGAGCGCCACCGGTTACTTGCGCTTCAACGTCGCGCAGTGCCTGTCGCCTCGTGTGTTCGAGGGGCTGGAGCGGGCCATGGGGCAGGTGGCGAATCGCCCGTAAAGGCGATAACTCCTGTATCGACCGAAACGGCTGCGGAAAATTGAACAGTTGTACAAGGGAATCTGAAAAATACCACTTCACGGTCGAACGGGTGGGTGAACTGCCAGCAGGAGCGAAGCTCTAGGATTATCGATTCAGCCGTTCGGGGCGCACTGAGCATCCCGAGGTGAATCGTTGGATCAGAAAAAGAGGACACCCCATGGCCGAGCCGTGCCAGTTGTACCTGAAGGTTGCCATCAGCCGCTTCAGGTTTGAGGCCTTTCTTTCCCAGGAGGCGGGTTCCGCCGCCTGTTTTGGCGATCTCGAGCGATGGCTGGATGGCGATCACCACCGGCGAGGCGGCCTCACCTGGAGCGAACTCTGCGAACTGGGGCAGGGCACCACCGCGGCGGCCTGGGTGGCGGGCTGGAGCCGGCACCTGCGCTCGCCGGCCTGGAACCACTACGACGATGCGACCCAGACCTGGAGCCTGGGCGTGCTGGAGTTCACCGAAAGCCGGGACTGGATCATCGGCGCGATCAACGTGTTGCGCAGAGTCGCGGAGTACAAGGACCAGCCGGACACGGACTACCTGCTGATCTACGGATACCTGTTCGGCAAGGGCTCGGTGGTGGCTGCCGTCGAACTGACACCCGGTGCTTCCCGGATACTGCCGGGGCCGCCGCCCCTGCGTGTCACGGCCGAGGCCGACCTGATGATGAACAGTCTGTTGCGCGCCATGGATGTGACCGCGGCCTATGCCGTTCAGCGAATTTCCGACACAGATACTCACAAACGGCGCTGCTGAGTTCTTTTAATTGAGAAGCAATATCATATAATTCCGTTTTTCAATCGCGCGCCTGGGCTGTGCCCGGGCCGCCTCGCAGGATTCACCTCGATGTGCGTCTCACCGCGCCTGAACCGTTCGAGCACCCAACCATGAGCGCAACCCAGGCCGGCGTCATCGCTGCCCGCATCCTCAGCGCCGTGGTCGGCGGCTATGCCCTGGCCTACACCGCCACTGCCTTCTTCAGCGTCTACCTGCCGATGTCGCGCTCGGATCGCGTGTCGCTGGCCAGCCTGGCCTGCTTCATCGTCTGGGTCGCGGCGATCCTCTACGCTTTCGGCGCGAAAAGCCCGTGGCGCGCGGTGTGGGTGCCGGTGGCGCTGAGCGTCGTGCTGGGCCTGGCCGCCTTCCTGCCGACCGCCTACGGGGTGCGCCCATGAGCCTGCGCCAATCCATGTCCGGCCTGCACACCTGGAGCGGGCTGCTGGTCAGCTGGATTCTCTTTGTCGTGCTGTTCTCCGGCACCGTCGCGGTGTTCGACAAGGAACTCACCCGCTGGATGACGCCGCAGTTGCACACGCTGGACGAAGTGAAAGTCGGTGCCGACCAGGTACGTGAGCTGATCGTCGAGCGTGCGCCCAAGGCCCACGGCTACTGGATGCACCCGCCCACCGAACGCATGCCGTACTGGACGGCTGGCTGGGAGCCGGCGGACTTCAGCGAGTTCCAGTCGTTCCTGGTGGACGCCCAGAGCGGCGAGGTATTGCCCAGGACTGTCGGCGGCAACTTCTTCCTCGAACTGCACTACGAGCTGCATGGCGGGATGATCGGCCTCTACGTGGTCGGCGTGGCCGGTGTGTTCATGCTGGTGGCGCTGGTCAGCGGGGTGATCGTCCACCGGCGCATCTTCAAGGACTTCTTCACCCTGCGTCCGAAGGCGGCGAAGCAGCGCGCTTGGCTGGATGCGCACAACGTGCTGGGCGTGCTTGGCCTGCCGTTCCATCTGCTGATGGCGTACACGGGGCTGGCGATCTTCATCACCTTCTACATGACCGCCGGCATCAAGGTGGCCTACAAGAACGACATGGAGCATTTCTTCCATGATGTGCAGGGCGCCTTCGACCGTGAAGCGCTGGGCAAGCCGGCGAAGGCGACCAAGTCCATCGACAACATGATCCTCAAGGCCCGTGAAGCCTGGGGCGACGACAGCCAGGTCGGCTGGATCAACATCGAGAACCCGGGCGACGCCGGCGCGATGGTGCAGATCCGCAAGGCGGTGGACAAGGGCATGGTCAACGACCAGCGCACCGTGTCCTTCGACTCCGGCAGCGGCGCGCTGCTGCATGTGCAGAAGCCCTACAAGCCGGGCTACAAGACCTACGCCTGGTTGACCGGCCTGCACATGGCGCAGTTCGGCAACGACCTGCTGCGGGTGATGTATTTCGTCCTCGGCCTGGTGGGCTGCGTGATGGTGTTCGGCGGCCTGCAGGTCTGGGTGAGCAAGCGTGAAACCCGTGGCCACCGGGGTGTGGCGCTGGTGCGCACGCTCAACGGCGCGGTGTGCGGGGGGCTCCCGATCGCGTCGCTCGGCCTGCTCGCGGCTTCGCGGCTGTTGCCGGCCGACCTGCTCCAGCGCACTCGTTGGGAGGCCACCGCCTTCGTGGTGATCTGGCTGCTGGCGCTGCTCCACGCGTTGCTGCGCCGCGGCAGCCGGGCCATGGCTCGTGAGCAGTTCGTCGCCCTGGCGGCGCTGGCGTTGCTGTTGCCGGTGCTGAGCCTGTTCGGCCCCGAGCCGGGACGGGTATCGACGCATTTCGCCAATGGCGACTGGATGATGGTCGGCATCGATCTCGGCCTGCTGCTGATCGGCGGGTTGTGCGCCTTCCTCGGCTGGCGATTGGGCCAGGAGCGCGCCGAGCCCGCGCGTGCACGTCGTGCCCGTAACGAGGAGTTCGCCTGATGCTGCTGGTGTTCGGTCTCAACCTGCTGGCGCTGGCGGCGGCCTGCCTGTCGCTGTCGCGCCATCACCGCGATCTGTTCGGTAATGCGCCCTCCGAGTCCCGTGTGCGTCTGCTGCGTATCGTGGCGTTGGTGGATGGTGCGCTGGCGCTGGCTTATGCGATCCACGTCATCGGCATGGAACTGGGCATCGTCTATTGGGCGTGCCTGTTGATGATCGCGGGGGCTGTGCTGGTCCTGCTGCTGGCCTGGCGGCCCCGCTGGGCGCTGCCGACGGCGGCGGCGATGCCGGTGATTGGTGGTGTGTTGGCCGTACTCGGCTGACGCTTCAAGCTTTTATAGGAGCGAGCAAGCTCGCTCCTATAGGTCGGGTGTTCGCGCAGGATCGGCCAGCGGCCTACTCCTCGAACGCCTGCCGATATTCCCCCGGTGTGCCACCCACCACCGACCTGAAACGGTTGGCGAAATGACTGGCGCTGGAGAACCCGCACGCCAGCGCCACCTGGCTCAGCGGCTGGCGCGTATCGCGCAGCAGGCGCTGCGCCAGGGCCACGCGGCGGGCCAGCACGTACTGGTGCGGCGGCATGCCGAAGCTTTCGCGGAACATCCGCGCGAAGTGGTATTCCGACAGCGCCGTCTGCATCGCCAGCTCGCCCAGCGACAATGGCTGGTCCAGGCGCTGCTCGATGTACTCGGCAACCCGCCGGCGCATCACCGGTGCCAATCCGCCCTTGAGCTTCAAGCCTTCCCGCAGGCCGACCTGATTGAGCAACAGATGATCGATCAGGTCATGGGCCAGGGTACTGGTGCGGATGCGTTCGCCCGGCTCGTGCCAGTCCAGCTTCACCAGTTGGCGGAATCGCGCAGCCTGCTGCGGGTCATCGAGGAAGGTGCGTTCGTGCAGTTGCAGTTCGCGCGGCTCGCGGTCGAGCAGGCGGATGCAGCCGAGGGAGAACTGTTCCTGGCCGATATAGAGGTGCGCCAGGCGGATGTCGCCGTTGACGATCCAGGCCGACTCGGCGCCGGCCGGCATCACACAGAGTTTGTCTGGCGCACCCTTGCTGCCCGGCGCGCCGCGGCGAAAGGTGCCGGTGCCGTCGTTCAGGTAGCAGGACAGCGTGTGGTGGCTGGGCGCGTGGTAGTCGCGGGCATCGTGGCTGTTGCTCCAGATCGCCGCGGACAGCCCGTCGCCCAGCTCCGCGCAGCGCTCCAGGCGGGCGTTGGGCGAGGCGTTCATCGACTGAAAGACTTCGAGCTGCGAAATGGCTGACATGGGCGTTCCTCTGCTGCCTTCACTCTACCCGCGCGGGCGCGCCTTGCCAGCCCGGCTGTCGCAATAAGCGCAAGAATCTGCAAGCCGGTCCCGGGCCTGGGCGGGAGACTGTTTCTCCAGTCATCCGGAGATCGCCATGAATCTCTCGCTCTACCTGCTCACGGTGCTCATCTGGGGCACCACCTGGATCGCCATCAAGCTGCAGGTCGGCGCCGTCGCCATTCCGTTGTCCATCGCCTACCGCTTCAGCCTGGCGGCGCTGGTGCTGTTCGTCCTGCTGCTGGTGTCGCGGCGGCTGCAACCGCTGGGCCGGCGCGGGCAGGCGATCTGCTTCGCCCAGGGGTTGTGCCTGTTCTGCGTGAACTTCCTGTGCTTCTACACCGCGAGCCGATGGATCCCCAGCGGGCTGGTCGCCGTAGTGTTTTCCACCGCCACGCTGTGGAATGCGCTGAATGCGCGGATTTTCTTCGGCCAGCGCATTGCGCCCAACGTGCTGGGCGGCGGCGCATTCGGCCTTGCAGGGCTGGCGCTGCTGTTCTGGCCGGAGCTGTCGGGGCACCAGGCGACGCGGGAGACCTTCTACGGCCTGGGCCTGGCGCTGCTCGGCACCTTGTGTTTCTCGGCGGGCAACCTGTTGTCGAGCCTGCAGCAGAAGGCCGGGCTGCGGCCGCTGTCGACCAATGCCTGGGGCATGCTCTACGGCTCGCTGATCCTGCTGGGCATCTGCCTGGTGCGGGGCGTCCCGCTGACCTTCGACAACAGCCCGCAGTACGTCTGGTCGCTGCTGTACCTGGCGATTCCCGGCTCGGTGATCGGCTTTACCGCCTACCTGACGCTGGTCGGGCGCATGGGGCCGGAGCGTGCGGCCTATTGCACCGTGTTGTTCCCGGTGGTGGCGCTGAACGTCTCGGCCTTCGCCGAAGGCTACCAGTGGAGCCTGCCGGCGTTGGCCGGGCTGGGGCTGGTGATGGCCGGCAACGTCCTGGTGTTCCGCAAGCCCAGGCCAGTGCTGCAGCCAGCACGGGCGTGAACCTGTAGGAGCGAGCTTGCTCGCGAACAGCCTCACTGCGGGGCTGGTTCGCGAGCGAGCTCGCTCCTACATGGATATCCTGGCTTCAGCGCTGGGACATCAGCTTCGTAGGGCGAATAACGCGCCAGCGTTATCCGCCGCCGAGGTGTCGGCGGATAACCTGTTCCAGGTTATGCGCCCTACGAAAAGCGCATCAGGCCTTCCACGACTGCGGGTTGACCAGGTTCTTCGGTCGCTCGCCACGCAGCGCCGCCTCGAAGTTGTCCAGCGCGCACTCGGCCATGGCCTGGCGGGTTTCGTGGGTCGCCGAGCCGATGTGCGGCAGGGTCACGGCGTTGGGCAGGGCGAACAGCGGCGACTCGGCCAGCGGTTCCTTCTCGTAGACGTCCAGGCCGGCGGCGAGGATGCGCTTCTCCTGCAGCGCTTCCACCAGCGCGGCTTCGTCGATCACCTGGCCTCGGGCGATGTTCACCAGGATGCCGGTGGGCTTCATCAGTTCCAGCTCGCGCTTGCCGATCAGCTTGCGGGTCTTGTCCGACAGCGGTACCACTACGCAGACGAAATCCGCCTCGCCCAACAGTTCATCGAAGCCGCAGAAACGCGCGCCCAGTTCCTGTTCCAGCTCCGGCTTGCGGCTGTTGCCGTGGTAGAGGATGTCCATGTTGAAGCCGAAGTGGCCGCGGCGGGCGATGGCGGCGCCGATGCGACCCAGGCCGAGGATGCCGAGCTTCTTGCCATGCACGTCGACGCCGAACTGCTGGGCGTCCACGGTGCGCTTCCACTGGCCGGCCTTGGTCCAGGCATCCAGCTCGGCGGTGCGCCGGGCGGCGGCCATCATCAGGGCGAAGCCGAGGTCCGCAGTGGTTTCCGTGAGCACGTCCGGGGTGTTGGTCAGCGGGATGCCGCGCTGGCTCAGGTAATCCAGGTCGTAGTTGTCATAGCCCACCGAGACGCTGGAGATGACTTCCAGCTGCGTGGCCTGGGCCAGTTGCTTCTCGCCTAGCGGCCGACCGACGCCGATCATGCCGTGGGTTTCCGGCAGGGCCGCGGCAAGCTGCGCGTCGACGTCGCCCTGCTTGGGGTCGAGCACGGTGACGTTGAACTGGGCGCGCAGGCGGTCGAGGTGTGCCGCGGCAAGGCGGCTGAAGACAAAGACGTTCTTTTTCATGGCTCTCGGACGGCAGGGAGGCGGGGGGGCTTAACCCTACCACTGCCGGGCTAGAGCGGCACAAGGCTTACGTGTGGGCTGGGCGGTTATCGAACGACGAACACCCCGGGTGGTGCGGGGGAAAGTGGGTCGCGGGCAAGCTCACTGAACACCGGGGTAGGGAGTTACACAGTGAGCTTGCCCGCGAAACACGACGAAAGAGGGTGGTCAGGGTCCCACATCGGCGAGGCCGGCGCCATCGGCCTGGAGCACGCCGGGGAGGTTCTCGCGCAGGTAGGCTACCCAGGTCTTGATCTTCGCGTCCAGGTACTGCCGCGACGGGTACAGCGCGTAGACGTTGAGGATCTGCAGCTTGTAATGCGGCAGCACGCGCACCAGCGAGCCATCGCGCAGGCCGTCGATCGCCGAGTAGACCGGCAAGGCGCTGATGCCCATGCCGGAGCCGATGGCCTCGGTCATGGCGTCACCGACATTCACCTGGAAGGGCGAGGGGCCGAGGGTGATCATTTCCTGGCCGTTGGGACCGTCGAACAGCCATTTGTCCAGCGGCAGCACCGGGCTGATCAGGCGCAGGCAGTCGTGCTCCATCAGTTCGGTGGGTGTCTTCGGCGTGCCGCGTCGGGCCAGGTAGTCGGGCGAGGCGCAGAGGATGCTGTAGGTCTCGCCGATGCGTTGGGACACCAGGCCCGAATCGGGCAGTTCCGAGGCGACCACGATGGCCACGTCGAAGCCTTCGTCGAGCAGGTCCGGCACGCGGTTGGCCATGGTCAGCTCGAAGGTCACGTCCGGATGCAACTGGCGATAGTTGGCGATGGCGCGGATCACGTAGTGCTGGCCGATGCCGGTCATCGAGTGCACGCGCAGGCGGCCGGCAGGGCGGGCGTGGGCATCGCTGGCCTCGGCCTCGGCTTCCTCGACATAGGCGAGGATCTGCTCGCAGCGCAGCAGGTAGCGCTGGCCGGCCTCGGTCAGGGCGATTCGCCGGGTGGTGCGGTTGAGCAGGCGGGTCCGCAGGTGGGACTCCAGATTGGCGACCGCGCGGGATACGTAGGCGGTGGTGGTGTTCAGCTGCTGCGCGGCGGCGGTGAAACTGCCGGTTTCCGCGACACAGGCGAACGCACGCATGGTCTGCAGTGTGTCCATTGGGGCCTCGTCAGTGGGGCGTCTGTCCCGGGTGGCGACGTCGATGCAGCGATACGTCGCCGTCGCCGGCATGTCCTTGATGGGTGGCAATGCGCGGAGCAGAGCGGGGGCGGCCTATTGTCACATGGATGACGACACACATTGTTTCATTATCGGTAATAAACAATCACAAAACAGCCGGCTTATCCGTTCCCTTTCCCGTCCCTAGAATTCAATCGCCGCAACTGGCTTTGCCGGCTCTCCACGCTTAAAAGCCCCACGCTGAAAAGCTAGACCACTTCCAGGACCTCCACCGTGTCGCGTCACCTCGTGAAAGGACTGACGTTCGTCGGCTCCTTTGTCATTTTTTCAACAATCGCCGGATGTATCAGCACCAACGGCATCGCCCCGCAGGAACAGCGCATGGGCGACACCGAGCTGGCCACCGACGCCGCCATCGCGCACGCCAACCAGGAAGCTGGCTGGCCGGCCGAGCAGTGGTGGCGTGCCTATGGCGATCCGCAGTTGAATAGCTGGGTGCAGACTGCGCTGGACGGCAGCCCGACCCTGGCCCAGGCCGAGGCGCGGGTGCGCATGGCCATGGCCATGGCTGGCGTCGCCGAGTCCGCCGAGTCGCCGCAGATCAGCGGCGATGCCTCGCTGACCCGCCACCGCTGGCCGACCGACTATTTCTATGGCCCGGGCGACCTGGCCGATACCACCACCTGGAACAACAACGCCGCCCTGGGCCTGAGCTATTCGCTCGACCTCTGGGGCCGCGAGCGCAGCAACACCGAGCGCTACCTCGACATCGCCAAGATGACCGCCGCCGAGGCACGGGTCGCCCAGCTGGAGCTGGAGAGCAATATCGTCCGCGCCTACATCCAGCTGTCGCTGCAATACGCCGAGCTGGACATCGGCAAGGCCATGCTGGCTCAGCAACAGGGCATCCTCGCGCTGGCCCAGCGTCGCCTGGCCGGCGGCATCGGCACGCATTTCGAAGTCAGCCAGGCGGAAGTCCCGCTGCCGGAGACCGAGCGCAAGATCGAAGCGGTGGACGAGGAAATCCAGCTGACCCGCAACCAGATCGCCGCCCTGGCCGGCAAAGGCCCCGGCGCCGGCGCCTCGATCCAGCGCCCGAGCTTCAAGCTCGCCGAAGGCCCCGGCCTGCCCAGCAAGCTGCCGATGGAGTTGCTCGGGCACCGCCCGGACGTGGTCGCCAGCCGCTGGAAAGTCGCCGCCCAGGCCAAGGGCGTGGACGTCGCCCGCGCCGACTTCTACCCCAACGTCGACCTGGTCGCGAGCATCGGCTACAGCGCGGTCGGCGGCGGCATGCTGGAGTTCCTCAATGCCGAGAAATTCACCTACGGCGTCGGCCCGGCCATCTCCCTGCCGATCTTCGACGGCGGTCGTCGCCGCTCGCAGCTGAGCCAGGAAGCGGCGGGCTACGACGCCGCCGTGGCGCAGTACAACCAGACGCTGATCAACGCGCTCAAGGGCATCTCCGATCACCTGATCCGCATGCACTCCATGGAGCTGCAGCAAGGCTTCGCCGCCAAGTCCGTGGCCTCGGCCCAGCGCACTTACGAAATTGCCACCAAGGCGTATCGCGGCGGCCTGACCGACTACCTCAACGTGCTCAACGCGCAGACCCGCCTGTTTCAGCAGCAACTGGTGGAGCAGCAGGTACGTGCCGCGCGCCTGGCGACCCATGCCGGCCTCGTCGTTGCCCTCGGCGGCGGCCTGATGGACAAGCAGGAAGGCCCGCGGGAGCAAAAGATGGTCCCGGAGACAGTCGACGTGCGTGCGGCACAGGGCGCCGGACGCTGATATGGCGGCGAACGACTTCAGCGCCCACCCGGCGCCGCTGGACGCCCTGCGTCGCGCGCTGCTGGAATGGGGCCGCAGCGACGGCATCACCTGGATCTATATCGCCAAGGTGCTGCTCGCCGCGCTGCTGACCCTGTGGCTGGCGATGCGCCTGGAGCTGCCGCAGCCAAGCACGGCGACCATCACCGTGTTCATCGTCATGCAGCCGCAGAGCGGCCAGGTGTTCGCCAAGAGTTTCTACCGGATTCTCGGCAGCCTCGTCGGGCTCTCCGTGATGGTTGCGCTGATTGCCATCTTCGCCCAGCAGCGCGAGCTGTTCCTGCTGGTCTCGGCGCTGTGGATCGGCCTGTGCACCGTGGGCGCCGCGCGCTACCGCGACTTCCGCTCCTACGCCTGCGTGCTCGCCGGCTACACCGCCACGCTGATCGGCCTGCCCGCCACCCTGCACCCGGAAGCCGCGTTCATGTCGGCCATCTGGCGCGTGCTGGAAATCAGCCTGGGGATTCTCTGCTCCATGGTGGTCAGCGCCACGCTGTTCCCGCAGACCTCCAGCACGGCCATGCGCAGCGCGCTGTACCAGCGTTTCGGCGCCTTCGCCGGCTTCGTCCTGGACAACCTCGGCGGCGGTGATCGGCGCAGGTTCGAGGCATCCAACGTCGCCTTCGCTTCCCAGGCCGTGGGCCTGGAGGCGCTGCGCAGCGTTACCCGCTTCGAAGACCCGCACATGCGCCTGCGTTCGGGTCGCCTGTCGCGCCTGAACAACGAGTTCATGGTCCTCACCACCCGTTACCACGCGCTGCACCAGTTGCTCTCGCGCCTGCGTGCGCAGGAGGCCGAGGCGGTGCTGCGCGCGTTGCAACCGTGCCTGGATGAACTGACTCAGGTGCTCGCTCCATGGCGCGGCCAGTCGGTTAGCGACCGTGATGCCGAATACCTAGCCGCGCAGCTGGAAAGCCACCGCACGCGGATGATGCAACGCATCCGTTCCGGCCGCGCGCAGTTGCTCGCGGAGCAGGACGAGCCCTCCGCGCTGCTGGACTACAACACCGCCGGCGAGCTGCTCTACCGCCTGGCCGACGACCTCTACAACTACGCCCTGACCCACGCCTCCCTGGCCGCGCACAAGCACGAGCGGGAGAACTGGAAGCACGGCTTCTCGCCCAAGGCCAACCTGGTCGCCTCGCTGGTGGCGGGCGGGCGTACCGCGCTGATGGTGCTGGTGTTCGGCCTGTTCTGGATCGAGACCGCCTGGCCCAGCGGCAGCACCTTCGTGCTCAACGCCGCCGCCGTCGCCGCGCTGGTCTCGGCCGCGCCGGACCCGGCGAAGATGGCCATGCAGATGGCCGTGGGCACCTTCTTCGCGGCGATTCTCGGCTTCTCGGAAACCTTCTTCGTGTTCCCGCACCTGGACGGCTTCGCCCTGCTGGCCTTCGCCCTGGCGCCGGTGTTCGCGGTGGGCGCGTTCTTCTCGATCAAGCCCAAATACGCCGGCTACGGCCTGGGCCTGCTGGTGTTCTTCAGCTTCGGCGCGATCCCGGCGAACCTCACCGTCTACGATCCGGGCCGCATGCTCAACGAGTACATCGCCCTGGTGCTGTCGCAGAGCCTGGCCGCGGTGGTCGCCGCGGTGATCATGCCGCCCACCAGCGCCTGGCTCTGGCGGCGCCTGGAGAAGGACCTGCGCCTGCGCGTGGTGGAAGCCATCAGCGGTAAGCTCGACGGCCTTGTCTCGTCGTTCGAGAGCGGCACCCGCGACCTGCTCAACCAGGCCTACGGCGTGGCCGCGCGCAGCCCGCAGATGCAACGCCGCCTGCTGCGCTGGACCTTCGTGGTTCTGGAAATCGGACATTCGATCATCGAACTGCGTGTCGAGCAGGAGAACCTGCCAAGCGAGCCCTGCTATGCGCAATCGTCGCCCTGGCGGCAGTCGATCCGCGCCATGGGCCGTGCGCTGATCCGCCTGTTCGTCAAGCCCTGCGAAGCCAACCTTGAGCGCGCCCTGGTCGCCGTGGAGCAGGCCATCGATTGCGTGAAGACCACTGACGAGCCGCGCGCGCCGGACTTCGAAAGCTCGCCGCTGCGCCGCGTGCTCAGCTACCTGCACTTCATCCGCAGCAGCCTGCTCGACCCGCAGTCGCCGCTGCGCGATGGCGAAACCTCTTCTGGAAGATCGACTCATGTTGCCTGACCTGCCCCGCGAGATCGCGTTCCACGGGGTCTACATGCCGACCCTGACCCTGATGTTCCTCGTCGCCGCGGTGATCTGCTGGGGCATCGACCGCATCCTCGCTTCGGTCGGCCTGTACCGCTACACCTGGCACCCGGCGCTGTTCCGCGTGTGCCTGTTCGCCTGCCTGTTCGGCGGGCTGTCCCTCACTGTCTATAAGTAACGAGCGTGCACCCATGACTCTCAAATCCATCATCAGCCTGCTGGCGACCCTGATCATCCTGGCGGTCGCCGCGTTGATCGGCCGCGCCCTCTGGGTGAACTACATGGATACGCCCTGGACCCGCGACGGCCGGGTACGCGCCGATATCATCAACGTCGCCGCCGACGTCTCCGGCGTGGTGGTCGACGTACCGGTGCGCGACAACCAGCAGGTGAAGAAAGGCGATCTCTTGATGCAGATCGACCCGGACCACTACCAGATCGCCGTGAAGCAGGCCGAAGCCCTGGTCGCCTCGCGCAAGGCCACCCTGCAGATGCGCCAGCTCAACGCCAAGCGCCGCCGCGCCATGGATGAAGAAGTGGTCTCCCGCGAGAGCCTGGACGATGCCAGCAACACCGCCGCCGCCTCCGAGGCCGACTACCAGCAGGCCCTGGCCGCGCTGGACGCCGCCAAGCTGAACCTGGAACGTACCCAGGTGCGCGCCTCGGTGGATGGCTACGTGACCAACCTCAACGTGCACCGTGGCGACTACGCCCGCGTCGGCGAGGCGAAGATGGCCGTGGTCGACGAGAACTCCTACTGGATCTACGGCTATTTCGAAGAGACCAAGCTGCCGCACATCCGCGGCGGCGACCCGGCGGAGCTGCAACTGATGAGCGGCGAGCGCCTGAAGGGCCACGTCGAAAGCGTCGCCCGCGCCATCTACGATCGCGATAACCCGGAAAGCCGGGAGCTGGTGGCCGACGTCAACCCGACCTTCAACTGGGTGCGCCTGGCCCAGCGCGTGCCGGTGCGCATCCATATCGACGAGGTACCGGACGGCGTGCTGCTGGCGGCGGGCATCACCGCCACCGTGATCGTCAATCCGCAGAGCCGCAACGCGGAGCATTCCGACGGCGCAGCTGCGACGGCGCAGTGATCTGATCCAATGAATGACAACGGGAGCTTCGGCTCCCGTTTTCGTTGGCGGCCAGATCGCGGCGCTCTTACGGCGGCATGCAAGTCGCGTAGGGCGGAGCGGAGCCCTGGGGCTCTTCGTAGGAGCGAGCTTGCTCGCGAACAGCCCAGCTGCGGTGCCATGCGGTTCGCGAACCAGCTCGCTCCTGCTAAAGCGGCTCAACCCTCGGCATGCTCGCGCTTGCGGTTCTTGTAGCTGCCACGGATGTTCATCGCCGCCAGGCACAGCTGCAGGATCACCAGCGCGTAAGCGTGGGCGGGCAGGCCCCAGGCGATCCACAGCGCGTTGCTGGCGATGAATACCCAGAAGCCCACCTTGCGCCGCTTTCGGTCGCGGGAACCCACCAGCCAGGCGGCGAGGACGGTGACCAGCATGGCCGGCCATTGCAGCAGGTCGATCAGTTCGTTCATGGGGGCAAGCTCAGGCGTTTGTCCTGAACTCAGACCAGCCCCGGCGCGGCAAAGTGCGGACGAATTGGATAGCCATCGAGCAGAGCGTTCGTCCTTTCCGGGTCCAGCCCGCCGTTGAAGGGCACGCCCAGCGCCTGGCGATGGATGCCGGTGGATGCCAGCCACAAGGTGTCGATGCGCGCGGCCAGCGCGCCGGGGACGTCGGTCACCAGCGAATCGCCGACGAACAGGATGTGCTTCGCGCCGCGCGCTTCCAACTGCCGTTGGGCGATGCGGAACGCGGAAGGATCGGGTTTGCCGTACCAGTGCACCTTGCCGCCTTCTTCGGCGAAGGCTTCGGCGAGGCGACCGGCGCCGAACACCGTTTGCCCACCGGAGACCACCACGCGGTCCGGGTTCGCGCACAGGAAGGGTTTTTCGGTGGCGCCGCGCAGCGGGGCGAAGCGCTCTTCCAGTTCGTCCTGCGGGAAGCTGCCGACGCCCAGAATCAGCGATGCAGCGTGGATGTCATCGCAGAAGCGCTCGCGGATGTCTGCCGGCCAGGTGGTCAGCGCATCGCCCACACCGACGGTATAGATGCCGCCGCGCTGGAATTCGCGTTCATGGGTGAAGGCGTCGATGGCCAGTTGGCCGGAGGTGGTGATACCGGCGAACAGCTCGCGGGAGACGCCCAGCCGCACCAGGGTGTCGGCCATCTCCGGGACGCTGCGCGAGGCGTTGCTGAGGAACCACACCGGCTTGCCTTCGGCGGCGCGGCGGGCGAGCCAGGCGAGGGCGCCGGGGAAGACGTCGACGCCGTCGATCAGTACGCCCCAGAGATCGAGCAGGAAGCCGTCGTAGTCGGCGCAGAAGGCATCCAGGCCGGCGTGGTCGATATAGCGGGTGTGGGTAACGGCGCTGAAGCGGGAAGCGGTCATGGCGAGCCTGTGAAACGGTAAAGGTGCGGATAAGCTACCGCACTCTCGCCGATTCGGTGTGACAGGTCGCCGATCAGTGCGCCGGGTGCGGCGACCGTTCCTCGCCGAAGGTGTCCGCCAACCAGCCCTTGAGCTGGCAGCCGGCGAAGGCCGAGGTGCTGCATTCGCCGCTGGCCAGGGCCTGTTGCAGCTGGCCGATGTCGGCCTTCTGCACATAGGCGATGGCATCCTGCATGTCATCCTCGGTGCCGAAGCCGCCCTGGGTCATTTCCTTGAGCGCGTCTTCCTTGCTCCAGCCCTGGATCACGGTACGGTACATGGCGGCGAACAGGCCGGTGCGATCACGCCCGTGCTTGCAGTGCATCAACACCGGGCCGTTCTGCTCGGCGCTCTGCAGGATACGCAGGACCTTCAGCACGTCGGCGTCATCGACGCGGTCGGCGTGGGTCGGGAAGCTCACTGCCTCGATGTTCTGCTGGCCGATCCATTCGCGGTCGTCGTCCTTGATGAAGCTCACCACGGTCTTCACCTGCAGGCGCTGCAGTTCGGGCAGGTCGGCACTGCCGGGCAGTGCGCTGCGGTAGAGCGTGGGCGACATCTGGTAGAGGTTGAACGACGGGTCCACCGGCCTGGCCCAGTCGGACGGATTCTCGCCGGCGGCCAGGGCGAGTGGGCCGAAGGTCAGCAGGGCAGCGGCGATGGCGCCGCGAAGGGAACGGGGCAGGGACATGGGGACTCCTCCAAGGTCTGCGTCACCTTAGGCGGGGTCGGGTCGTGCCGGGATGAAATGCAGGTGAAGAAAGCGTGAAGTCCGCTCAGCGCCTGTCGGCTGGCAGGAAGCGCAGCAGCACGCCGGGGCGGAAGAACCACCAGACGCACAGCGGGTAGCACAGGTAATTGAGGAAGTAGAGCAGCAGTGCTGCCGGGCTGGGCGTGTTCTTCCACGCCGCCATGCCCACCAGGAGGGTGTAGAGCAGGGCCAGGCCGCCGCCATACAGCGCAGTCAGCCGCCAGCGTTCACCGGTTTCCGCCAGGCGCTTGTGCCGGCGGGCGAACCAGAAGGCCATCGCGGCGGCGATCACCGCCGCCACCAGCAGGGTCGCCGGCACGCCACCGACCCGCAGCAACCCGCGCGCTACCACATTGAGGAAGAAGGCGGCGAGGATACCGGCAAGGGCGAGGTAGCGGACCTGGTATGTCATCAGAGTTGTCCATCGAGGCCGAAGCGCTTCTTCAGCACCTTATCCAGCAGGCCGGTGGGCAGCCAGCGCGAGAGCAGCGGCAGGGCGCGGCTGCCGTTGCCGATGCGCACCAGGCGCGGACGCGGGGACTTCTGCGCGGCGGCCAGCAGCTTCTGCGCGAAGTCGCTGGTTGGGGTGGGCTTGTCCTGGGAGGCGGCGGCGCGCGCCTGGATGAATCGGCGCAGCGGCCACCAGGCGGAGTCCTCGCCGACCAACGCGGCCATCTCGCGGCTGGCGTTGGCGCCGAAGTTGGAGGCGATGGCGCCGGGCTGCACCTCCATCACCTCGATGCCGAAAGGCGCCAGTTCCAGGCGCAAGGCGTCGTTCAGTGCGTGCACAGCAGCCTTCGACGCGCAGTAGGCGCCGGCAAAAGGCGTGACCAGCACACCGGACACGCTGCCGATGTTCACCACCAGCCCGCGACGTGCGCGCAGCGCCGGGAACAGCGCGCGGGTGACGCCGACCACGGCGAACACATTGGTTTCGAACTGCCGGCGGATCGCCTGGCTGCCGCCATCGAGCAACGGCCCCATGGCGCCGTAGCCGGCGTTGTTGATGAGCACGTCGAGCCCGCCGGCTTCGCGCTGCAACTGCTCGGCGAGACGTTCGACGGCGGGCTCGTCATTGACGTCCAGCAGCACGCCGCGAAGGCCGGCCTGGCCGAGTGCGGCGACGTCTTCATCGCGGCGGGCGGTGGCCCAGACCTGGTACCCGGCGGTCTGGAAGGCTTCGGCTAGAGCGCGGCCGATACCGCTGGAGCATCCGGTGATGAGGGCGACGGGCTGGGGCATGGTCTGGTAGTCCGTGTCTGTGGGCGGGACTACCGTACCGGATTGTGCGGGGCAGGTGAATCAGTCGCCAAAACGGCCGTTCACCCGCTCGGCGCGGAATTCCAGGGTGCTGGCGCGGTAGCCGGGCCGCAGCGGCGGCAAGGGGAGGCAGTCGCTCCAGCTGTCGCCGGCGAGCAGCGCGCCGGGGCCGCGGTAGCGCGGAGCTTCGTAGAGGTTTTCGGCAAGATCGGTGGTATCGCCAGGGCGGTAGGCGGCGACCTTCCAGCGCAGTTCCAGCAGCGGGCGGGAAGAGCCGTTCTTCAGGCTGACGGCCAGCGGGCGGCCGGGCTGGCACTGCTCGGGCTGGTAGGCGATGCGCAGTTCCAGGTGCTCGAGTTGGCGTGCGTCACTGTTGTCCTGCCAGATGGCGATGGCGATCACACAGGCCAGCCCGACCAGTCCGGCACCGGAGATCGGCAGGGCGCGGGAGGGGTAGCGGATCAGCAGGATGATCCAGGTGACGATCAGCAGGATGCCGTACAGCATGGAGCGCTCCGCGGGGGATGTGTGGATACCTTAGCAGGAGCTTCGTGGCGGTGGGTTGATGTGGCGCCGGCAAAGCGCCAGCCCATAAAAAAGCCCCCGCACCGAATGGTGCGGGGGCATTGGCGCCGATGGGGGGAAGCGCCGGGGCCCGGGGCTTAGCGAACTACAGCCTGGAGTTCCACGTTCTCCGTGGTGCGGCCGTAGACGTCCTCCAGACGCTCGATGTCGTCCTCGCCCAGGTAGCTGCCCGATTGCACCTCGATGATTTCCAGCGGGATCTTGCCGGGGTTGGCCAGGCGATGGACCGAGGCGATCGGGATGTAGGTGGACTGGTTTTCGGTGAGCAGGAAGGTCTTGTCGTCACAGGTCACCTGCGCGGTGCCGGAGACGACGATCCAGTGCTCGGCGCGGTGGTGGTGCATCTGCAGTGACAGGCGCGCGCCCGGCTTGACCGAGATGTGCTTGACCTGGAAGCGGCCGCCCATGTCCACCGAGTCGTAGGAACCCCACGGACGATAGACCTGACAGTGGTTCTGGGTCTCGCTGCGGCCGGCGGCGTCGAGCTGGTTGACCACCTTCTTGACGTCCTGCACGCGGTCCTTGTGGGCGATCATCATGGCGTCCTTGGTCTCGACGACCACGATATCCTCCAGGCCGATCACCGAGACCAGCTTGCCGTTGCCGTGCACCAGGCAGTTGTGGCTGTCGTGGACCATCACGTCGCCCATGGTGACGTTGCCGTCATCGTCCTTGTCGTGCACTTCCCAGATCGACGACCAGCTGCCGACGTCGTTCCAGCCGGCGGACAGCGGCACCACGCAGGCGCGGCGGGTCTTTTCCATCACGGCGTAGTCGATGGAGTTGTCCGGGCAGCACTCGAAGGTGGCGGCGTCGATGCTGATCAGGTCGCCATCGTGCTGGCTGCGCTCCAGGGCCAGCAGGCAGGTGTCGTAGATGTCGGCGTCGTGCTTCTTCAGTTCCTCGAGGAAGCGGCTGGCGCGGAACAGGAACATGCCGCTGTTCCAGAAGTAGCCGCCGTCCTCGACGAACTGCTGGGCTCGGGCTTCGTCGGGTTTCTCGATGAAGCGCTCGACGCGGATGACGCCGTCCGGCAGGCCGCGCTCGTCGCCGGCCTTGATGTAGCCGTAGCCGGTTTCCGGGCGGTTGGCAGGGATGCCGAAGAGCACCATCTCGCCCTTCTCGGCGGCGTTGGTGGCCAGCGCCAGGGCACGCTGGAAGGCGCGCTGGTCGTCGATCACATGGTCGGCCGGGAGGATCAGCAGCAGTTCGTCGCGGCCTTCGGCGAGCAGCTTCATGGCGGCGATGGCGACCGCTGGGGCGGTGTTGCGGCCGAAGGGTTCGAGGAGGATGGACTGGGTCTTCAGGTTCAGCGCTTCGAGCTGCTCCTGGACGATGAAACGGTGTTCCTGGTTGCTCACCACGACGGGCGGCTCCATGCCTTCGAACACCAGGCGTTCCAGCGTCTGCTGGAACAGGGTGTGGTCGCCGGTCAGGGCCAGGAACTGCTTGGGATACTGTTTGCGCGAAAGAGGCCAGAGTCGCGAGCCGCTGCCACCGGAAAGAATTACTGGGATCATCGGGTTTCTCCTTAAGCGTTTGCGTTCTGTCTGCCGAGCCGCGTCGTGCGGACCGGCCTGCGGTTTGGGTGACCTCTCCAGTGCTTGCCGTCGCTGCGGCGCACGGGTTCTTCTGCCGGTGCTGGGCCGGTCTTGTTGTTCTGGGTGGAGCGGGGCGCGTCAATTGCTCGCGCGCCCCAGGACCCTCGCCAAGGGGAGGGCAGGCAGTTCGTGCCGGCGGGAGGTGTGGCGCCTCGCGCGCACTCCGGTTGGGAGTGGCCATGCAGCATCCGCCGGCGCATGGATCAGTCCGCCTTCACCGGGCGCTTGACCCACACCGGGTTCAGCTTGCTGTCACCGGTGACGTAGAGGCAGACCACTTCGCCGCGCTCGAGGGTGACGGGCTTGAGGTCGCTGACTTTCTTCGCGCCGTCGAACAGGGCGAGGTTGACTTTCACCGGGTTGATCTCGCGGTCGCCGTGGCTTTGCGGGGCGACGTTGCTGACCACTTCGGTCTTGCCGTCGGCGGTCTTCAGGGTGAGGGCCTTGCCGCTGAGGTTCTGCACGCGGACCAGGGCCTTCTGCTTGTTCTTGAACGGCGGCTCGGGCACCAGGCGCGGCTGGCCGCCGGGCTGGCTGACGAGGGTGTAGTAGGCGTCCGGATCAAGCTTCACCGGCAGGCTCTGGGAGCCGACCTTGGCGGTGTAGTTGCCCGGCGGGAGGAACTTGAAGTCGCTGGAGCCCAGCGGCGAGATGTCGTTCAGGGTGGCGTTGCCGACGCTGACGGACAGCTCCGAGCTGCCGGCGTTGTAAGCCCGCACGAAGGTGGAGCCCTTGGGTGCCTGCGGGCCGTAGAGCGCGCCTTCACCGCCGGCGAAGGCGCCGAAGGAAGCGGCGCCCAGGGCGAGGGCGAGGGCGGACGACTTCAGGGTGCGAATGCTCAGTCGGTTCATGGGGTGTACCTCCGTCTTTCTCTCTTGGGGGGCACAAGAGGTGCCCAGTTCCAGCGCTTGGTGCGCCGTGGGTGTTCGGGTCAGTGAGCGGCCTGGTTGGAAGCCAGGCGTTCGTCGCGGTTACCGTCCGCACGCAGTTGCGCCAGCCAGTCCTGGTTGAACTGGCTGAGGTCGCTGTGCATCGGCAGGTAGCGTTCGGGGAATTCCCAGACCAGCAGCTTGGCCGGGGCTTTCTTGAAGCCTTCGTCCTGCAGCAGTTCGAGCATCGGTTCCAGGGGGCCCTTGCCCTCCTTGGCGTAGTTGATGACGTCTGCCGACAGCGCCTGCTTCAGCGCGCCAGCGAAGTTCCAGCGCGGGTTGGCGCTGTAGCTGGTGCCGACCAGGGCGATCTGCGGCTGGGCGCTGTCGCCGAACAGGTCGCCGCCACCTTCGGATGCCGCCGTGGCGTCGTCGGCCGGATGGGTCTGGCGCTGTTCCAGCTGGTCTTCGGGCGGCAGCAGCTCGGTGAACAGCGGGTCCAGCGGCAGGAAGGTGAGCAGGTCGCCCTTGTGCGCGCCGCTCTTGCCGGCCTCGGTGACGAAGGTCTGGGTCGGCAGGTCGGCACCCTGGCCCTGGCGGATGCTTTCGCCCAGGCGCTGCGCCACGGCCTCGGCGCCCAGTGGAGTCCAGTGGGTGTCGGTGCGCAGGAACACCTGGCCGTTGTCCTTGGCTTTTTCCAGCGTCCCCAGCAGCTCGGGCGCGGCCATGCCGGCCTGGCGGGCGCGTTGCAGGAAGTCGCTGTAGAGCGATGCGTGCAGGGCGGCGGGTTGTTCCTTGCCGACGAACTCGGGATACAGGCGGGTCTTGGCCGGGATGATCGCCAGCACCAGCTTCACGCCGCGGCGTTCCAGCTCCTGCTGCACGCCGCGCACCAGCGCCCAGTTGTCTTCCAGCTGCTGCTGGGTCGGCGCGGGCTTGAACTCTTCATCGGTGAACAGCCAGCCGTCCTTGCCGATCACCACGCCGGGGCGGCCCTCGTCGAAGACGGTGTAGTCCAGCGCGGCCCAGAGGTTGGTGCCCAGGCGCTTGATGGGGAATTCGTCGTCGTAGTGGCCTTCGAAGGCGTGGGCCAGCTTGCCGTTGAGCACGGTGGTGCCTTCGGCGGCGGAGAAGCTCGGGAAAGCCTTCAGCGACCAGCCGGCCAGGCCCAGCAGCATGCCGCCGAAGGCGGCGATGTAGGCGTACTGCAGGGGTTTGCTGATCTTGGGTTGAGTGGTCGATTGCATGATCCGGCCTCGCTCAGAACTGGAAGTAGAGGAACGGCGAGTAGCTCTGCGCCGAAAGCTTGAGCACCGAAGCGGCGAACAGCAGGAGCAGGGCGAGTCGGGTGGCCAGTACCGGCAGCTGGGACATCCAGTGCGGCTGGTAGACGGCGGCGCCGCTGGGCGAATAGGCGATGGCGGCCGGGTCCTGCCGGGCCATGGCCGGGGTACGCGGCTGGGCGCTGGCCGGGCCGTCGGCGTTGACCTGTTCGGTCTTCGCGGCGGCCTTGGGTGCCTTGTCCTGCATCGGCTGGTTGTAGAACTGGCGGATGCCGAAGAAGGCCAGCACGAGGTAGGCGATCACCAGGGTGCCGACCTGCAGGCCGGTGAGGCTGGCGCGGTTGAGCTCGGAGAGCTTCCAGTCGCCGAAGCTGAACATGGCTTCGTACATGCGCCAGGCCACGTGCAGGTTCTCGGCGCGGAAGATCACCCAGCCGACGATCACCAGCAGGAAGGTGAAGGCCCACTTCAGCGGGTTGAGCACGCGCGGCGCGGCGTTCACCCCCAGGGCGCGTTCGATGGCCAGCCACACGCCGTGCCAGGCGCCCCAGATGATGTAGGTGACGTTGGCGCCGTGCCACAGGCCGCCCAGCAGCATGGTGAGGATCAGGTTGCGGTAGGTCTGGAAGGTGGTGCCGCGGTTGCCGCCCAGGCTGATGTACAGGTAGTCGCGCAGCCAGGTGGAGAGGCTGATGTGCCAGCGCCGCCAGAACTCGGTGATCGACTGGCTGATGTAGGGCTGGTTGAAGTTCTCCATGAAGCGGAAGCCCATCATCAGGCCCAGGCCGATGGCCATGTCGCTGTAGCCGGAGAAGTCGAAGTACAGCTGCGCGGTGTAGGCCAGCGCGCCGAGCCAGGCGTCACCCGTGGTGGGGTTCTGCAGGGCGAAGCAGTGGTCGGCCACCGCGGCCAGGGTGTCGGCGATGAACACCTTCTTGACGAAGCCCTGCATGAAGCGGGTGCAGCCTTCGGCGAACTTGTCGACGGTGTGGGTGCGGTGGTTGAACTGGTCGACCAGGTCCTTGAAGCGCAGCACCGGGCCGGCGATCAGGTGCGGGAAGATCGCCACAAAGGCCGCGAAGTCGATCAGGTTGTGCGTGGCCGGGGTATCGCCGCGGTACACATCGATGATGTAGCTGATCGATTCGAAGGTGTAGAAGCTGATGCCAATGGGCAGCAGGATGTGGGTCAGCACGAAGGGCTGCATGCCGAACGAGGTGATGATCTCGTTGAGGCTGTCCACGCCGAAGTTGGCGTACTTGAAGTAGCCCAGCACGCAGAGGTCGACCACCACGCCGAGCAGCAGCCAGCGCTGGGCGGCCTTGGTGCGTACGCCGGCGGCGCCGATGCGCAGGCCGATCCAGTAGTTGAATACGGTGACGCCGGCGAACAGCAGGAGGAAGTCCACCCGCCACCAGGCGTAGAAGATGTAGCTGGCGACCAGCAACAGAAGGTTCCGGTAACGGTTCCCGCTCAGGTAGTACAGGCCGAGGAAGACCGGCAGGAACAGGAACAGGAACACGTTGGAAGAAAAGACCATTCCGCGTCTCTCTCTGGAGCTTCAAACCTTGAGTGGCTCCGGACCTTCCGGCGTCTTCTCGACGCCTTGAGGAAAGGCCGGGGCAACCCGCCAATTCCTCCCCATGTGGTGCTCAATCTGTTGCGCCCGCTCACGTCTTTATTGCGTGGGTCGGGTGGTGTTGCTGTTGCTTCGGAGCGAGGGTTTGCCCTCACCCCAGCCCTGGCTGCGCGCCCCGCTCCGAAGGGAGAGGGGGTATCCGTGCGGCGGTTGTTTTCGCGCTCGCCGGCTGGCTCAGTGCTGCCCGAATGCTCGGACGGTCCCCTCTCCCTCCGGGAGAGGGTCAGGGTGAGGGGCTCTGGCCTCCTCAAGGAGGCGGGCGCTGCTTCAGCTCCCCGCCCCCTGACGGTTGAAAACCTTGGTCACTTCACCCCCCAGGCGGAAGCTGTTGAACGGCTCCATCTTCTTCTTCCAGTCCTGGGTCTTCGGTGCGCAGCTGTAGAGCGCGCAGTAGGGCTCCAGCCAGGCGAACTTGCTGTTCTCCTTCAGGTCGCCCATGTCCTGGTCGTTGCCGGTCTTCTCGTCGAATGCGTCCTGGTCATCCACGCCTTGCATCACGCGGTTGGCCAGGCGCTGCAGGGCGCCGTTGTTTTCCTGGCGCAGGTCGACGCCGTTCACCTGGGCGAAGGCGGCGATCATGGTCAGCGGCGGCAGCGAGTAGTTGTGGTACGACAGGGCGCGCTGGCGGCGCTTGAGTTCATTGGGCAGGTAGCCGTCGTTGTCCACCTGGTTGGCGGCGACCTTGAACTCCTGCACCGACCAGTCGAACAGGTCGCGGCGGTTGGTCACCACGGCGGTGGACATCACCGACCAGGCGGCCCAGTAGGAGTGGTTGTTGATCTTCTTCAGCGGCAGGTCGCTCCAGTCGCGCACCACCTGGCTGCCCAGGGTGCTGAACCAGTTCTCGATCTCCTTCGACTGGTCGCCATAGGCGGCCAGCGGCCGGCTGCTGGAGAACTTCAGGCGCATGTAGGACGACGACAGGCTGCCCAGTGCCCATTTGCGCATGGACTTGCCGGTGTGGTTGTAGTCGCTGCTTTCCAGCGCACCGGCCTTGGCCCAGCTAACGAGCCAGCTCATCGCGCAGTCCAGGTCGCCCTTGTTGCCGCTGCGCATGTACTGGGTGATGAGCTTGGTTGCGCCGCGCTCCATGTCGGTGATGTCCTTGATCTGGCTGCGGAACTCTTTCTCCGCATCCACGTTCAGCGTCGAGCGTGCCGAGTCCGAGCCCTTGTACTTGCTGGTGAACTGCAGGCTGCCGGTGTAGGGCGTCGGGGCGGCAGGGCAACTGTCCGCGTCCTTCTTGCTGCCCTTGTCGCCGACGGCGGAGAAGTAACCCGGCGGCGGCATCAGGTCGGCGGCGTAGGTGGTGCTCTCGCCGAACAGCGCGCCGAGGACCGCGATGGTGAGGCCGATGCGGGCGACAACGGGTGTCTTGATCTTGTGGAGGCTGGGCATGGTTCTCGTCCCTCGCTTCAGTTGGCGGCCACGTCGGCCGACTTGGCTTTGGGCGTCTGACAGAGCTTGGCCTCGACTTCCAGGCCCGCCGGCATGTCATCCGGCGCCTCGATCTCCAGGGAGAGGAACTGCTGGTTCGACCAGTCTTCGTCGTTGCGCAGTTCGAAGACGTAGCGTCCGCCGGTATCCACGGCCTTGGACTGCTCGATCTTCAGCTGCTCGCGACGACCGTTCATGTACCAGATGGTGTTCTTGAGTTCGTGTACGCCGGGGTCGGAATAGGTGACGTCGGCGGTGTAGCTGCCCGAGCGGATCGGCAGGGCGCCGCTGTTGAGCAGCACCTCGTTGCTGCCCGCGTGCAGCTTGACCTTGCGGCTGATGGCCGGCTTGCCGTCGGCGCAGCCGTTGTCCACCAGCGGCATGGCCTGGCGGTAGAAGCTCTTCTGCGCCATGTCGTAGTGGGTGGCGAATTCCCAGATGAGGATCTTCGGCGGCTTGTCGTGGAATTCCTTGCTGGTCATGTAGGCCAGCAGGGAGCTGTCGAAGCCGCCACCGGACACGGCGTTGTTGAGGATGTCGACCTTGCCGTACTGCTCCAGGAAGCCGGCGAAGTTGTAGGCCGGGCCGCTGTTGGACGTACCCACCAGCGCAACCTGGGCATCGCCGCCCTCACCGAACAGGTCGCCGCCGCCCGAATCGCCCACCGGCTCGGTCTCGAAGCGGTCGACGTACTGCGGTGCGTAGCTGCTGCCGCACAGCTGCGCGGCGGCCTTGTGGAAGGTACCCAGCTTGGACAGCAGGCCCACGCGCTTGCTCTCGAATTCCTTCTTCGGGATGTCGTTGTAGGCGGGGATTTCCTTCAGGGTTTCGGCGACGATCTTCGCGCTGCGCATCGCGCCATATGGCGTCCAGTGGTGGTCGCCCTTGAAGTAGTAGGGGTGCTCCTGCTTCTCGTCGAACAGCGGCGAGAAGTCCGGGGTGTAGATGCCGGCCTTGCGGAACTGGGCGATGGCCGCCTGGTAGTTCTTTTTCGCCAGGTCGTAGTTGAAGCTGGCCTTCTCCTGCGGGTTGAGCTTCTCGCGGTTCACCAGCCCACGGGTGGGCTGGTAGACGACGACCAGGTCGATGCCCTTGCGCTTGAGTTCGTCGCGCAACTGCTTGAGCTCGCGCCAGCCTTCGGCGCTGGTGCCGAAGTCGGTGCGCAGGTCGTAGGTGGTACGGAACAGCCAGTCTTCCTGGGCCGGCACCAGGTGCGTGAAGAAGCCCAGGTACTTGGTGTTGTACGCCGCGTCGTTGGACGCGGTGGGGCACAGGCCGGCGGCCGGTTGAGCGGTGTAGCTCGGCGCGTCGGCGGCCAGGGTGTGGTGGGCGAGCAGCAGGCCGGCGGTGAGGCCCGACAGGCGCAGGAAATTGACGGTCATACGTTTCATGGTCGGTCCTCAGTTCTGCAGTTCGGCCTGGCTTTCGACGGGGTCGATCAGCACCGCGCGTTGCTGGCGCACCAGCAGGTCCAGGATCTGGTCCTGCTTCTCGCCGAGCACGCCGTTGAAGCTGATGCCGGAAGATTTGGTCGGGCCGAGCATGGCCACCTTGTAGAGCTCCAGCGACAGCGGCGAATCCACCGACAGCGGGCCCGAGCCATTGCCGGCCAGCTTGCCGCCGACCACGATCAGCGAGACCTTGGTGTCGAAGGGGTCGAGGTCGATGTTGCGGTCGGTGTCGGTCAGGTCCTTGATGTGGCCGTAGACGCCGATCAGCTTGTTGCCGGCCGCGAGGTTCTCGTACAGGCGGATGTTCACGCTGTTACGGATGCGGATGCCGTGGCGCAGGTTGGCCAGCACCTGATTGCCGTAGATGAGGTTGTCGCCGGACTCGTAGAGCGTGATGCCGTCGGAGTGGTTGCGGTACACCTCGTTGTAGGCCACCAGGTTGCGCTCGGAATTACGGTCGAGGACGATCCCGGAAAGGTGGTTGTCGTAGGTCTTGTTGTGGATGATCCAGCTGTCGTTGACCTCACGGGAAACGATGATGCCGTGCTTCTTCTTCGTCCCGTAGACGGTGTTCTCGGCGATGATCAGACGGTGCGAGCGGTCATGCGGGTCGATGCCGTAGACGATGTTGTTCTTGTAGGTGTTGCCGCGCACCACCAGATCGTCGGCCTCGTAGCAGTAGAAGCCGTACCAGGCGTCCTCGAAGGTCGAGTCGAGCACCCAGCCCTGCGGGCGCGGACGCTTCATGGTCTTGTCCATGCCCGGGCTGTACTGCGAGATGGAGATGCCGTAGGCCTTCGAGGCGTTGTAGCCGAAGCTGGTGAAATGGCTGTTCACCAGGTAGGCCTCGGCGCCGCCCCAGGAGATCAGGAAGGGGCGGAACTCGTTGGGCGTCTTGAACCAGGCCGGTTCGTTTTTCGCCTCGTTCCAGGCGGTGACCTTGGTGTCGCGCACGAACAGCTTGCCGTCGTTGACCAGGAACGATCCGCGGTCCTGGGACAGCCGCAGTTCCTTGACCTTGCCGTCGACTTCCAGGGTCGCGCCCTGGCTGACGACGATGGGCAGGCGGGCGATGTAGACGCCCGGCTCGGTCTGTTCCAGCGCGGTCTTGGGCAGTTTGCCGACGAGGTCTGCGAGGTTGACGTAGCCGCCGTCGATGAAGATTGCCTGGGGCATCTGGCGCTGGCGTTTCACCCATTCGGCGAGACGGTTCTTGCCGCCGGTGAATTCCTTCAGCGGCTGTTGCTGGACCATCCGCTCGATGTGGGCCCGGCCGGGCTTCTTGCGCTCGATCTTGTTCTCCACCGCTTCGGCGGTGTAGCCGCTGAGGTCGGGCAGCTTGGGCGGTTCCAGGTGCAGCGGTTCGCTGGGCGCGGCGGTCACGGTGTAGTTGCCCGACTGCTTGAGCGTCTGGGTGTGGCCCGGCTCGGCGCCCGGTTGTTCGGCCGGGGCGTTTTCGTCCTCGGTGGCCTCGCCTGTTTTTGCGGCGTCGGCCTTCTTGGCCTGGGCGGCGCTGGCTTGGGCCTTGGCCGCGGGCTGCGCCGCCCAGGCCGGAGTGGTGGCCAGCAGCACGCTGCCCAGCAGCAGGGTGGACCACTGCACGGCGCTGGACTTGCGCAGGCCTTGCGCCCCCCTCACCCCAACCCTCTCCCGGAGGGAGAGGGAGCTGTTCGGAGCGATCGGCTGGCACGGCACGCAACCCAACGCCAGAGCGCCCCCTCTCCCCCTGGGAGAGGGCTGGGGTGAGGGTGTTGGAGCGGGGAAGGGTGCTCGGATAGTCATCGCTACAGTCCTCAGAAGCGCCAGATCACATCGACGAAGGCGTGGTGCATGGTCGAGTCGACATGGCTGCCGTAGGCATCGCCGGGCTTGAACACGCCGCCACGGAAGCGGATCAGCGCCGACGGCTCGTCGATCGCCTGGCTCATCGAGGCCGGCAGCAGGCCCTGCTTGAAGTACTTGGTGACGACCAGGTCGACTTCCTGGCCGATGTCCTTGGAGTCATTGACCAGCGGCGCGGTGATGCCGCTGTTGCCGATGTCCGAATCGCTGTCCACGCGGCGGAACTTGTTGTAGATGACGCTGGCGTCATAGTCGTCGCGCAGCTGCCAGGAGCCGAACAGCGTGGCGGCCTCAAGGTTCGACAGCTCACCGCGGAAGGCTTCGCCGAAGCGGTGCGCGCGGGCCCGGGTGCCGGTGAAGTTGGAGCGGTTGCTCTCCAGGCCCGTCTGTTCGAACTGGTCTTCGCCGTTCTTGCCGCCGCCGCTGCCACGGGCGTAGGCGCCACCGACGCGCCACTGCTCGTCGATGTTCCAGCGCAGGCCCAGGTCCGCGCCGTAGGCATCCACATCGCCACTCTGCTTGCCGGCGGCGACACGCTCGCCGTTTACCGGGACGGTGGTCAGGCGGTCGCGGTTACCGGTGAGCCAGGTGGCGCTGGCCCAATAGTTGATGGGCATCTGCGAGCGCCAGTTGTAGCCGTCGCCGTTGGCCTCGATGCCAACCCAGGTGAGGTCGCCGGTGGAGCGCTTGTCCAGCGAGTCGACGGTTTCACCCGGGTCCGGCAGGCTGCCGCTGTCGTCGGCGTGGTGCACGCGCAGGCCGACCCAGTGCTGGGGCATCCACTGCGTGGAGATGTCGCCGAACACGTGAGTGCGGTCCTTGTCGTCCGGCGCCAGGTCAGTGATGTCGGTACGGTAGTCGGAGAAGCGCTGGGCGGCGCCAAGGTGGGCGCGCAGCAGGGTGGTGTCGAAGGTCCAGTTCAGGGCCTCGATGTTGGTGTCCTGCCACATGCCGCTGTCTTCGCGCAGGCGCTGGCGACCGAAGCGCAGGTGCTCGCCGGGGTACTGGGTGAGGCCGGCGTAGTCCACCCAGAATTCGCGCAGGGCGAGGTAGGCGTCGTCCGGCTCGCGCTTGTTGTCGCTGCGACCGCTGCTGTCGTTGTTGACGTCGTCGTTCTGCAGGGTGTCGGTCTGAATGGTGTCGGTGGCGGCAACTGCCTGGCCCATCACATAGGCGCTCCAGTTGCCCCACTGGCCGAAGGCCCAGGGGCGCAGGTCCAGGCCGATGCCGTTGAGGTCGCCGCCGTGGGCGGTACCCAGGTCGCGATCATCCTCGGATTCGGCGGTGACCTTGATGTCGATGCCGACGTTCTTCGGCGGCTCTTCTGCCGCATGGGCGAGGCTGCCGAACAGGGTGCCAGCCAGGCTCAGGCCGACGCCGAACATGGCAGGGAACAGGCGGGCGCGGCGAACAGCGGTAGCCAGAGCTCGCGGCTTAATCCCTTCGATAAGAGCAAACGGCGGGGTGGTCATCGGATCGATGCGCTTCATAGGTTTTCTTGTTCCTGGTTGTTCTGCAGAAGGCTGACGGTGGCTTGCCAGTTGGCGCCGCGAGCCTGTTCTTCACGCTTGAGCAGTTGCTGCGCGGCGCTGCGGTCGGCCGGCTGGATCTGCGGTTCGAGCTGCGCCATCAGGTCGCTGGCGGTGGGCACCTGCTGGCGCTGGGCGAGTTCGCCGAAGACGTAGGCGTTGACCAGGTTCGGGCGCACGCCACGGCCCTGCGAATACAGCTGGGCGAGGGCCATGTCGGCGCTGGCCTGACCGGCGCGGGCGGCGATCAGCAGGTGATCCACGGCCTTCTGCGGGTAGACCTGGCCGAGGAAGCCGCGGCGGTAGATCTGGCCCAGGTAGTAGTGCGCCTGGGGTTCGCTGGCGGCGGCCTTGAGCAGGTGCTGCTCGGCTTTCTGCGGCTCCTGCGGGGCCCACTTGCCGTCGTAGTAGAGGCGCCCGAGCAGCAGCTCGGCGCGGGGCTGGGCGGCGTCCTGGGCTTTCTTCAGGTAGTCGAGCATCTGGTCGAGGTCGCCCAGGTCGGGGTTGTCGTACTGCAGCTTGGCGAGGCTTACCCAGGCGGCCGGGTAGGTCGGCGCGATCTCGGTGAGCAGCGCCTGCGCGGCCTGCGGGTCGGCGGTACCGATGTTCGGATCGGCCAGCACGCCGGCCACCGACTCGACGCGCTCGGACGGCACGCGGCCGGCCTTCCAGCCTGCCTTGAGTGCTTCGATGTGGGCCTTCTGCTTATCCGCGTTGCCCTGCTTCTGGTACACGGTGGCCAGTTCCATCCAGCACACGTCCATGCGGTTCAGCCAGCGCTGGCAGACCTGCTCGACTTCGGTGAGGTGCTGGTCGTAGGTGCCCTGGGTGCGGTACAGGATGATCTGCGCCAGGTCCGCCTGCGGCAGTCCCTGGGCGCGCCACTGGTCGATGCGCTGCTGCGGGTTCACGTTCGGCCAGGCCTGCGGGTACTGCAGGTAGAGGACCACCAGCGGCACCAAGGCGCTGTCCTCGCCTTCGTCGAAGGCACGGGTCAGCAGTTGCTCGGCTTCGCGGTGCTCGGCGTCGGTGCCGCCGGGCTTGGCTGCCAGCCACTTGCCCAGGCGGGCGCGGGCGCGCGGCGAGCTCTCGGCGGCTTCGCGGTAGAGCTTTTCGGCGCGGGCCTGCTCGTCAGGGTCGCCGGTGGCGGCCTGCATGTCGGCCAGTCCGACCTGTGCGTCGGCGTAACCCATGGTCGCCAGGGCCTGGAAGTTGGCCTGGGCGGTGGCGATGTCGCCGCGCTCCAGGGCTTCCTGGGCCAGTCGCTGGTCGGGCAGGCCGGCGCAACCGGCGGCTGCGGCGATGGCCAGCGCCAATCCAAGGTGTCGGGCCAGGTCCGGGGCGTGTCGCAAGACAGGTCGATTCATGCGGGCGGTCCTCTTAGCGAGCGGTGGCCAGGGCCATCGCCTTGTTCAGCAGGGTGCGGCCCGGCAGGCCGCCGATGCTGACTTCAGTCGGGCGGCCAGCCATCTGGCTGTCGAGCGGCTGGTCGGGGGTGATCTGCACGCGGATTTCCGAGGACAGGTCACCGTCCACCGGTGCGGTGCGCAGGATGCGGCCGCCGCGTACTTCGCTGTCGCCGGCGACCTGGAAGTTCACGTGGGTGCCAGGGGACAGCTCGGCGGCGTTGCGGTAGGGGAAGCGCGCCTCGACGGTGGCGGTGCTGTCGCGCGGGGTCAGGGTGAAGATCACGTCGCCCTTGTTGGCGAACTGGCCGTTGGCGACGCGCTGCTCGACCACGCGGCAATCGCACGGGCTGGTCAGGGTGCCTTTCATCTGGTGGCCGAAGAGCTTCTCGATGTTGCTCGGGTTGAGCTGTTCTTCGGTCAGGTTGCCCTTGAGCAGGTCCAGCAGGTTGGCGGAGAAGGAGGCGATCGGCGCGCCCTTGGCGACTTCAGCACCGGGTTCGACCAGGCTTTCCACGGTGCCTTCGCGGGGCATGGTGATCTGCTGGTTGGCCACGCTGACCACGCCCGAATCGGCATGGGTGACGAAGTACAGGTTGTAGATCTGGTTGAGGATCACCGCGAAGGCGCCGACGCCGACCACGAAGATCGCGGTGCTCACGGTGACCGCGCGGAAGCGCCCGAAGAAACCCATGCCGCCCGAACCTGCGCCGTGCTTGCGGGCCTTGGTGAAATTCTCGCGCTGCAGGGTGTTGAGCATGTCGCCCACGCTGATCACTTCACCTGCCAGGTAGGAGGTGATCAGGTAGCGCAGGGCGGCGATCTCGCGCGGCTTCAGGTGCTGGAACTCACACCCCACGCGGCCGCTGTCGCGGTCGTAGGAGCGCACCTGGAATTCCACTTCCAGGGAGAAGCTGATGCTGTCGATCTGGAACAGCAGCTTGCCCTTGTGCAGGTCGCCGACCTGGACCGGGGTGTTGTTCGCCGAGCTGAAGGCGAAACCGCCGGCGGACAGGTCCAGCAGGCGCGCATCGACGCCTTCGCGGTTGCCACCGATGTAGCGGATGCGCGCGGGCAGCTTGACCCGTGCGTGCTGGCGCTGGGCTTCGGATTCATGCACGACATTGACGTTGACGGCGGTATTCATGGGGTCGAGTCCTGTTCGTAGCTAAAAGGGGCGTGGCTAAAGGGAGCCTTCAGACGATGGTCAGCAGTACGGCGACGAAAACGCTGGCCGCGGAAAAGGTCATGGCGCGCGAGGACCAGGTGTTGAACCAGCGCTGGAAGCTGGCCAGGCCGCGATCGAGCTTGGTGTTCTGGCGGGTCCAGGACTGCTGGTCGAGGCGGAAGAACACGTAGATCTTCACCAGGGCGCCGACGATCTGGTTGTAATAGAGAATCGCCGGGTAGGCCGGCCCGATGTGGTGGCCCGACAGCGACAGCAGCAGGGTCAGCACGAAGCGGGTGATGCCGATCCACAGCAGGTAGATGAGCAGGAAGGCGATGCTGTACTTGATGCTGGCGATGATCGCGGCGACCAGGCCGAGCAGGCAGGTCCACATCGACAGGCGCTGGTCGAACAGCACCACGCTGGTGAACCAGCCCAGGCGTTGCGGGCCCAGGGCCAGGGCGCGGGAGTTCTGCCGCAGGTTGTTGCCGTACCAGCGGAACATCAGCTTGCGGCTGGCCTTGATGAAGCTCTTCTCCGGCGGGTGCTCGACCGTGTTGATCGCCGCGTCCGGCACGTAGAAGGTGTCGTAGCCCAGGCGCATCAGGCTGTACCAGCTGGACTTGTCGTCGCCGGTGAGGAACTGGAAGCGGCCCAGGCGCCAGTGGTCGAGGTGGTCGCTTTCGACGTCGGTGATGAAGTCCGGGTCGGTGACTACGGCAGCGCGGAATACCGACATGCGTCCGGTCATGGTCAGCACGCGCTTGGACAGGGCCATGGAGCACATGTTGATGTGGCGCTGGGCGAAGCGCAGCTTGTGCCACTCGCTCATCACGTAGCTGCCGCGCACTTCGCAGAATTCGTTGGTGGTCAGGCCGCCGACGTTGGGGAAGAGCTTGAACCAGGGCACGGTCTTCTTCACCACGCCGGGTTCGAGCACGGTGTCGCCATCGATCACCGCGACCACCGCGTGTTCATCCGGCAGGTGGCGGGAGATGGCACGGAAGCCGTGGGCCAGGCCGTCGCGCTTGCCGGTGCCGGGGATACGCACGAAGTCGAGCTTGACGTGGTCCGGCGGGTTGAGCTTCTGCCACTGCTGCTTGATCAGCACCTCGTCGGACATCTCGACGATGGAGCACACCACGGTGGTGGGGTAGCCGCAGGCAATGGCTTCTTCGATGACCGAGCGATAGACCATGGAGGTGGTCAGCGCGTCGATGCGGAAACTGGTGACCATCAGGTAAACGTGCGACGGGTCGGCCGCGTCGCCGAGCTTGCGGACCTTGCGCCGGTAGTGCGGGTAGACCAGGTAGAGGAACAGCATGCCGCGCAGGAAGTGCAGGCCGCCCATGGAATAGCGCCAGATACCGACCGCGCCGATCAGCAGCAGGAAGTCCTTGGACTCGGCGTCGAATACGGTCGGTGGCACCATCAGCGCCAGCAGCATCAGCAGGCTGAGAAAGACCAGCCAGCCCGTGGCTTCACCGATCACTCGTTTGTAGGTTTCCATCGTCGTCTATCCGTCTGGTGGGGCTTGGTTACCGGTCCGCCTGGGCGGGCCGGTAACCGGCGCTTTGGGGTTCTGAAGGCATGGACTCGATTGAGCGAGCTAGAGTCCGGTTAGGCGGAGAGGGACGAGGAAGCGGAGTTCACTGAAGTGAATGAGCATTTCCGAGTTCCTCTCCAACGACACCGGGCCGACGCGCAGCCAATCGAAACCCAATTACCAGCAGATGCCTTCGGCGCGGTCGTCTGTGACGCTCGGCATGAAGCCGATCAGGTCGACGACCTTCTTGCCCTCGGGCGCCTGCTTGACGACGTCGACGAACAGCTCGTCGCCGTTGCCCAGCACCAGCACGTCGGAGGACTTCACGACCGCGTCCAGGTCCGAGACCAGCAGCGAGGAAACGTGCGGGATCTTCGATTCGATGTACTCCTTGTTCGCGCCATGGACGCGGGCGTACTCGACGTTGCGGTCGAAGATCTGCAGCTCGTAGCCCTTGCCGATGAGCATCTCGGCCAGCTCCACCAGCGGGCTTTCGCGCAGGTCGTCGGTGCCGGACTTGAACGACAGGCCGAGCAGACCGACCTTGCGGCTGCCGTGGGCGGCGATGATGTCGAAGGCCTTCTGCACCTGGTGCTGGTTGCTGCGCATGATCGAGCCGAGCATCGGGTGTTCGATGTCCAGCTGGCTGGCGCGGTAGGTGAGGGCGCGGACGTCCTTGGGCAGGCAGGAGCCGCCGAAGGCGAAGCCGGGCTTCATGTAGTAGCGCGAGAGGTTCAGCTTGCGGTCCTGGCAGATCACGTCCATCACCTCGCGGCCGTCGACGCCGACTGCCTTGGCGATGTTGCCGATCTCGTTGGCGAAGGTGACCTTGGCGGCGTGCCAGACGTTGCAGGTGTACTTGATCATCTCCGCGACCTCGATGGTCTTGCGGATGATCGGCGCGTCCAGTTCGCGGTAGATTTCTTCCAGCAGGTCGCCGGTCTGGGCGTCCAGCTCACCGATGACGGTCATGGGCGGGAAGTCGTAGTCCTTGATCGCGGTGGATTCGCGCAGGAACTCCGGGTTGGTGCCCACGCCGAAGTCGGCGCCGGCCTTCTTGCCCGAGCAGTCCTCGATGATCGGGATCACCACGTTGTTCACGGTGCCCGGCAGCACGGTGCTGCGCACGACCACGGTGTGGCGCGCTTTCTTCTCGCGGATGGCGTAGCCGATCTCGCGGCACACGGACTCGATGTAGCCCAGGTCGAGGTCGCCGTTCTTCTTGCTCGGGGTGCCGACGCAGATGAACGACACGTCGGTGTCCAGTACGGCCTTCTTGAAGTCGGTGGTGCCCGACAGGCGACCGGTGCGGATGCCTTGCTCCAGCAGAAGCTCCAGGCCCGGTTCGACGATGGGCGACTTCCCGTTGTTGATCAGATCGATCTTGGTGGTGGAGACATCCACCCCAACGACTTCATGGCCTCGTGCGGACAGGCAGCCGGCACATACTGCGCCAACATACCCAAGACCAAAGATGCTGATACGCATCGCATTCACCTCTTCAATGGTCGAACTGTTTAAGTTGCCCCGTGGGCGTTTTTAAAAGGGTGCAAGAACCCTCGGAAGATGCTCTTTCGAGTTCTTCCGTACTTCCTTCCAGGCAGGCATGGGAATCGAGTGCTAAACTTTCGAGCACAGTCTTGGGGCGAACTTTTAATAGTTGCCCTGTTATGTTTCAGGCGGATTGCAAAGTTGGTGCGCTCTCCGTCCTGGCGTGCTCAAGTCTGGTTAGATGATTGCCTCGTCATCTGAAAAGTTCAGTTTTTTCATTGGGTTAGGTGCTTAGTTCAATCGCTGATTGCCAATCGAAATAACCTTGGAACCTAATCTCCGATTTCTCACCGAGGCACTTTCTGGTCGCCGTCGATGATCGTTGCGCAAATAGGATTTATCTCAAATGCGGTTAGTTCCTTCCGCTCATCCCGCCTCGGAAATGATTTGAAATATCCAATTGATATCACTTGATGCTGGATTAATGGCCATTCGCGACTTGGCCTTTCCAGTGCAAAGTGCATGGTCGGGAAAAGTTCCATTGAATTTTTCGTTAAAAACGACCGTGTATCGTCGGTAAGACATTCGTTCAGCTGCCGTTCAGCTTTCTCTCTTGCAAAGTGCAATCGTGAAATGCATGTCATGGCCAAGGGCTGTTAATGGCCAATGGATTACAAGGGCAGGAGCGAATCGGGACGATTTCCATCCATCCGGTCGGTTCGGATGGCGGAAAAAATTTCTCACGATTAATCCCGAAGCAGACGAACGGTCATTTTGACCATTTCCACTGTGTGGACATTAGGGGGTGTTTTGAGCAGTAAACGTACAGTTCAGGCCCCCGTGACCGAGCAGTTCCATGGTCAATGGCTTACAGGCCACTTGGTATCAGGCAGGTTTTTGCGGGGCGTGCGGGCTCAGTAACCGGCGTCACCGCACCATCGAGGCGCCCCACCGAAGCTCGCGCGCCCGACAGGAAGGGGGGATCGAAACGAAAACGGGAGCCTCAGGGCTCCCGTTCGGTGCAGCAGGTGGGGCAACTTAGTCGTCGGCGTGGTCGCGCAGGAACACCAGCTGGTCCGCCTTGGAGTGCTCGGCACTGTAGGCGTAACCCGCGTAGTTGAAGTCCTTCAGGCCTTCGGGGTTGCTCAGGCGCTCCTTGATCACGTAGCGCGCCATCATCCCGCGGGCCTTCTTGGCGTAGAAGCTGATGATCTTGTACTGGCCGTTCTTCAGGTCCTTGAACTCGGTGTCGATCACCCGCGCGTTCAGCGCCTTGCGCTTCACCGCGCCGAAATACTCGTTGGAGGCCAGGTTGAGCAGCACATCGTCGCCCTGTTCGGCCAGGGACTCGTTCAGCCAGCCGCTGATGCGCTCACCCCAGAAGGCGTAGAGGTCCTTGCCGCGGGCGTTGGCCAGCTTGGTGCCCATCTCCAGGCGGTAGGGCTGCATCAGGTCCAGCGGCCGCAGCACGCCGTAAAGGCCGGAAAGCATGCGCAAGTGCTGCTGGGCGAAATCGAAGTCGTCTTCGCTGAAGTCCTCGGCCTGCATGCCGGTGTAGACGTCGCCCTTGAAGGCCAGCAGCGCCTGCTTGGCATTGGCCTGGGTGAACTCCGGGTGCCAGCTGCCGAAGCGCGCGGCATTGAGGCCGGCCAGCTTGTCCGACAGGTGCATCAGTTCGGCGATCTGTGCCGGGGCCAGTTCCCGCAGGATGCCGATCAGCTCCTGCGCGTCGTCCAGGTGCTCGGGCAGGGTGAAGCGCTGCGTCACCGGCGCGGTGTCGTAGTCCAGGGTCTTGGCGGGGGAAATCACCATCAGCATCGTGCGGTCTCCTACAAGCGAGCGGCGATTGTAAGGAGTCGCGGGCGTTGGCTCCACCTATGGGGACGATTAGCCTCTCTATAGAGGAGGGCGCGGACGCAGAGGCAGGGCCTGGCGCGGCGCAAGTTGCTGTGGCGAAGGGCTAAGGGACTGATCCGTCGAGGGAAAGGCAGGGAAACGCGGGAGGTGGGACCCCTAAAACTAGCGCTGTCCGAGGCCCTCGCCAAGGTATTTCGTCGTACGACGAAAAAAACTTCCTTAGGAAGGAAAAAGACTTTTTATCGTCATGTTTTTTCCTGTATTTGTTGAGACGTAGACCGCCGAACCCTGCAGACAGGTGGCGGCCCCGGCCCGGCCCGTCCTCTTCTTGCAGTTCTCTCGATTCCTGCCCTGATCCCAGGCTTCGAGAGCAGGTGGTTCGCAGCGCGGCGGAGCGCTGTAGCGGCATTCCGTCGAACGCCCCCACAAGAGGTGACCCGCGTATGGATGACCACGGACGCTCCCGCCCCACCCAGCCCACCCTGTACGTCCTCGACACCAACGTCCTGATCCACGATCCCAACGCCTTGCTGAATTTCCAGGAGCACCACGTCGCCATCCCGATGACGGTGCTGGAGGAACTGGACAAGCTCAAGACCGGCAAACACACCGTGGCCGCGGAATGTCGCCAGGCGATCCGTCTGATCGACTCGGTACTGGGCGAAGCCTCGCCCGAGCAGGTAGAGGATGGCGTGCCCATCCAGCGCGGCAAGAGCGGCCCCTGCGGCAGCCTGTCGATCCTCATGAGCAAGCGCGCCGAGCCGATCACCTGGCTGCCCGAGCACCTCAACGACAACAAGATCATCAACCAGCTGGTGGAGCTGAAGAGTCGCCATAGCAGCAAGCGCGTGGTGCTGGTCACCAAGGACATCAACATGCGCCTGAAGGCGCGTGCCTGCGGGGTATTTGCCGAGGACTACCACACCGACCAGCTGGTCGATGACATCAATCTGCTGTCGCGTGGCTACCACTCGCTGAGCGGATCGTTCTGGGACCGCGTCAGCAAGGTGGAGACCCGCCAGGACCGCGGGCGCACCTGGCACCGCGTGCAACTCACCGACAACCTGCCGGCGGTGCACATCAATGAGTTCATCGTCGATGAGCAGGGGTTCGTCGGCTGGATCAAGGGCATCGACCAGGACGAGCTGACCATCCTCGACCTGCACCAGGAGCCGCTGCTGCACCAGGAAGCCTGGGGCCTGCGTCCGCGCGACGTGTACCAGTCGCTGGCGCTGTATGCGCTGCTGGACCCGGACATCCACCTGGTCAACCTGTCCGGCGCTGCCGGCTCGGGCAAGACCATCCTCGCCCTGGCCGCCGCCATCGAGCAGACCATGGTCACCAAACGCTACAAGCGCATCATCGCGACTCGCAGCGTGCAGGGCCTGGACGAGGACATCGGCTTCCTGCCCGGCACCGAGGCGGAGAAGATGGAGCCCTGGCTCGGCGCGATCACCGACAACCTCGAGGCCCTGCATTCGGACGACGAGTGCACCCACGGCAGCGTCGACTACATCCTCAGCAAGGTGCCGCTGCAGTTCAAATCGCTGAACTACATCCGCGGCCGCAGCTTCCAGCAGAGCCTGATCCTGATCGACGAGTGCCAGAACCTCACCCCGCACCAGATGAAAACCATCATCACCCGGGCGGGCAACGGTTCGAAGGTGATCTGCCTGGGCAACCTGGCGCAGATCGACACCCCCTACCTGTCGGCCACCAGCTCCGGCCTGACCTACCTGACCGAACGCTTCAAGGACTTCCCCCACGGCGTGCACGTGACCCTGCAAGGGGTGCCGCGCTCGGTGCTGGCAGAGTTCGCCGAAGCGCACATGTAGGCCACTTCCACCCACTCAACAGGGCCCGCCATCTGGCGGGCCTCTTTATTCCTGCTTCCAGGTTGTTCGCGAGCACGCTCGCTCCCCAAGGTCCGGCGCGACATGCTCTTGTAGGAGCGAGCTTGCTCGCGAACCCTGGCGACGCCGGCGGTAGCCCGCGCATACCTCTTCTTGTATACAATCCTCCCCCCAACGCGCCGCTCGCCGGTCTGCCAGCCCCGCGTGTCGGGGTTAAACTGTTCCCCTGATTCTCCGGAGAGTGCCCACCCGTGCTGACCCATCTCGATTCCCAGGGCCGCGCCAATATGGTCGATGTCACCGAAAAAGCCGTGACGTCCCGTGAAGCCGTGGCCGAAGCCCGGGTGCGCATGCTCCCGGCGACCCTGCAACTGATCCAGGACGGCGGCCACCCCAAGGGCGACGTGTTCGCCGTGGCGCGCATCGCCGGCATCCAGGCAGCCAAGAAGACCCATGAACTGATTCCGCTGTGCCACCCGCTGCTGCTCACCAGCGTCAAGGTCGAACTGGCCGCCGAGGGTGAAGACACCGTGCACATAGTCGCCCGCTGCAAGCTGGCCGGGCAGACCGGCGTGGAGATGGAAGCGCTGACCGCCGCCAGCGTCGCTGCGCTGACCATCTACGACATGTGCAAGGCCGTCGACCGCGGCATGACCATCGACAGCGTGCGGGTGCTGGAGAAGCTCGGCGGCAAGAGCGGCCATTACGTGGCGACAGACAGTTCCGCAGGAGACACCCCATGATCCGCGTGCAGTACTTCGCCCGTTACCGCGAAGCCCTCGGTCTCGATGGCGAGCAACTGAACTGGAGCGCTTCCCTGGCCAGCCTCGACGACCTGCGGCGCGTGCTGCTGGAGCGCGGCGGCGCCTGGGACGTGCTCGGCGAGCAGAACCTGATGTGCGCACGCAACCAGGAGCTGTGCTCCCTGGATGAGCCCCTCGCCGATGGCGACGAGGTGGCGTTCTTCCCCACCGTTACCGGAGGCTGAGCCCATGGCGATCCGCGTCCAGCCCGCGGCGTTCGATCCGGGCGCCGAACTCAATGCGATGCACGCCGCCAATGTCGGCGTGGGCGCGGTGGTCGGTTTCGTCGGCTACGTGCGCGACTTCAACGATGGGCGCGAAGTGGGCGGCATGTTCCTCGAGCACTACGCCGGCATGACCGAGAAGGCGCTGGAAAAGATCGAAGTGGAAGCCAACCAGCGCTGGCCGCTGTTGCGCCTGGAAATCCTCCACCGCATCGGCCGCCTGGAACCGGGCGAGCCCATCGTCTTCGTCGGCGCGGCCAGTGCCCACCGGCAGGCAGCGTTCGATGCCTGCAACTTCGTCATGGACTACCTCAAGACCCGCGCGCCGTTCTGGAAGAAGGAGGACACCAGCGACGGCCCGCGCTGGGTCGAGGGCCGTTGCAGTGATCAGGCCGCCGCCGAGCGCTGGAAGAGCTGATCCAGTCTCTACCGGTGACGGCTGGCGGATAACGCCGGAGGCGTTATGCGCCCTACGGTTTGTCCGAAAGCTACGACGGCGCTCCACGTAGGGCGGATAAAGCGGAACGCTTTATCCGCCGTCTCTGCTGAGCGGCGATGCCCCGCACGCGCCGGGGCAGTACCTCCGAGGAGGAATGGGCGGCAGGGGAGAAGGGGCGCAGGCTGGCGCCAGCCCTTTTTGCTCCGAATCGGAGAGCCCCTCATGAGCCATCTCAGCACCCCGGAATTCCTGCCGCTGGAGATCGCTGTCCTCACCGTCAGCGATACCCGCAGCCTGAACAACGATACCTCCGGCCAGGCCCTGGTCACCTCCCTGCAGCGTGCCGGCCATGCCCTCGCCGAGCGTCGGCTGGTGATCGACGACATCTACCAGATTCGCGCTGTGGTCTCGGCCTGGATCGCCGATCCCAAGGTCCAGGTCGGCCTGATCACCGGCGGCACCGGCTTCACCCTGCGTGACAATACCCCGCAGGCCGTGGCTCCCCTGCTGGAGCGCACCGTGGACGGCTTCGGTGAACTGTTCCGGCAGATTTCCCGCGAGGAAATCGGCACTTCCACCATCCAGTCCCGCGCCATCGCCGGTATCACCAACGGCACGCTGATCTGCTGCCTGCCCGGCTCCACCGGCGCCTGCCTGACGGCCTGGGAAAAGATCCTCGTCCAGCAGTTGGACAGCCGCACCAAGCCCTGCAATTTCGTTCCTCATCTCAAGCGCCTGCCCGAGCGCCCGGTGCTGGCCTGCGGTACCCGCTCGTGAGCGGCTGCGGCTGTTCCGGCGCCGGCCTGCGCCCGGTGGACGAGGCCATCGCCGCGCTGATGGATTTCGCTCCCGTGGCGCCGCCGACCGTACACGTCGACCTGGAAAGCGCCCTGGGTCGCGTCCTCGCGCAGGACATCCGCTCGCCCATCGACCTGCCCCTGTGGGACAACAGCGCGATGGACGGCTACGCCCTGCGCAGCGACGACACGGGAGAAGCCGGCGCGCGGCTGAAGATCGCCGGCTACATCGCCGCGGGCGATGCCGCCGACGTTGCGCTGCAACCGGGCCAGGCCATGCGCATCTTCACCGGCGCGCCGCTACCACCGGGTGCCGACAGCGTGATCGCCCAGGAGGACTGCGAGGTCGAGGGCGAACGTTTGCTGGTTCCCCAGGTAGCCCTCGGCAGCCATGTGCGCCGGCGTGGTGAAGAGCTCCGCAGCGGTGAGGCCCTGCTCAGTGCCGGACAGAAACTGCGCGCCCAGGACATCGGCCTGCTGGCCAGCGTCGGGCTGGATCGCGTCGCGGTTTACCGGCCGTTGCGGGTCTGCCTGCTGAGCAGCGGCGACGAGCTGCGCGAGCCCGGCGAGCCGCTGGCGCAGGGGCAGATCTACAACGCCAACCGCTTCAGCATCGGCGCACTGCTGCGCGGTTGGGGCATCGAAGTGCATGACTACGGCGTGCTCGCCGACACCCTGGCGGCCAGCCGCGATGCGCTGAGCCTCGCTGCGTCCGAATGGGACGTGCTGATCACCAGCGGCGGTGTCTCCGTGGGGGACCGCGATTACCTCAAGCAGGCGATCCGCGAACTGGGCGAGCTGCACCTGTGGAAGTTGAAAATGCAGCCGGGCAAGCCACTGGCTTTTGGCAGTGTTTCGGGCAAACCGTGGATCGGTCTGCCGGGCAACCCTGCCGCGGCCCTGGTCACCGCCCTGGTCGTCGCGCGCCCATTCCTCTGGCGCGCCCAGGGGCGTAGTGACGTGCAGACGCTGCCGGTGACGTTGCCGGCAGGCTTCGACTGGCCCGCCGCCAACTCGCGCCGCCAGTACCTGCGCGCGCGCTTGGAACTCGATGCCAGCGGCGTGGCGCGCATCTGCCTGCACCCGCAGCAAGGCTCGGCCATGCTGCGCGCGGCGAGCTGGGCCGATGGCCTGGCGGTGGTGGAGGCCGGGCGCACCCTGCACGCCGGCGAGCCGCTGCCGTTCCTGTCTTTCAGCGAACTCGGCGCCTGACGCCGTTCCCGGCTGCCGGCGGGGGCCGGCGGCCTCCGTAGTGCCAGGGGGAAACATGCAACTGGTCTGCCCGGCGGGAAGTCTGCCCGCCTTGAAATCGGCCCTGCGCGAAGGCGCCGACGCCATCTACGTCGGCTTTCGCGATGACACCAACGCCCGGCACTTCGCCGGCCTCAACCTCGATGATCGCCAACTGCGCCAGGGCGTGGACCTGATCCACGACGCCGGCAAGCAGATGTACGTGGCGGTCAACACCTATCCCGGCGCGGCGGGCTGGGCCCGCTGGCAACGCGCCGTGGACCACGCCGCCGACCTGGGCGTGGATGCGCTGATCGCCGCCGACTGCGCGGTGCTCGGCTATGCCGCCAGGCGCCATCCGAACCTGGCGCTGCACCTTTCGGTGCAGGGCTCGGCCACCAATGTGGCGGCGCTGGCGTTCTACCACGAGCGCTACGGCATCCGCCGCGCCGTGCTGCCGCGCGTACTGTCGCTGGCGCAGGTGCGCCAGGTGGCGGCGAACAGCCCGGTGCCCATCGAAGTCTTCGCTTTCGGCAGCCTGTGCATCATGGCCGAGGGACGATGCCACCTGTCGTCCTATGTCACCGGCGAGTCGCCCAATCTCTGCGGCGTCTGTTCGCCGGCCAAGGCGGTGCGCTGGAGCGAGGAGCCCGAAGGCCTGACCTCGCGCCTCAACGACGTGCTGATCGACCGCTACGCGCCGGATGAGCCAGCCGGCTACCCGACGTTGTGCAAGGGCCGCTTCGTGGTCAACGGCGAGCGCTTCCACGCGCTGGAAGAACCCACCAGCCTGAACACCATCGACCTGATCCCGCAGTTGGCGGAGATCGGTGTGGCGGCGGTGAAGATCGAGGGCCGGCAGCGCAGCCCGGCCTATGTCGAGCAGGTCACCCGCGTCTGGCGCCAGGCGCTGGATGCGTGGCAACGCGCACCGGAGAGCTACCGTGCGCTGACGCAGTGGCAGGATGCCCTGGACAAGCTTTCCGAAGGCCACCAGACGACCCTGGGCGCCTACCATCGCTCCTGGCAGTGAGGACATCGAGATGAAACTCAGCCTGGGCCCCGTGCTGTTCTACTGGGACCGCCGGACACTCCTGGATTTCTATGCGCAGATGGCGGAGCAGCCGCTGGACGCTATCACTATCGGCGAGACCGTCTGCTCCAAACGCCGGGCGCTGTCGCTGGACGACTGGCTCGGCCTTGGGCGCGAGCTGCAGCAGCAGAGCGGGGCGCAGATTCTCATCGCGGGGCTGGCGCTGATCGAGGCGGCCTCGGAGCTGTCCGCGCTGCGCCGTCTGTGCGCCAACGGCGAGCTGCGGGTCGAGGCCAACGACATGGGCGCGGTGCAGATTCTCTCCGGCCTGGGTGTCGAGTTCGTCGGCGGGCCGGCGTTGAATGTCTACAACGGCCATACGCTGGCGGAGCTGCATGCCGCTGGCCTGCGCCGCTGGGTGCCACCGGTGGAGTGCTTCGGCGAGCAGATCCACGCGGTGATCGAGCAGGCGCGCGAGCTGGGCATCAATGATGTGGAGACCGAGGTGTTCGCCTACGGCCATCTGCCGCTGGCCTACTCGGCGCGCTGCTTCACCGCGCGAGCGGAGAACCGGCCCAAGGACGACTGCCAGTTCTGCTGCATGAACTACCCCGAAGGCATGCCGATGCTCAGCCAGGAAGGCATGCCGCTGTTCACGCTCAACGGCATCCAGACCCTGTCCGGCGAGTCCAGCAACCTGCTGGCGGACTACGCCTCGCTGCGTGATTGCGGCGCCGACCTGCTGCGCCTGAGCCCGCGCGCGGAAGGCATGGTGGACGTCGTGCAGGCCTTCGACCGCGTGCGCAAGGGCGCCACGCCGCCGCTGGCGGTGGAGGGTTGCAACGGATACTGGCATGGCCGACCGGGCATGCTGCGCAGTGATGAGGTGAACCTGTGCTGACTCTGGAAACCGGTGCCCTGCGCGCCGCCGACCGACTCCTGCCGCTGGCCGCGCGCGTCCCGTCGGGATTGCAGCGCGCGGCGCTGCAGCGTGCCGCCAATCGCCTGTTCGCCGAGGCGCTGGCCGACGGTGCCTTCGATATCCTCGACGGCCACTGGCTGCGGCTGGAAGTGAGCGATCTCGGCCTGGCCTGGAGTTTCACCCACGACCGCAAGGGCCTGCGTTTCGCCGATGCCTGCGTGCCCAGCGTGACCATTCGCGGCAGCTGGCGTGACTTCCTGCTGCTGGCGGGCCGCCAGGAGGATCCGGACACGCTGTTCTTCCGCCGTCGCCTGGTGATCGAGGGCGATACCGAGCTGGGGCTGGCGGTGAAGAACCTGATCGACAGCCTCGATCCGGACAGCCTGCCGGCCTGGCTGTGGAGCGCCATGCGCCGCGCCAGCCGGGTGGTGCAGGAAAACGCCTGAGCTTCAGGCCCGGGTGCGCACGAGGAACTGCAGTTCCTCGTAGAGCATCTCGAAGTCCTGCACCGGCGCGTCCTGGCCGTAGCGTTTCTTCAGGCCGTACTCGGTCAGGGTGACCTCGTGCGCGGCCTTCACGCCATGGCGCGCCAGGCAGTTCCGCACGCAGTGCAGGTGACAGCCGTCCACGGCGATGATCGGCCGGCCGGAGCAGGCTGTCTTCACCAGTACCGGCACGTCGCCGCCTACGCCCGCGATACAGGACATCTCCGCCAGACCGTCACGGTCCAGGCGCAGGGCGAGGTCGTTGGCCAATTGCGCGAGATTGGAGCAGCCGGAGCAGGAGTACACGAGGGGCAGGTTCGGCGAGGGCGGCATGGGGACCTCCTGGGTAAGTCCCGCAGTGTCCTGCCGCCGTGGGCTGGCGCGACATGATCTGAATCAAGTCGGCGAGCGGACTACTACCAGTGAGGTAGAGGCTTCCTTGTAGGAGCGAGCTTGCTCGCGAACAGACTCCGCTGCGGGGCTGGTCGCTCCTACAGGTACGGTCACGATCGGGGCGGGCGATCAGACCAGATGGTTCTCCACCGCCCACACCGCCGCTTCCACCCGTGAGCGCATGCCCAGCTTGTGCAGCACGCGCTTGACGTGGACCTTCACGGTGCCTTCGGTGATGTCGAGTTTGCGCGCGATCATCTTGTTGCTGTAGCCGTGGGCGAGTTGGCGCAGGATCTGCCGCTCGCGATCGGTCAGCTCCTCGATGCCCTTGGGCCGGTCATCGCCGCGCAGGGCCTGGGCCAGTACCTGGGTCAACTGCGGGCTGATGGTGAGCTGGCCGGTGGCAGCCTGGCGGATGTGTTCGAGCAGGCGCTCGGGTTCCATGTCCTTGAGCAGGTAGCCGTCGGCGCCGGCGCGCAGCACGTTGATCACGTCGTTGCGGTCATCGGAGACGGTGAACACCACGATGCGCGCGTCCTCGCCGTTCTCGCGCAGGGCGCGCAGGGTATCCAGGCCGGTCATGCCCTTCATGTTGAGGTCGAGCAGGATCATGTCCGGTTCCAGCTCCGCCGCCATGCGCAACGCTTCCTCGCCGCTGCCGGCTTCGCCCACCACTTGCAGGTCGTCCTCGAACTCCAGCAACTGGATCACGCCCTTGCGCATCATCGGGTGGTCGTCGACAAGCAGGATGCGCGCGCGGTCATCGGTGGGGGTGGCCGTCATGGGTGGGTCTCCGGGTACTGCGACAGGGGTTTGTGGGTGAAGCGCACGCTGACGCGGGTGCCCTGCGGCTCGCGCGGGGCGATGCTGAAGCTGGCTTCCAGGGTCTGGCTGCGCTCACGCATGATGCTAAGCCCGTAGTGCCCGTTGCGGCTCTGCGCTGGGTCAAAGCCGACGCCGTCATCGTCCACGGTGATGCATACCTGCTCATCCGCATCTTCGCCCAGGGTCACCTTCGCGTGGCTGGCGCCGGCGTGGCGAACCACGTTTGACAGCGCCTCGCGGACGATCTGCAGGATGTGGATTTCCTCGTTGGGGTTGAGCGGGATGTGCGCCAGGCGGTTGTCCAGTTCGATGCCCAGGTTGCCGCGCTCGGCGAACTCTTCCACGGTCTTCACCAGCGCCGCTTCCAGGCTCGACTGCTCCAGGCTCAGGCGGAAGGTGGTGAGCAGTTCGCGCAGCTGGCGGTAGGCGCTGTTGAGGCCTTCGCGTAGTTCGTCGAGGGTTTCCTCGATCTTCTGTGGCGGCACGTCGCGCTTGAGCAGCGTGGCCAGGCGGCTGACCTGGATCTTCAGGTAGGACAGCGACTGCGCCAGCGAGTCGTGCAGCTCGCGGGCGATGGTGCCGCGCTCGGCGAACAGCGCCAGGCGGTTCTCCTGTTCCTGCTGCAGGGTCAGGGCGAAGGTGCGCGCGATGTTGTCGCAGAAGCCTTCGACGAACTGCCGCTGCCAGTCTTCCAACTGGCCGTTGGCGGTTTCGATGAACAACTCGCCGAAGCGATGTTCGCCGATGGATAGCGGCTGCATCAGCAGCGGATTGATGCCCTGGCTTGGCTCGCCGCAATGGTCGGCCTGGGCGCGGCAGTCGCCGCAGTTGCCCTGCAGGCAGAAGCTGCCGGTGATGCCGTCGGTGGTCAGCGAGGAATAGGCGCGCTCGACGCCGTCCTTGTTCAGGCACAGGGTCACCTTGCCGGCCTGCAGCACGCGCTCCAGCTGGTTCAGCAGCGGTTGCAGGGAGCGCTCGTCATACGGGTCCTGGCCCAGGCGGCGGGCACTGTCGTAGAGCAGCTCCAGGCGCTGGTGGCTGTTGGTGAGGGCGCGGGTCTTCTCTTCCACCCGCGCTTCCAGCTCGCGGTAGCTGGCCTGGAGTTCCTCGGCCATCTGGTTGAAGCGCTCGCCCAACTGGCTCAGCTCGTCCTCGCCGCTGCTGCTGACCCGTGCATCGAGGTCGCCTTCGCCCAGGCGGCGGGCGGTCGTGGTGAGTTCGCGCAGTGGGCCGACCACGTGGTAGCTCAGGTCATAGAGGCTGATGAACACCACCAGCAGGCTGAGGAACAGGCACAGCCCCTGCACCGTGCTGAGCATCTGCGAGCGGTATTCGGCATTGCTCTGCAGGGTGCCGACGAAGCCGTCGATGTGGCTGACGAAGGTGTCGAGGGTCGCCAGCGCCGGCGCTTCGGAAAGGTCGAGGTTCTGCAGCTCCTTGCGCAGTTGCGCGTGCTGCTGGCGGATCGGCGCGTCGGCATCCGAGCGGCGCAGCAGGCGGGTGATCTCGTCGTTGTCCAGGCGTGCGGCGAGGGTTGCCTGCAGGGCCTGGCGATTGATCGGCGAGGGGTCCAGCGCCAGGCGGTAGGTGAGCATGCGCAGCGAGCCGGCCTGGTTGATCACCGCCGCATCCTGGTGCGAATAGTCGGCGAACAGCAGTGCGCTGAACATACCGGCCAGGGCCAGGGATACCAGCAGGGTGAGGTAGCAGCCGAAGCGCACGACGATGGATTTGCGCAGGGAAGGGCGTCCGGCGGGGGGACTACCCACAAAGAATCGGTCGCTGGCGGAGGGCTCGGGGCGGGATGCCGTGTTCATATTAAATGCCTTTAAAAACAACAGCTTATATGTTCTTTTCAGAGATACCCACTAAGGAGTAGCGGCGCGCATCTGCTCACGAATCGCCCTTTCGCTCATTGATGACGATCAAAAGAAGGACGCGAGTCCTTACCTAACGTGCGGGCAAAGGCTGTCAGGAAGTGAGCTTAGCCATGTTGTCCCACCGTCAGAAACAGTACTCCGTGCTCGGCATGAGCACACTGGCGTTCGCCGTGAACTTCGCGGTCTGGACGATGTTTTCGATCATCGGTATCCGCATCAAGGAAGAGCTGGGGCTGTCCGAAGCCCAGTTCGGCCTGATGGTCGCGTTGCCGATCCTTACCGGTTCGCTGGTGCGCTTGCCCCTGGGCTTGATCACCGACCGCTTCGGCGGGCGCCGCGTGTTCTTCATCCACATGCTGCTGGTGGCCATCCCGATCTACGGGCTGGCCTTCGCCACCCTCTACTGGCACTACCTGGTGCTGGGCCTGTTCGTCGGCCTGGCCGGCGGCTCCTTCGCCGTGGGCATCGCCTACACCTCCTCGTGGTTCGAGAAGGAACGCCAGGGCACCGCCATGGGCATCTTCGGTGCCGGCAACGCGGGCGCGGCGATCACCAACCTGGTGGCGCCGATGATCGTCGTCGCCTTCGGCTGGCGCATGGTTCCGCAGATCTACTCGGTGGCCATGCTGGTCACCGCGCTGCTGTTCTGGTTCTGCACCTGGACCGACCCGGCCCACACCAAGGGCGGCGACGCCGACCCGAGCCGCCCGCGGCCGACCCTGGCCAAGCAGCTGGCGCCGCTGGGTGAGCTGCGCGTCTGGCGCTTCGGCCTGTACTACTTCTTCGTCTTCGGCGGCTTCGTCGCCCTGGCCCTGTGGCTGCCCAAGTACTACATCGCCGAGTACGGCCTGGACCTGCGCACCGCCTCCTTCATCACCATGCTGTTCACCCTGCCGTCGGGCCTGATCCGCGCCCTGGGCGGCTGGTTCAGCGACCACTACGGCGCCCGTGCGGTGAACTGGGGCGTGTTCTGGATCTGCCTGGTCTGCCTGTTCTTCCTCTCCTACCCGCCAACCACCATGACCATCCACGGCATCAAGGGTGACGTCAGCCTCGGCATCGGCCTGAACGTCTGGCTGTTCACCTTCCTGGTGTTCGTCGTCGGCATCGCCCAGGGCTTCGGCAAGGCCAGCGTGTACCGGATCATCCACGACTACTACCCGCAAAACATGGGCACCGTCGGCGGCATGGTCGGGGTCATCGGCGGCCTCGGCGGCTTCTGTCTGCCGATCCTGTTCGGCTTCGCCGCCGACCGCATCGGCGTGCGCTCCTCCTGCTTCATGTTGCTGTTCGGCCTGACCGTGGTGTGCATGGTCTGGATGCACTACGCGATCAAGCAGCAACAGCGCCTCGACGGCCAGCCCAGCGCGGCCGATGTCGACGCCTCTCCCATTCCTTCCAGCCACTCCTGAGGTAATGCCGTCATGGGCATGATCGCCAACCCCCAACTCAAAGCCGCCAGAGGCCCGCTGCTGGTCGACTGGCGCCCGGAGGACCCGGAGTTCTGGGCCCGTACCGGCAAGCGCATCGCCGCGCGCAACCTGTGGATCTCGATTCCCGCACTGCTGCTCGCCTTCGCCGTGTGGATGATCTGGAGCACCGTCACCGTGCGCCTGAACGCCGCCGGCTTCAGCTTCAGCAACGACCAGCTGTTCCTGCTCGCCGCGCTGCCGTCGATCTCCGGCGCCACGCTGCGCATCTTCTACTCCTTCATGGTGCCGATCTTCGGCGGCCGCCGCTGGACCGCGCTGTCCACCGCCTCGCTGCTGATCCCCTGCCTCTGGCTGGGCTTCGCCGTGCAGGACCCGACCACGCCGTACTGGGTGTTCGCGACCATCGCGCTGCTGTGCGGCTTCGGCGGCGGCAACTTCGCCTCCAGCATGTCCAACATCAGCTTCTTCTATCCGAAGAACCAGCAGGGCACCGCCCTGGGCCTGAACGCCGGCCTGGGCAATCTCGGTGTGTCGGTGATGCAGTTCGCCGTGCCGCTGGCCGTGGCCGGCGGGCTGTTCGGCGCCTTCGGTGGTGAGCCGGAGACACTTTCCGACGGCACCCGTCTGTGGCTGCAGAACGCTGGCTGGATCTGGGTGCCGTTCATTGCCGTGGTCTCCGTGGCTGCCTGGTTCGGCATGAACGACATCGCCGATGCCAAGGCCTCGTTCCGCGACCAGTCGGTGATCTTCAAGCGCAAGCACAACTGGCTGATGTGCTGGCTGTACGTGGCCACCTTCGGCTCGTTCATCGGTTTCTCCGCCGGCTTCGCCATGCTCAGCAAGACCCAGTTCCCGGACATCAACCCGCTGCAGTACGCCTTCCTCGGCCCGCTGGTAGGCGCCCTGAGCCGGCCGCTGGGCGGCTGGCTGGCAGACAAGTTCGGCGGCGCACGCATCACCCTGTGGAACTACGCGGCAATGATCGCCGGCGTATTCGCGGTGATCAGCTTCCTGCCCGGCGCCAACGGTGCAGGCAGCTTCTTTGGCTTCCTCGGCTCCTTCATCGCGCTGTTCTTCTTCGCCGGCATCGGCAACGGCAGCACCTTCCGCATGATCCCGGTGATCTTCCGCAACGAGTGGGCCGCGCGCCTGAAGCAGGGCGGTTACACCGAAGCCCAGGCGGCCAAGGGCGCGAGCATGGAATCGGCCGCGGTGATCGGTTTCTCCGCCGCCATCGGCGCCTTCGGCGGCTTCTTCATTCCCAAGGCGTTCGGCACTTCGCTGGCCATGACCGGCAGCGCCGAGGGCGCCCTCTACGTCTTCGTCGCCTACTACCTGACCTGCATCGTCGCCACCTGGTGGTGGTACGCGCGCAAGGGAGCCGAGAGCCCCTGCTGATTTCCCAGCGCGGTCAGGCCCGCTGGCCGCGCCACGAACCGTTTCGCGAGCTTGATTAGCGTTTGAACGCCCGGCGCAGACCGGGTGAGGAGATACCGATGAGTTACCTGCTCGACCGCCTGCAGTTCTTCAAGAAGAAGCAGGGTGAATTCGCCGATGGTCATGGCGAGGTCACCAACGAAAGCCGTGCCTGGGAAAACAGCTACCGGCAGCGCTGGCAGCACGACAAGATCGTTCGCTCTACCCACGGGGTGAACTGCACTGGCTCGTGCTCCTGGAAGATCTACGTGAAGAACGGCCTGATCACCTGGGAAACCCAGCAGACCGACTACCCGCGCACCCGCCCGGACCTGCCCAATCACGAGCCGCGCGGCTGCCCCCGTGGCGCCAGCTACTCCTGGTACATGTACAGCGCCAACCGCCTGAAGTACCCCAAGGTGCGCAAGCCGCTGCTCAAGCTCTGGCGTGAAGCCCGCGCCGCCCACAACGACCCGGTGGACGCCTGGGCCAGCATCGTCGAGGACTCCGCCAAGGCGAAAAGCTACAAGAGCGCGGCCTGGGCGGCTTCATCCGCTCGAGCTGGAGCGAAGTCACCGAGATCATTGCCGCCGCCAACGTCTACACCGCCAAGACCTACGGCCCGGACCGCGTCATCGGCTTCTCGCCGATCCCGGCCATGTCGATGGTCAGCTACGCCGCCGGCGCCCGTTACCTGTCGCTGATCGGCGGCGTGTGCCTGAGCTTCTACGACTGGTACTGCGACCTTCCGCCCGCGTCCCCGCAGATCTGGGGCGAGCAGACCGACGTGCCGGAGTCGGCCGACTGGTACAACTCCAGCTACATCATCGCCTGGGGCTCCAACGTCCCGCAGACCCGTACCCCCGACGCGCACTTCTTCACCGAAGTTCGCTACAAGGGCACCAAGACCGTGGCCGTCACCCCGGACTACTCCGAAGTGGCCAAGCTCACCGACCTCTGGCTCAACCCCAAGCAGGGCACCGACGCCGCACTGGGCATGGCTTTTGGTCACGTCATCCTCAAGGAATTCCACCTCGAGAAACCCAGCGCCTACTTCGTCGACTACTGCCGCCAGTACACCGACATGCCGATGCTGGTGCTGCTCGAACCGCACACCGAAGGCGTGCTCAAGCCGACCCGCTACCTGCGCGCGGCGGACCTCGCCGGCAACCTCGGCCAGGACAACAACCCCGAGTGGAAGACCATCGGCCTCGACGAAATCAGTGGCGAGCTGGTCTCGCCCAACGGCGCCATCGGCTACCGCTGGGGCGAGTCGGGCAAGTGGAACATCGAGGAGAAAGAGGGCGGCACGCAACGTGAAACCCGCCTGGCGCTGAGCCTGATCGATGGCCCGGAAAACGCCTGCGACGTCGGCTTCCCGTACTTCGCCGGGCAGGAGCACCCGCACTTCAAGGGCGTGGACAACGACGAGGTGCTGGTGCGCCGCGTGCCGTTCCGCGAGTTCACTGGCGCCGATGGCCAGACCCTGCGCGTCGCCACCGTGTACGACCTGCAGATGGCCAACTACAGCGTCGACCGTGGCCTGGGTGGCCGCAACGTCGCCGCCTCCTACACCGATGCCGACGTGCCCTACACCCCGGCCTGGCAGGCGCGCATCACCGGCGTCCCGGCCGCCCGTGCCATCCAGGTGGCCCGCGAGTTCGCCGACAGCGCCGACAAGACCCACGGCAAGGCCATGGTCATTATCGGCGCCGCGATGAACCACTGGTACCACATGGACATGAACTACCGCGCGGTCATCAACATGCTGATGATGTGCGGCTGCATCGGCCAGAGCGGCGGTGGCTGGGCGCACTACGTCGGCCAGGAAAAACTCCGCCCGCAGACTGGCTGGGTCCCGCTGGCATTCGGCACCGACTGGAGCCGTCCGCCGCGGCAGATGAACGGCACCAGCTTCTTCTACCTGCACAGCTCGCAGTGGCGCCACGAGAAGATCTCGATGCACGAGGTGCTCTCGCCGCTGGCCGATACCAAACAGTTCCCCGAACACGCGCTGGACTACAACATCCGCGCCGAGCGTATGGGCTGGCTGCCGTCCGCCCCGCAGCTCAACCGCAACCCGTTGCACCTCTTCGCCGACGCCGAGCGCGCTGGCATCCCGGTGCAGGACTACGTGGTGCGCGAGCTCAAGGCCGGCAACCTGCGCGTGGCCAGCGAACAGCCGGACGACCCGCAGAACTTCCCGCGCAACCTGTTCATTTGGCGCTCCAACCTGCTCGGCTCCTCGGGCAAGGGCCACGAGTACATGCTCAAGTACCTGCTGGGCGCGAAGAACGGCGTGATGAACGACGACCTCGGCAAGGCCGGCGGCCCCTGCCCGGGCGAAGTCGACTGGGTCGATGAAGGCGCCGAAGGCAAGCTGGACCTGGTCACCACCCTCGACTTCCGCATGTCCTCTACCTGCATGTACTCGGACATCGTCCTGCCGACCGCGACCTGGTACGAGAAGGACGACCTCAACACCTCCGACATGCACCCCTTCATCCACCCGCTGTCGGCGGCCACCGATCCGGCGTGGGAAGCCAAAAGCGACTGGGAAATCTACAAGGCCATCGCCAAGAAGTTCTCTCAGGTTGCCGTCGGTCACCTGGGCGTGGAGAAGGACCTGGTTACCGTGCCGCTGCTGCACGACACCGCCAACGAACTCGCGCAGCCCTTCGGCGGCAGTGACTGGAAGAAGGGCGAGTGCGAACCGGTCCCCGGCCGCACCATGCCGACCCTGCACGTGGTCGAGCGTGATTACCCGAACACCTACAAGAAGTTCACCTCCCTCGGCCCGCTGCTGGACAAGCTCGGCAACGGCGGCAAGGGCATCGGCTGGAACACCGAGAAGGAAATCAAGCTGCTCGGCGAGCTGAACCACAAGGTCACCGAGACCGGTATCAGCCAAGGCCGTCCGCGCATCGAGAGCGCCATCGACGCCGCCGAGGTGATCCTTGCCCTGGCGCCGGAAACCAACGGCCAGGTGGCGGTGAAGGCCTGGGAAGCGCTGTCGAAGTTCACCGGCCGCGAGCACGCCCACCTGGCGCTGCCCAAGGAAGAAGAGAAGATCCGCTTCCGCGACGTCCAGGCGCAGCCGCGCAAGATCATCTCCAGCCCCACCTGGTCGGGCCTGGAAGATGAGCACGTGAGCTACAACGCCGGCTACACCAACGTCCACGAGATGATCCCGTGGCGCACCCTCACCGGTCGCCAGCAGTTCTACCAGGATCACCCCTGGATGCAGGCCTTCGGCGAGGGCTTCGTCAGCTACCGGCCGCCGGTCAACACCCGCAGCACCGACAAGCTGTTCAACAAGAAGCCCAACGGCAACACCGAGATCACCCTGAACTGGATCACCCCGCACCAGAAGTGGGGCATCCACTCCACCTACAGCGACAACCTGCTGATGCTCACCCTGTCGCGCGGTGGCCCGATCATCTGGATGAGCGAGAACGACGCGAAACGCGCCGGCATCGAGGACAACGACTGGGTCGAAGTCTTCAACGCCAACGGCGCCGCGACCTGCCGCGCGGTGGTCAGCCAGCGCGTGAAGGACGGCATGGTGATGATGTACCACGCCCAGGAACGCATCGTGAACCTGCCGGGCAGCGAGACCACCAAGACTCGCGGCGGCCACCACAACTCGGTGACCCGCGTGGTCCTCAAGCCTACCCACATGATCGGCGGCTACGCCCAGCAGGCGTGGGGCTTCAACTACTACGGCACGGTCGGCTGCAACCGCGATGAGTTCGTCGTGGTGCGCAAGATGAACAAGGTCGACTGGCTCGACGAGCCGGAGCAGGGCGGGCTGGGCGGTGACGCCCTGCCGCAACCGCTGCCCCGGGACATTTGAGGAGAGACGCCATGAAAATTCGTTCGCAAGTCGGCATGGTGCTGAACCTCGACAAGTGCATCGGTTGCCACACCTGCTCCATCACCTGCAAGAACGTCTGGACCAGCCGCGAAGGCGTCGAGTACGCCTGGTTCAACAACGTCGAGACCAAGCCTGGCATCGGTTACCCGAAGGAGTGGGAGAACCAGGAGAAGTGGAAGGGCGGCTGGAAGCGTAACGCCGACGGCTCCATCGTCCCGCGCATCGGCGGCAAGTTCCGCGTGTTGGCGAACATCTTCGCCAACCCGGACCTGCCGGAAATCGATGACTACTACGAGCCTTTCGACTTCGACTACCAGCACCTGCACACCGCGCCCAAGGCCCAGCACCAGCCGGTGGCCCGCCCACGCTCGTTGATCTCCGGGCAGCGCATGCAGAAAATCGAATGGGGCCCGAACTGGGAGGAAATCCTCGGTACCGAATTCGCCAAGCGCCGCAAGGACAAGAACTTCGACCAGATCCAGGCGGACATCTACGGCGAGTACGAAAACACCTTCATGATGTACCTGCCGCGCCTGTGCGAGCACTGCCTGAACCCGGCGTGCGTGGCCTCGTGCCCGAGCGGCGCGATCTACAAGCGCGAGGAAGACGGCATCGTCCTCATCGACCAGGACAAGTGCCGCGGCTGGCGCATGTGCATCAGCGGCTGCCCGTACAAGAAGATCTACTTCAACTGGAAGAGCGGCAAATCCGAGAAGTGCATCTTCTGCTACCCGCGCATCGAGGCCGGCCAGCCGACCGTCTGCTCGGAAACCTGCGTGGGCCGCATCCGTTACCTCGGCGTGCTGCTGTATGACGCCGACCGCATCCACGAAGTAGCCACCTGCGAGAACGAGCGCGACCTTTACCAGAAGCAGCTGGAAATCTTCCTCGATCCGTTCGACCCGAAAGTGATCGAACAGGCGCGCAAGGACGGCGTACCGGACAGCGTCATCGAGTCCGCGCAGAAGTCGCCGGTGTACAAGCTGGCGATGGACTGGAAGCTGGCCCTGCCGCTGCACCCGGAATACCGCACGCTGCCGATGGTGTGGTACGTGCCGCCGCTGTCGCCGATCCAGAACGCCGCTTCCGAAGGCCATATCGGCAGCGACGGGGTGATCCCGGACGTCGAGTCCCTGCGCATCCCCGTGCAGTACCTGGCCAACCTGCTGACCGCCGGCGATACCGCGCCGGTACTGTTGGCCCTCAAGCGCCTGCTGGCCATGCGCGCCTACAAGCGTGCCGAGCACGTCGAAGGCAAGCAGGACCTGGCGGTACTGGAGAAGGTCGGCTTGTCGGTCAACCAGGTGGAAGAGATGTACCGCTACCTGGCGATCGCCAACTACGAAGACCGTTTCGTCATCCCGACTGCGCACCGTGAGGAAGCGCTGTCGGATGCCTTCGCCGAGCGTTCGGGTTGCGGCTTCAGCTTCGGCAACGGTTGCTCCAGCAGCTCTGGCAGCAATTCTGGCGTGAACCTGTTCGGCGGCAAGGCCGTGGACCAGCGCAACGTCATCCAGACCGTGCAGATACAGGAGTGACGACCATGGCCATCTCAATGGAAAGTCACAGCCAACTGCTCAAGCTCAGCGCGCTGATGCTCGATTACCCGCGCATCGAACTGCGCGAGGAAAGCCTGGCGCTGCATGCCCTGATCCGCACCTGCAACCTGCCCGAACAGCAGCGCGACGGCCTCGCCGCGCTGCTCAACGAGCTCTGCCAGGGCGACATCCTCGACGTGCAGGCCCGCTACGACGGCCTGTTCGAGCGCGGTCGCTCGGTCTCGCTGCTGCTCTTCGAACACGTGCACGGCGAAAGCCGTGACCGCGGCCAGGCGATGGTCGACCTGATGGACCGCTACACCCAGGCGGGCCTGGCCATCGACGTCAACGAGCTGCCGGATTACCTGCCGCTGTACCTGGAGTTTCTCGTCCTGCAGGACGCCGAGTCGGCCCGTGCCGGCCTGGCCGAGGTCGCGCACATCCTCGCGCTGATCGCCCTGCGCCTGGAAGAGCGCGGCAGCAGCTATGCGGCGGTCTTCCGCAGCCTGCTGGAACTGTCCGGCGAGCAGCCCGACCTCGGCGCGCTCAAGCGCGACCGCGAGCAGGAAGTGCGCGACGACAGCCTGGAGGCCATCGACAAGGCCTGGGAGGAAACCCCGGTGAGCTTCACCGAGCCCGCCGTTGGTTGCCCGTCCACCAGCGCTCGCCGCGTCTCCACGTCCGCCGAACAACCCATGCAGTGGGTCGCCCAGCCGGTGCCGCAGATGCAGTACCGGGCGGCCAGAGAAGGAGTCTGAACATGTCCCTCGATCTTCTAGCGTTCGGGATCTACCCCTACGTCGCGCTCGCCATCTGCCTGATCGGCAGCTGGGCGCGCTTCGACCTCGCGCAATACACCTGGAAAGCCGGCTCCAGCCAGATGCTGAGCAAGAAGGGCATGCGGGTCTACAGCAACCTGTTCCACGTCGGCGTGCTGTTCGTCCTCGCCGGCCACTTCGTCGGCCTGCTGACCCCGCACTCGGTCTACGAGCACCTGATCAGCACCGAGCAGAAGCAACTGCTGGCGATGGTCTCCGGCGGCTTCTTCGGCATCCTCTGCTTTATCGGCCTGACCGGCCTGATCCTGCGCCGCCTGACTAACGAGCGCGTACGCGCCACGGGGAATGCGTCGGACCTGATGATCCTGCTGGTGCTCTATGTCCAGCTGATCCTCGGCCTGTCGACCATCGTCGCCTCCACCCATCACCTGGATGGTTCGGTGATGGTCATGCTCGCCAACTGGGCGCAGTCCATCGTCACCTTCCAGCCGCTGGCCGCGGCCGAAGCCATCGCTCCGGTCTCGCTGGTCTACAAGCTGCACGTGACCCTGGGCCTGACCCTGTTCGTGCTGTTCCCCTTCACCCGCCTGGTGCACATCGTCAGCGCCCCGGTGTGGTACTTCGGCCGCCGCTACCAGGTGGTCCGTACCAAGCGTCGCGCCGTGTGATGAAGCGGCGGATAACGCTGGCGCGTTATTCGCCCTACCTGATGCTCTTCCCCCTCTCCCTTCATGGGGGGGACGCCCAGTCAGAGGGTCGGGGAGAGGGTTACTGGAGGTAATCGAAATGAGTTGCTCCCACTACGAAGCCAAGGTCGAACACGTCGACCTGCCGAAGATCGAAGTCAACGGCGTCGCCATCGCCGAAGACGAACTGGCCCGCGAGCTGCAATACCATCCTGCCGCCAGCCACGCCGAGGCGCTGTACTCCGCCTGCCGTGCCCTGGTGGTGCGCCAACTGCTGGTGCAACGCGCCGCAGAGCTTGGTGTGATGGGGCAGGTCGAGGAGGGCGAGGCCGCCGAAGAGGCGAATATCCGCGCCCTGATCGACCGTGAAGTCGGCGTACCCGAGGCCGACGAAGCCAGCTGCCGGCAATGGTACGAAGCCAACCCGACTCGCCTGACCTCGCCCTGGCGCATGCGTCTGCGCCATGTGCTGCTGGGCTGCGCGCCGGATGACCTGGAAGGCCGCGCCAAGTCCCGCGAACAGGCCGAGGAACTGCTCGCCGAACTGCGCGAGCACCCCGAACGCTTCGCCGAAAAGGCTATGCGCTTCTCCGACTGCCCGTCGAAAGACGAGGGCGGTGAACTGGGCTGGATCGAACCGGGACAGGCCGTTCCCGAGTTCGAGAAGCGCCTGCTGCAACAGCAACCCGGCCTGCTTGGTCATCCGCTGGAAAGCCGCTACGGCCTGCACGTGGTCGAGTTGCTAGAGCGTGAAGGCGGAGAGCCGCTGGACTTCCAGCAGGCGCGCCCGCGTATCGCCGGCTACCTTCGCGCCCAGGTGCTGCAGCGCGCCGTCAGCCAGTACATCAGCGTGCTGGCCGGCGAGGCGCGGATTGATGGTTTCGTCTTCGACGGGGCGGAGTCGCCGCTGGTGCAATGATCTGTTACGCAGCCCCCTCACCCCAACCCTGGCTACGCGCCCCGCTCCGGAGGGAGAGGGGGCTGTCCTCTGCCCTATGAGAGGTCGTATCGGTGTGCGCATCGGCACTTCCTTTGTTGCAACGTCAGGCGAGAGTCGTACTCGCCGCTGCTTCGATCTGCCCCCTCTCCCTCCGGGAGAGGGCTGGGGTGAGGGGTAGTGGTGTCCAAGGAGCTAAAACCATGTCCGAATGGATCGACGGCCAAGGCCGCAAGATCGACTACCTGCGCCTGTCCGTGACCGACCGCTGCGACTTCCGCTGCGTCTACTGCATGTCGAAAAACATGCGCTTCCTGCCGCGCCAGCAGGTATTGACCCTGGAAGAGATCGAACGGGTAGCTCGGCTCTTCGTCGAGCGCGGCGTGAAGAAGCTGCGCCTTACCGGCGGCGAACCGCTGGTGCGCCCCGGCATCGTCCACCTCTGCGAACGCCTTGCTGCGCTGCCCGGCCTGCGCGAACTGTGCTTGACCAGCAACGGCTCGCAGCTCATCCGCTTGGCCGGCGATCTGAAGGCGGCCGGCCTTTCCCGCCTCAACATCAGCCTCGATACCCTCGATCCGCAGCGCTTCGCCGCCATCACCCGCACGGGTCGTCTGGAGCGGGTATTGCGCGGTATCGACGCCGCCCAACAGGTCGGCTTCGAGCGCATCAAGCTCAACTGCGTAGTGATGAAAGGCCGCAACGCCGACGAGGTACCGGCGCTGGTGGACTACGCCATCGCCCATGGGCTGGACGTCAGCTTCATCGAGGAGATGCCCCTGGGACAGGTGGGTCGCGAACGCGAGGAAAGCTTCTGCTCCAGCGATGAAGTCCGCGCGCTGATCGCCGAACACCACGAACTGCTGGACAGCACCGAACACAGCGGTGGCCCCGCGCGTTATGTGCGCCTGGCCCAGCATCCGGGCACGCGTATCGGCTTCATCTCGCCGCATTCGCATAACTTCTGCTCGACCTGCAATCGCCTGCGACTGACCGCCGAAGGTCGCCTGCTCCTGTGCCTTGGCCACGAAAACTCCCTGGACCTGCGCGGCCTGCTGCGCCGCCATCCGCTGCATGACGAGCCCGTTCTCGAGGCCCTGCGCGGCGCCCTGCAGCGCAAGCCGGCCCGCCACGAATTCACCGTTGGCGACGTGCAGGTGCTGCGCTTCATGAACCTCAGCGGCGGCTGAAACAGACCTCCCTTGGCGGGCCTTGCGCCCGCCCTTTGCCTTGCTTGCATCCATCGCCAGCTAACGCTGAACTCTGCCTCCACGCCGATCAGCCCCCTCTCCCCTTGGGAGAGGGTTGGGGTGAGGGCGGCCCTTGCTCCAGGTTTTCAAGCGCAGCGCTTTACTCCAAACAAAAGAAAAGCCCCTGCGACATGAGCGTATCGCGGGGGCTCTGGGCATCTGCCAAAGGTATAACCGTGGAAGCTACGGTAAATCATGCGAAAGAATCGTTTCGAATCCTCCTCGGATCGCCTTGGAACGCTTCCCAGACTAAGGCTGTAGCCCAGCGCGCGACATTCCTCCGAAGGAGTAGGGCTGCGGTCGCAAAAGGGAGTGTGCCGTGCGGTCGCAGGGCGATTGACGTTGTGTACTTTTTAGTCCAGATTGGATTTTAAGTTTACGCGCCAGTGCGCGTGGACGAACGATAACAAGCTGGTCGCCTGGGTCAGGGCAAGGCAATGCCGCTGCAACGCGCCACGTTGCGCCCCTGGACGAATCACAAGACACCGATACTTCTCTGCCAAGACGCAGCGGCCGGCCGCCCGGCCCTGTCACCGAACATGCCACGGAGTTCATCGATGAATCGCAAAGCCCTGCTGGGCGGCCTGATGCTGGCCGTTTTCGCCACCTTCTCCCACGCCGACGACAAGCCGCTGCGCATCGGCATCGAGGCGGCGTACCCGCCCTTCGCCTACAAGACCCCTGAAGGCGGCATCGCCGGCTTCGACTACGACATCGGCAATGCGCTGTGCGAAGAGATGAAGCGCAAATGCCAGTGGGTCGAGCAGGAATACGACGGCCTGATCCCCTCGCTGAAGGTGCGCAAGATCGACGCCGCGCTGTCCTCCATCACCATCACCGAAGAGCGCAAGCACTCGGTGGACTTCACCCACAAGTACTACTTCACCCCGGGCCGCCTGGTGATGAAGGAAGGCTCGCCGCTGGACGAGCAGTTCAGCCAGCTCAAGGGCAAGAACATCGGCGTGCAGCGCGGCTCCACCGCCGACCGCTTCGCCACCGAAGTGCTGGGCAAGGCCGGCGCCAACGTGGTGCGCTACACCAGCCAGGACGAGATCTACCTGGACCTGCTGGCGGGTCGCCTGGACGGCACCTTCGCCGACTCCATCCCGCTCGAAATCGGCTTCCTGGAAACCCCGCGCGGCAAGGGCTTCGCCTTCATCGGTCCGGAGTTCAAGGACCCGAAATACTTCGGCGAAGGCGCCGGCATCGCGGTGCGCAAGGGCAATACCGAACTGGTCGGCCAACTGAACGCCGCCATCGACGCACTGCGCGCCAGCGGCAAGTACAAGGAAATCGAAGGCAAGTACTTCAAGAGTGATATCTACGGGGACTGATTTGCCCGTTGAGTTGCAGCTAAGGCCGCCTTCGGGCGGCCTTTTTCGTTGCGCCGAAATGCTCTTCGTAGGATGGGGGGAGCGAAGCGATACCCATGCTGTCCCGTGCGCGGTCTTTTCGTTGGGATGGGTGTATTTGCGCCGCTTCGGTGTGCGCGGGAACTTCTTGTTTCGCCCCCTCGGGCGAGTCCCTTTTGTCAAACGCCACAAAAGGAACCAAAAAGTCTTGCCCCGGACATCCGGTTTTTCGCTTAGGCGAAAAATTCCCTCGTTGAACGGGGCAGTCCGGAGTGCGCGGATATTTCTCTGGAAGATTTTTAGAAGTCAAAGCCAAAGCTGGATCGGGACGGACTCTCGTTAGGAGCGAGCTTGCTCGCGAACCGGAGCGAAAAACGCGGGTAAGGAGTCGGCTCACACCTCCTCCTTCAACTCCTTCAGGTGCTTGTACACCGTCGCCCGCCCCATGTTCAGCACATTGGCCACGTAGTTCGCCGCGCTCTTGCCCTTGAACGCGCCCTCCGCGTGAAGAGCCAGGACCAGCTCGCGCTTGTGATCACGGCTGAGGGTGGAGAGGCTCAGCTGGCGCTGCCGTAACCAGGCATGGAGGAAGGTGTTGATGCGCTCCTGCCAGTCATCGCGGAATAGAGCGTCCGGCTGCGGGACAATCTTGTTCGAGGAGAGGAACAGGTCGAGCGCCGCCTTGGCGGTCTCGAACAGGGTGATGTTGAGGTTGATGCACAGCACTGCCAGCGGTTCGCCCCTGGCGTCGCGCAGCACGGTGCTGATGGAGCGGATCTTCTGGCCGTCCCAGTTGAGCTTCTCGTAGGGGCCGATGTTGCGTTCGTCGTGGCCGCCTTCGAGCATGTCTTCCAGCGCCGAATCGTCGCCAATCTCGCGCTTGGAGATGTTGTTCGCCAGGTACGCCACGCGCTGGTTGCGCAGGTCGTGGATGACCACTTCGGCGTGGGGGAAGAACAGCGCGGCGATGGCGTCGGCGATGGCCTTGTAGTTGTCCAGCGGATCAGCGGCGGTCATGGGCAAGGCTCTCGAAGGCGATGAAGCGGGCGCTGGCGAGTGTGCCGCAAGCGCCCGCGGGCTGTCACGGGCGACGGCTCACTTGGCCAGCAGGCGTGCCGGGGAGAGCATCTCGGCGCTCAGGCCGTGGCGGGCCAGGTGCTCCGGCAGGGCTTCATGGCGGATCAGCGCGGCGCTGGCTTCGCCCATGGCGGCCGAAGTCTGGATGCCATAGCCACCCTGGCCGGCGACCCAGTACAGGCCGGGCGTGGCCGGGTCGTAGCCGGACACCAGGTCGCCGTCGGCAAAGAACGAACGCAGCCCCGCCCAGGTGTGGCTTGGGCGGCGGATGCTGAGCGTGGTGTGTTCTTCGATCTGGTAGATGCCCATGGCGATGTCCAGCTCTTCGGGCTGCACGTCGTGGGGTTCCACCGGGTCGGCGTTGGCCGGTGAGCCCAGCAGCATGCCGGCGTCGGGCTTGAAGTAGAAGGATTCGTCCAGGCTGACCAGCACCGGCCAGGCGTGGCTGTCCACACCCTCCGGCGGGCTGAACAGGAAGGCGGCGCGGCGCTTGGGCGTCAGGCCCAGAGGGGCGGCGCCGGCCAACTCGGCGATCCTGTCGCACCAGCCGCCGGCGGCGTTGACCAGCACCGGCGCGCGGTAGGTCTGCTGCGCGCAGCGTACTTCCCAGGCGTTGCCAATACGGTTGATTTCCAGGGCTTCGCTGTCCAGTTGCACGCTGCCGCCGTTGCGCCGGATGCCGCGCAGGTAGCCCTGCAGCAGGCCATCGGTGTCGATGTCGGCGGCGCTGGGGTCGAGCATCGCGCCGTGGACTTTTTCCCGGCGCAGCACGGGGACGATGGCGCAGGCTTCATCGGCACTGAGCAGGCGCATCTGCGGCACGCTCGCCTTTGCACTCTCATATTGGCGCTGGAGTTCCTCCGGGTTGCCTTCGAAATCCACGGTCATCTCGCCGCGCGGGGTGAGGATCGGGTGTTCGACGAAGCCTTCCGGCGGATTGTCGAAGAAGGCACGGCTGGCGGCGGTCAGCGCACGTACCTGCGGCGTGCCGTAGGCGACGGTGTAGAGCGCTGCCGAGCGGCCGGTGGAGTGGTAGCCGGCGTGGGACTCGCGCTCCAGCACGGCGACCTTGCCGTGGCGGGAGAGGAAGTAGCCGGTGGAGGCGCCGGCAATGCCGCCGCCGATGATGAGGAAGTCGACTTCGATCATGTTCGTCTCCGGCTCAGGCGTTCTTCAGTTGCAGATGGTAGAGCGCATTGGCCAGGGCGACGTCTTCCAGACCCAGGCCGATGGAGCGGAAGAAGGCGTGGCGCTGGTAGTCCGGCTTGGCGGCGCGAGCGCTGACCAACTCCGGCAGGTCGCCGAGGATGTTGCCATCCCAGCCGTGCTCCTCGCGGGCCAGACGCATTTCGCCGGCGGAGGCCGGGGTGGTGGCGCGGTAGTCGCAGTACACGTCCATCTGCGACAGCGACTGCGGCGGGACTTCGTGAGCGCGAGCGACGTTGGTGCTGATGGAGGTGATCAGCGCCGGCTTGGACAGGATCGACGGATCGAGCACCGGGGTGCCGGACGAGGTGCACAGCAGCACCACATCGGCGTCGGCCACGGCGGCTTCGACGCTGGTGGCGGGTTCTGCGCGGGAATCGATGGCGCCGAACTGGGCCAGCACGCCGGCGTTCAGGTTCGGCGAGTAGACGCGGATGCTCTGCCAGTCCCGCAGGCCGGCGACGTAGCGCAGGTGTGCGCGGGCTACCGGGCCGCTGCCGACGATGGCCAGGCGCTTGGCGTCCGCGCGGGCCAGTTCCTGTACCGCCAGGGCAGTGGTGGCGGCGGTGCGCGCGGTGGTCAGGCTGCCGGCGTCGCACAGCAGCAGCGGCTGGCCGCTCTCCATGGACATCAGCAGGCTCCACGCGGTCACCAGCGACTTGGGCTGGCGCACGATGTACGGCGAGGTCTTCACGCCATAGACCTTCTGCGAGGCCAGCACGCCCAGGTAGTTGATGAAGTCGCCGCCGCCGTTGGGGAACTCCACCAACTGTTGCGCGGGTTGCACGGCGCTGCCGGCGGCCAGTTCGACGAACATGTCGCGCATGGCCTGGAGCACGTCGACCTGTTCCAGCAGGCGTTCGGCGTCGGCCTGGTTGAGGGTGAAAGGCGTGGCGGCGGACATGGCGGGACTCCAGAAGTGGATTTATTTTTCCATTCTGGACTCTATTGTCTTTATCGACAAGCGCGCCTGGTCGGATGGGCACCTTTTAGGAGCGAGCTTGCTCGCTCCTAAAAGGTGCGACGCTCGGGTTTACAGCTTGAACTGCGCCACCAGCTCTTCCTGGCTGCCTGCCACGCGGCGCAGGTGTTCGCCACAGTCGCGGGTATGCGCGGCGGTCTTGCGGTTTTCCACGGTCATGTCGCTCAGCCGGTGCATGTGCTGGTTCACTTCCTGGGTCGTCGCGGCCTGCTGTTCGGCGGCGGCGGCGATCTGGAAGGCCATGGCGTGCACGCCCTGCAGGGACTCGTCCAGTGCGCCGAGGGCTTCGATCACCGCCTGGGTGTCCTGCTCCAGAGTGTGCGCCTGTTCGCTGGCGCCGCTCATGCTCGACTGGGCCTGGACGGAGGAGTCGCCGAGGCTGCCGACGATGGCGACAATCTCGTCGGTGGCGCTGCGGGTGCGCTGGGCGAGGCTGCGCACCTCGTCGGCGACCACGGCGAAACCACGGCCCGCCTCGCCGGCGCGGGCGGCTTCGATGGCGGCGTTGAGGGCGAGCAGGTTGGTCTGCTCGGCGATGGAGCGGATCACATCGAGCACCGAGCCGATCTGCTGGCTTTCGCCAGCCAGGGTCTGCACGACGCCGTCGGCCTGGCGCAGGCCGACCAGCAACTGGTCCTGGCGGCCGATCATGTGCTGCAGGGTACCCTGCATGGCGACGAAGGCCTGGCGCGCGGCGGCGCTGCCGTCGGCACTGCGGCTGGCGCTGCCGGCGATTTCCTGCACGGTGGCGGCCATCTGGTCGACGGCGCTGACCACCATTTCCAGCGCTTCCTGCTGCTGGTCGAGGTGGTTGCTGGTGCGTCCGGCGGCGTCGAGGATGTCGCCGCTGGCATCGCCCACGGCCTCGCTGGCCTGGCGCAGGCGCTCGACCACCTGGCGCCAGGCCGTGGTCATTTCGCGCAGGGCCTGCATCAGGCCGCTGCTGGCGCTGGCATCGTCGCTCAGGCGCAACTCGCCGTTGGCCAGGCGCTGGGCCAGCGCCGCCATGCTCGCTGGTTCGCCGCCCAGCGGGCGCATCACGCTGCGGCTGACCAGCCAGGTGCCGGCTGCGACGCCGAGCAGGGTCAGGACGCCGAGCACGAGGATTTGCCACATCAGCTTGCGCACCGGGGCGAAGGCCTGGGCCTGGTCCATTTCCGCCACCAGTGCCCAGTGCACACCGTCGAGGTTCAGCGGGACGAAGGACTTCAGTGCCGGTTCGTTGCTCAGGCCAACCTCGGCGAGCCGGCCCTGTTCGCCGGCCAGGGCTTTGGCGATGGCCTCGCCGGGCAGGCTGGTGGGTGTCTCCTTGTCGCGGCGTACGTGGTGGTCGGCAAAGCGCACCGAGTCCGAGCGCAGGCTGCCGTCGCCGCCTACCAGATAGGTTTCCCCGGCTTCACCCAGGCCCTGGCGGTTCTGCATCACCTCGTTGATCGCCGCCAGCGGCAGCTCGAGCACCAGCAGCAGTTGCAGCTTGCCGTTGTCCTTGATCGGCGCGGCCAGCCATTGCACCGGCTGCTGGTCGTTGGGCGCCTGCTCCAGGTCGCTGATGCTGGCCTTGCCGCTGTCCAGCGCGGTGCGGATGAACGTGCCGAAAGCGGTGTCGCGCCATTGCGGATCACCGATGTTCTGCTGGTAGTCGACGCCGCGGCCGAGGCTGAACACCACCTTGCCGTCACCGGCCACCAGGCGCAGTTCGCGGTAACCGAAGGTCTTGATGAAGTTCTCGAACACCGGGCGGTCGTAGTTGGCTGTGGTGACCAGGGACTCGCTGTCCAGCCCGGCGTAGTTGCTGCCCAGGTTGGTGGCGAGGCTGCTGAGCTGGTCGTTGCGGGCCTTCCAGGCGTCCATCAGCTGTCGCTGCTTGATGCTGGCGACCGCCTCCAGGGCGTTGAGGCTTTGTTCTTCGAGGGCCCGGCTGGCCTGGAGATAGACCACGATGGCCATCACCAGGACGGGGATCAGGCCGACCGAGAGGAAACTCAGAGCAAGTTTGGCGCGCAAGGGCATGGGAGGATTCCGACGAGTTCTTGGAATTGTTCTCGCGTGCTTTGCAAGAAGCGTGCGAATTTTTTTACGTCTGTAAATAAAACTGAGCGGAAATGGCCGGGGCGGGGCTGATTTCGTGACAGGGATGGCGCGGTGCCATTGTTTGCGGGGAATCCCGCACGGTCGTCCCAGCGGGTCCGGCGGGAAAAACGCGAGGCTCTGGCGCGGGGACCGGCGTGTGTTTCAGCGGAGGAGAGGGGTGACGTCACCGGACGTAACGTCGATGGAAACAAAAAAGGCGAAGCCAGGTGGCTTCGCCTTGTTTTGGAGCAGAAAGCTGGTGCAGCGGCGGATCAGTGCTTGCGCGGAACCGGCTTGAGCAGCTCGGTGGGGGGCATCTCGCAGTTGATCTTGCGGCCCAGCAGTTCCTCGATCGGCGGCAGGGCGAAGGCATCGTCCTCGCCGGCGAAGCTGATGGACGTACCGGTGCTGCCGGCGCGGCCGGTACGGCCGATGCGGTGCACGTAGTCGTCCGGATCCTCGGGCAGGGTGAAGTTGATCACGTGGCTGATGCCGTCGACATGGATGCCGCGGCCGGCGACGTCGGTGGCGACCAGCACGCGGATCTTGCCCTCGCGGAAGCCTTCCAGGACCTTGATGCGCTTGTGCTGCGGCACGTCGCCGGACATCTGGGCGGCGCTGATGCCGTCCTTGGTCAGGCGTTCCTCGATGCGCCGCACTTCGTCCTTGCGGTTGGCGAAGACCATTACGCGGGTCCAGTCGTTCTGCGCGATCAGGTTGTACAGCAGCTTGTACTTGTCGCTGCCGGCAACGGCGTAGACGTGCTGCTCGACGGTATCGCTGGCGACGTTCTCCGGCTCGATCTCGACGATGGCCGGGTCGACGGTCCACTGCTTGGCCAGGTTCATCACGTCGTCGGTGAAGGTGGCGGAGAACAGCAGGGTCTGGCGTTCGCCCTTGTAAGGGGTCTGGCGGATGATCTGGCGGACCTGCGGGATGAAGCCCATGTCGAGCATGCGGTCGGCTTCGTCCAGTACCATCACCTCGACCATGTCCAGGTGCACCTCGCCGCGCTGGTTGAAGTCCAGCAGGCGGCCTGGGGTTGCCACGAGGATGTCGCAGAAGCGCGATTCCAGGGTCTTGAGCTGTTTGTCGAAGTCCATGCCGCCGACGAAACTCATGACGTTCAGGCCGGTGTACTTGGCTAGACCGACGGCATCCTTGGCGATCTGCACCACCAGTTCGCGGGTCGGCGCGATGATCAGCGCACGCGGCTCGCCCATGTAGCGCTCTTTGGGCGGCGGGGTCTGCAACAGCTGGGTGATGATCGAGATGAGGAACGCGGCGGTCTTGCCGGTGCCGGTCTGGGCACGGCCGATGGCGTCCTGGCCGCGCAGGGTGAAGCCCAGTACCTGCGCCTGGATCGGCGTGCAGTAGGGGAAGCCCAGGTCATGGATGGCATGCATCAGACGCGGGTCGAGGTTGAAGTCGTGGAAACGGGTCTTGCCTTCGGCCGGCTCGACGACGAAGTCTTCCAGCTTCCAGTTATCGACCACCGGCGGGCGCGGCTTGCGTTCGCGGCGCGGCTTGTCGGCCCTGGGCTCGCGGGGCTTGTCGGCGCCTTCGGTCTTTGCGGGCTCGGCCTTGGCTGCCTGGTCGCGTTTTTCGCCACGTTCACCTTTGTCGGAACGCTCGGCGCGGGGTTTGTCGCTCTTCGGGCCGCGGGCCGGTTTCTCCGCGGATTCGCCTTCCGGGCGCGGGTTGCGCGGTTTGCGCGGACGTCTTTCACCGCTCTGGGCGGGCTTTTCTGCGGCGGGAGCGGGGGCCGCTGGCGTGGCCACGGGTTGCTCGCCGTCGCCCTTGCTGAAGATTTTCTTGAGTGCTTTAAGCACGGCTGTCTCGTGTTGGTTAAGGAATGAACGGCCGCCAGTGTAATGCAAGATGCCCGCAGGGCGAAGTGCCACGGGCATCCTGCCTATTGACTTGGCCTACGGAAGGCTCTCCAGCAGCAGCCGGCGCACGTTGCCGCCCATGATCGCGGCGATGTCCTGGTTGCTGAAACCGGCCTTCGCCAGGCCCTGGGTCAGCTGTGCCAGGCCGGTGGTGTCGAAGGGCGCGTTCACCGCACCGTCGAAATCGGAGCCCAGCGCGATGTGCTCGACGCCCACTTTATCGGCCGCGTAGCGCATCGCCTTGACGATGGCGTCCACGGATGTCTCGCAGACCGCGCCGTCCCAGTAGCCGATGCCGATCACCCCGCCGGTGTTGGCGATGCCGCGCAGGTGCGCGTCGGTCAGGTTGCGCGGGCCGGGGCAGGTGCCCGCGACACCGGTGTGGGAGACGATCACCGGGCGCTTGGCGATGGCCAGCACGTCGTCGATCAGCGGACGCGAGGCGTGGGCCAGGTCGATCAGCATTTTCTTTTCTTCCAGGCGCGGGACGACCTGGCGGCCGAACTCGGTCAGCCCGCCTTTCTTCAGGCCATGGGCGGAGCCGCCGACCTCGTTATCGAAGAAGTGAGTCAGGCCCATGATGCGGAAACCCGCATCGTACATGCGGTCGATGTTCTCCAGCTTGCCTTCCAGCGGGTGCAGTCCTTCGGTGGCGAGCACGCCGGCGAGGCGCTTCGGGTCCTTCTGCCAGGCAGCGAGGTAGCGGGTCAGGTCGTCGCGGCTGCGGATCAGGGTGAGCTTGCCCTGGCTGTCGGCGGCGGCCTTGTCGAGGAGTTCAGMYCGGAAG